>NZ_LJHU01000018.1 GCF_001295975.1 Brevundimonas sp. AAP58 | reverse complement strand
GGCGGCCCGGCGAGCCACACGCCAGGCGCCGACTCTATATCGCCTTGCCGCCCCCACCCGGCGCTGCGCGCCTGCCCTCCCCCGCAGGGGGAGGGAGATGACTGGAGCTAGTGAATGAACCCCCTGTCCGTTCCCGAACCCGACTTCATGCAGGACGAGGAGATCGTCCTCTTCTCCGATTCCGTCGCCAAGTGGATCGACGAGCACGCCCCGCCCGAGGCCGTCCAGTCGTGGATCGCCAACTCCACCGTCCCGCGCGAGCTGTGGAACAAGGCCGGCGAGGCGGGTCTGCTGGGCCTGTCCATGCCCGAGGAAGACGGCGGCATGGGCGGGGACTATCGCCACGAGGTCGTGCTGATGCGCCAGCTGGGCTGGAAGGGCGCGGACCACTTCGGCATCTCGCTGCACAACGCGATCGTCGCCCCCTACATCTGGCACTACGGCACGCCGGAGCAGAAAGAGCGCTGGCTGCCGCGCCTCCTGACCGGCGAGCTGGTCGGCGCCATCGCCATGACCGAGCCGGGCGCGGGCAGCGACCTGCAAGGGATCAAGACCACCGCGATCAAGTCCGGCAACGGCTATGTGGTGAACGGATCCAAGACCTTCATCACCAACGGCCAGCTGGCCAACTTCATCATCGTCGTGGCCAAGACCGACCCGGCCGAGGGCGCCAAGGGAACGTCGCTGATCGTGGTCGAGACCGACGGGGCGGAAGGCTTCGAGCGGGGCCGCAACCTCCACAAGATCGGCATGGAGGGCAATGACACCTCCGAGCTCTTCTTCAACGACGTGAAGGTGCCCGGCGAGAACATCATCGGCGGCGCCGAGGGCCTGGGCTTCATCCAGCTGATGCAGCAGCTGCCGCAGGAACGTCTGAACATCGCCGTCCAGGGCGTGGCGGCGGCCGAGCGCGGCCTCCACGAGACCCTGGAATACGTCAAGGGACGCAAGGCGTTCGGGAAGCGCATCCTCGATTTCCAGAACACCCAGTTCAAGCTGGCCGAGGTCAAGACCAAGCTGACCGTCGCCCGCGTCTTCGTCGACCACTGCATCGGCCTGCACCTGAAGGGTCAGCTCGACGCGGTGACGGCCTCGATGGCCAAGTACTGGGTCACCGACATCCAGGGCGAGACCATCGACGAGATGCTCCAACTGCATGGCGGCTACGGCTACATGAACGAGTACCCGATCGCCCAATTGTACAAGGACGCCCGCGTCCAGCGCATCTACGGCGGCACCAACGAGATCATGAAGCTCTTGATCGCGCGCTCGTTGTGACGTGAACTGAACAAGGGTCGGATCTGGTGTCGGCCCGGTTCGCGGAGTGTGTCAGATGAAATTCCATAGCGCCGTTCTTGCGGTCGGCCTTCTTGGGCTGTCGCCCCAGGTCGCCGATGCACAGGCGGGCAGGATCACGCCCGCGATCTCAACGACGCATGAGCGCCTGTGCGAGGCCGAGACCGTCACACAGCCCGTGCTGGAGGCGGGTGTCGATGTCAGTTCCCGGGAAGCCACGATCGAGACCGACACGCGCGGTTTGCGCGCGACGCGTGTCGGCAACGGTTATCTGTTCGAACAGACCGTCGATACGGGGGACGGGGACACCCTGTTGCGTTTCACCGCGTCTCCAGGCGGGGTCGTGAGCGATGCGACCCTGTCAGGATCGAACGTCGACGCCTGGTTGGTCGAGTCCCCGGAAGTCGACCTTGGGGCCATGGCTCTGGCCTATGCCGATGATGTGGCCGAGCGCCTTCTGATGGGACGATCCTTCGCCGTGGGCGATGCCCTTTATCCGGCGAGACTGCAGCGTGAACTGCTGACCCGGATGACTGCTGCCCAGGGGTTACCGTTCGAGCTTGGCGGCTCGTTCGACGTTCTGTATCGCGGCGAGACCGTCCAGAACGGACGACGCGTCTGGCGGTTCGCCGGGCCAGCGACCTTCGCGGGGGACGGGCAGATCAATGGCCTGCCAGCCGAGATCACCCTGCGCCTCGAGACCGAAACCCTTCATGACGTCGAGACGGGACTGGTGGTCTCTTCCGAGACCCGTACAGATGTTCGGCTTGATCTGGTTGGGGAAACCTTCGTGGTTTCGAGGATGCAAGAGGAATACAGCTGCCGCATCACGCCCCGACGCGGGTGATGGCGAGACGTTGAGCTGTCGCAAGGCGATCAGGCGCGTGATGCAATCCGACCCATCCGTGTGGGCATGATCCGGCTCCACGTCCCCCAGACCCTGTTCCCGGGCGCAGCGCTGGCGCCGACGCTGGATCAATCGCGCTACCTGACCCAGGTGATGCGGCTGAAGGCGGGCGATCTGTTGCTCGTGTTCAACGGCGTTGACGGCGAGTGGCGCTGCGTCGTCGCCGAAGTGCTGAAGAAGGGCGTGATCCTGAAGGCCGAAGATCAGGTCCGACCACAGACCCACGGCCCGGACCTGGAGCTGATCGTCGCCGTGGTGAAGAAGGCGCGGGTGGAGACCATCGTCGAGAAGGCCGCCGAGCTGGGCGCGAAACGGGTTCGGCTGGCGATCACCCAGAGGACCAACGCCGAACGGATTCGCCTGGACCGTCTGGACGCCATCGCCGAGGAGGCCGCAGAGCAGACCGGGCGGCTGGACGTGCCTGTCATCGATGAGCCGGTGAAGCTGGAGGCGATCCTGGACACCTGGGAGGACGGTCGCCGGCTGATGTTCTGCGACGAGACGGGCGGAGCGCCGCCGGTCCGGGCTCTGGCGTCTCCCTCCCCGTCCGGGGAGGGAGAGCGTAAGCCTTGGTCCATCCTGATCGGTCCCGAAGGCGGCTTCTCGCCCGAGGAGGGAGAGCGGTTGCGGGCCCTGTCCTTCACGACCGCCGTGTCGCTCGGCCCGCGCATCCTGCGGGCCGACACGGCCGCCATCGCCGCCATGACGCTGTGGCAGGCGGCGGTCGGGGATTGGGATCGCGGATACGACCGTGATTGACGCACGGGTGGTCTATGGTGCGGCTTGCTCTGGACCGAGCCATGACCTTCATCCTTGAATGTGCACGATGTGCACCCTGTTTTTTCGAGTGCACATTTCGCGACGGCGGGCCGTCATCGTCCCTTGAGCCTACGGTCACGCTCGCCCATCTAGCGACGACCAAGGGCTGGAACATCATCGCATGACCGAAACACCCCTGACGTTCGACGACCTCGTCGGCGCGCTTTCCAAGGGGATCAAGCCCAAGGACCAGTGGCGGGTCGGTGCCGAGCACGAGAAGTTCGGCTTCGACAAATCCACCCTGCGCCGGCCGACCTATGAGGGGCCGAACGGCATCCGCGCCATGCTTGAAGGTCTGCAACGCTTCGGCTGGGCCCCCGTCGAGGAGGGCGGTCATGTCATCGCCCTGGAGCGGAAGAACACTGAGGGGTTCACCGCCTCCATCAGCCTGGAGCCCGGCGGGCAGTTCGAACTGTCCGGCGCGCCGCTGAAGGACATTCACGACATTTGCTCGGAGACCGGCCAGCACCTGGTCGAGGTCAAGATGGTCGCCGATGAGCTGAACCTTGGCTTCCTCGGTGCCGGCTTTGACCCGATGTGGACCCGCGAGGACGTGCCCGTCATGCCCAAGGGCCGCTACGACATCATGCGCGCCTATATGCCCAAGGTCGGCAATCTCGGCCTCGACATGATGCTGCGGACCTGCACCATCCAGGCCAACCTCGACTTCGACAGCGAGGCCGACATGGTGCTGAAGTTCAGGACCTCGCTCGCGCTACAGCCCGTCGCCACCGCCCTGTTCGCCTGTAGTCCGTTCACGGAAGGTCGACCGAACGGCTTCCTGTCGGCCCGCGCCAACGTCTGGACCGACACTGATCCCGACCGTACCGGCATGCTGGGCTTCGTGTTCGAGGACGGCTTTGGCTTCGAGACCTATGTGAACTACGCCCTCGACACGCCGATGTATTTCGTCAAGCGCGATGGCCGCTATATCGACGCCTCGGGCCAGTCATTCCGCGACTTCCTCGACGGTCGCCTGCCCGCCTTGCCCGGCGAGCGTCCGGACAAGAAGGACTGGGCCGATCACCTGACGACCCTGTTCCCGGAAGTTCGCCTCAAGCAGTACCTGGAGATGCGCGGCGCCGATGGCGGGCCGTGGAGCAGGATTTGCGCCCTGCCGGCTCTGTGGGTCGGCATCTTCTACGACGCGCCGTCGCTTCAGGCCGCTTGGGATCTCTGCAAGGACTGGGACATCGCCGATCATGAGCGCCTGCGCCGCGATGTGACGAAGCTGGGCTTGCGCGCCGAGGTGGCGGGACGTTCGGTGCGCGACGTCGCCGCCGACATGGTCGCCATCGCCAAGCGGGGCCTGAAGAACCGGGCGCGATTCTCGGGTGGCATGGTCGACGAGCGGGGCTATCTGGCCGAGCTGGAGGATATCGCCGACTCGGGCGTCACCCCAGCCGAACGGCTGCTCGACCTCTATCACGGCGACTGGCAGGGTGACGTCACCCGCATCTACCGCGACTTCGCCTACTGACCCGGCGACGGTCCGGGGCGTGATTTCGCCGTCCCATTGCCCTATGTGGGCGCCGTGACCGCGCCTGTTGACCCCTTGAAGGCCCATCGCCGCCTGTCCGTCGCCCCGATGATGGACTGGACGGACCGGCATTGCCGCGCGTTCCACCGGACCCTGACCAAACAGGCCCTGCTCTACACCGAGATGGTCACCGCGCCCGCGGTGATCCACGGAGATCCGGAGCGGCTTCTGGGCTTTGATGCCGTCGAGCATCCCGTGGCGCTCCAGATCGGCGGATCGGAGCCGGATCAGCTGGCGAAGGCCGCCCGCATCGGTGCCGACCTCGGCTATGACGAGATCAATCTGAACGTCGGCTGCCCGTCGGACCGGGTCCAGTCCGGCCGGTTCGGGGCCTGCCTGATGCGCGAGCCTGAGCTGGTGGCTGACTGCATGGCGGCGATCCGCGAGGCGGTCAGTGTCCCCGCCACAGTCAAATGCCGCATCGGTGTGGACGATCAGGACCCGGAACAGAGCCTGTTCGCCCTGGTCGACGCCTGCTCAGGTGCGGGGGTCTCGGTCTTCATCGTCCATGCCCGCAAGGCCTGGCTGAAGGGCCTGTCCCCCAAGGAGAACCGGGACATTCCCCCGCTCGACTACGCCCTGGTCCGTCGTCTGAAGCGCGAGCGGCCGCATCTGTCGATCTCGATCAACGGCGGCGTCGCCACGTTGGACGAGGCCGAGGCGCACCTGTCGGACGCCGACGGCGTGGCGCTGGGCGGCGTCATGATGGGCCGCGCCGCCTACCACGAGCCCGCCCTCCTGGGTCAGGCGGACCGGCGCATCTTCGGCACGGCGAGCCCCGACGTCGACGCCTTCGAGGCCATCGATCGCTACAAGCCCTACCTTGCCGCGCGGCTGGAGGAGGGCGTGTCGCTCTCGGCCATGACGCGGCACATGCTGGGCCTGATGCACGGCCGCCCCGGCGCGCGCGCCTTCCGCCGCATCCTGACGGTCGAGGCCATCCGGCCGGGCGCGGGCCTGGACGTCGTCGACAGGGCGCTGGGTGCCGTGCGCGAGGCCGAAGCGCGCCGTGAACGGGTCGATCAGGCCGCCTGACGTCAAGCCCCTGTTAAGCACGATGGGCGCTCTGTCTGCGTCCATGAAACACGCGCTCGCCCTCGCCGCCTGCCTGCTGGCCCTCGCCGGAACTGCCCAGGCGCAGTCTCGCGCCCGATCCCCCATCACGGCGGCGCTCAACCTCGGCACGCCGGGCGCGGGGGTGGAGGCGCAGCTGTCGCTGGGGCCGGTCTTCGTGCTCCGCGCCGGCATCGACACCCTGGGCTACGACATCGATCAGACCTTCGACGACGTGGACTACGCCGGCCGCTTCGACTTCGACACCGTCTCGGCCTTCGTCGACGTCCACCCCTTCCAGAACGCCTTCCTGATCTCCGGCGGGGTCTATGTGGGCGACCGCACCATCGGCCTGTCGGCCCAGCCGAGCACGCCGGTCGAGATCGGCGGCCAGATCGTCACGCCCGGCCAGGTCGGGACGCTGTCCGGCGCGATCAAGCTGTCCGACATCGCGCCCTTCGTCGGCATCGGCTTCGACGACGCCTTCTATCGCGACAGCCGCTGGGGCTTTCGCGCCATCGCCGGCGTGGCCTGGAGCGAGGCGCCCGATGTCGCCCTGACCTCGACCGGCGGCAGCCTGTCCAACGACCCCGCCTTCCGCGCCCGGCTGGAGCAGGAGGCGCGCGACATCTCTGAGGACGCGAAGGACAAGGGCGTCTTCCCCATCGTCCAACTGGGCGCGACGGTGCGGTTCTGAACGGGCTCGACCCGACCCAGCTCCTGCTGCTGGGCGCCGCCGTCCTCGGGGCCGGGCTGGTCGGCGGCCTGATCGCGGGCCTTTTCGGGGTCGGCGGCGGCACGGTGCTGGTGCCCGCCCTGTTCTACGCCTTCTCCGTGCTGGGGCTGGGCGGAGAGGCCAATCTGCATGTCGCCATCGGCACCTCGCTGCTGACCATTGTCGCCACTTCCTGGCGGTCGCTGGGGGCGCATCGGGCGCACGGAGCGGTGGACGAGCGGGTGCTGAAACGCTGGAGCCCTTACGTCGCCGTCGGGGCCCTGATCGGCGCGGGTGTCGCGGGCCTGACGTCGATGGAGGGCCTGGCGGTCGTCTATGGCGTCTGCCTGATGGTCGTGGCCGCCCAGATGGGCCTGCTGCCCGAGACCGCGACCCTGGCGAAGGATCTGCCCGACGGCTGGGGCCGACGCGGCATCGGGACCCTGATCGGCGGGCTGTCGGCCATGATGGGCGTTGGCGGTGGCAGCTTTGGCGGCATGCTGATGACGCTGTGCGGTCGACCAATCCATCAGGCCGTGGCGACGGCGTCCGGCTTCGGCGTGGCGATCGGTCTGGCGGCGACGCTGGGCTTCGTCGTCTTCGGCTGGGGCGCGGAGGGCCGGCCGCCGCTCAGCCTGGGCTACGTCAATGTCCCGGCCGCCGTGGCCATGGGTCTGCTGACGACCCTGGTCGCCCCCTACGGTGCGCGACTAGCCCACCGGCTGGACCGCAAGGTCCTGCGCCGCGCCTTCGCCCTGTATTTGCTGGCGACGGCGGTGTCGGTGATGCTGAAGGCGCTGTAGGGCCTAAGGCCGGAGCGTCAAGCCGTTCGGCCGCGCCTCGAAGGCGGACAGCCGGCCGAGATAGCTCATTCCGAGCAGGGAATGCGGGAGGCCTTCCTCCACGACGAGCGCCCGCACGTCCTCGACGCGAGCTCCGGCGACCGAGACGTGATCCAACTCGACGGCCGCAGCCATGACGGGACCGGAGGCCGTCTCGACGGTCTGGGTGAAGTCGGCGGGCGTCAGACGCAAGCCCAGCCGTAGGGCATCCTCGCGGGTCAGGGCGACCACGCTGGCTCCGGTGTCCACCAGCATGCGAACAGCGCGGCCCTCGACATCGGCCTGGGCCCAGTAATGGCCGTCGGCAGAGCGGGCGATCTGGGCGACGCCGCCGGACGCGGGAGCACCGGCGATGGCGGGCATCACAACGGCGGCCTCAGCCGCACGCGGCTCGCTATGGGTCAGCCACCAGGCCACGGACAGCGACGATACGGTCGCCGTGACCATGATGACGGCGGACTGAAGGTCGAAACGCACCAGAACACTTCCCTGCGGCCCGGCCGCTTCTGCGGCGCGTGTCCTCTATGCCCGAGCGCGGTTGGGATGCGGTGAACCGACGTGGCTGACGAAAGGTTGACGCCTCAGTCGCCTCGGAGGCGGGGATCGATCTTCTCTCGCCGACCTGGAAGTTCCGTCATGATTTCAGCGCGTTGATCGTCGCTCAGCGCGCTCCAGCTCCCGATCTCGCCCAGCGTTCGGTAGCAGCCCAGGCACAGGCCCGACGCCCCGTCGACCACGCAAACCTTGATGCAGGGCGTGGCTATGGCCTTCGGAGGAGCGTGTTCGATTGACGACATAAAGACGAAAACTACTCCGGTATCGGATCAAAAACTTGCGTTCGCGCGCTGTTGGGCGCAAGGTGACGATGACGCGAAACGACGAGAGGGTGAAATCCCCCGACGCACGACGCGTCTCCTTCCACCGTTCAGCGAAAGGAGACGCACACGATGAACGACAAGGACAAGAACCTCCAGCACGCCATGATGTCCTTCGCCCTGTGGGGCGGGCTCCTGGTCGGTCAGCGCCAGCCGCGCGCCAGCCAGCGCGTGGTCAGCCACCCGTCCAACTTCGTTCCACTGAAGATCGACCGGAAGGGCTGATCGCCCTTCCGGCGTCGGCCGACTACTCGGCCGCCAGGCGGACCAGCTTGCCGTTGTCCTCGTCGGTGATGGCCCAGACGGCACCGTCGGGGGCGATGGCGATGTCGCGCACGCGCTCGCCCAGATCAGTCAGCAGGCGCTCTTCGCCGACCACCCGGCCGTTCTCGATCACCAGGCGGGCGATGTGCTTGTCGCGCAGGGCGGCGACCAGCAGATTGCCCTGCCACTCCGGGAACATGGCGCCTTCGTAGAAAATCTGGCCGCCCGGCGCGATCGAGGGATCCCAGTAGTAGACGGGCTGTTCGGTGTCCGCGCGAGCCGTGACGCTGCCGGCGATCGGCGTGCCGCGATACTCGATGCCGTAGGTGACTTCCGGCCAGCCGTAGTTCTTGCCGCCCTCGACCAGATTGATCTCGTCGCCGCCGCGCGTCCCGTGCTCGACCGTCCAGGCGGCACCAGTGCCCGGCTGGATGGCCACGCCCTGGACATTGCGATGGCCCAGCGACCAGATCTCGGGCAGGGCGTCGGCACGACCGACGAAGGGATTGTCCGCGGGCACGGAGCCATCGGCGTTGATGCGGATGGTCTTGCCCATGTGGCTGTTCAGGGCTTGCGCCTGCGGCCGCATCGGCGCGTCCGAACGGTCGCCGAGCGTGATGAACAGGTGGCCTTGCGGGTCGAAGGCGAGGGCCGAGCCGAAGTGGTGGGTGCCGTCATAGACCGGCAGCGCCCGGAAGATGACCTGAACGTTCTCCACCCGCGTCCCATCCGCCGACAGGGCACCCCGCGCGACCGAAGTGGCGTTGCCGTCCCCGCCCTGGCCGTCGGGTCGCCGCTCGGCATAGCTCCAGTAGATCATGCGGTCCTGGCCGAAGGTCGGACCCACCGCGACGTCCAGCAGGCCGCCCTGCCCGACGGCGTCCACGGCCGGCAGCCCCGCGATCGGCTGGCCCACTTGGCCGTCGGCTGTGACGATGCGCAGATTGCCGCCCAGCTCGGTCACCAGCCAGCGCCCGTCGGGCAGCAGCGCCAGACCCCAGGGCTGGACCAGGCCCGAGGCGACCACCGTGTGGGCCAGGACCCGCTCGGTCGTCACACCCGGCGCGCGGGTCTGGTTGGCAAAGGCCGGCTGCTGATCCGGCGCGTTGGCGGGCCGCGTCTCGACGGGCGCGCCGGTCTGCTGCGGCCCGGCGGCGCTGGGCTCGCCATTGGCACCGCAGGCGGCGGCGAAGGCGATCAGGGAGGTGGCGGCGGCGAGCAGCATGGGGCGCATGGATCGGTCTCCGATGGGTCTGATGTTCGGCTCTATGGCGGGAACGACGCCAAAGCGCCACCGTTCCGGTTGCGGGTCCGACGCGACGGCCTGTCGCGGCGGGTCGCGTCCTGCGCAGACCTCGACCATGTGACGGCTTGAACCGGCGGGGCGCGGACGATATAGGCACGCCTCTCGCGCGCCCGGCCACTTGCGCCCGCCCGCGACGCCCCCACGGGGCTGGGTAGCTCAGATGGTTAGAGCGGTGGATTCATAACCCACAGGTCGGCGGTTCGATCCCGCCCCCAGCCACCACCTTCTCGCGTGACCGAGAGCAATCGCCTTGCAGAATTATTGCGCTGTCGTGGCCTTCTCTTTCCTCATTGGCGGCCCAGCCACACGCGCGAACCCCCAGGCGCGATGGGGGTGGATGGCCGGTCGCAAGCCCCGTCGGAATTGCGATTGAGACCCGCTCTCATTTTTTGTTGAAATTAAGAATGCGTCGCAGTAGGGCTTCCGGCCCGTGTTGATCTAGAGGTCCTCTGTGCGCGCTCTGCTGGTTTCTACCGCTCTCTTCACCGTGATGGTCCCGGCTGTATCCGTGGCGGAGGATCCGGCGGATCAGCTCAGCCCCATCATCGTCACGGGCCAGACGCGCGGCTACGTCGCCCTGAACTCGGTCACGGCGACCAAGACCGACACCCCCCTGATCGACGTGCCCCAGAGCGTCAATGTCGTCACTCGCCAGCAGCTGGACGACCAGGCCGCCTACAGCCTGTCGGATGTGCTTCGCTATGTGCCCGGCGTCACCATCGGCCAGGGCGAAGGCAACCGCGACCAGATCACCCTGCGCGGCCAGAACACCACCGCCGACTTCTTCCTCGATGGCGTGCGCGACGACGTGCAGTACTTCCGCGGCCTCTACAATCTGGAGCGGGTCGAGGTGCTGAAGGGCCCCTATGCCCTGATCTTCGGACGGGGCGGCGGCGGCGGCATCGTCAACCGGGTGCAGAAGACGCCCCAAGCGGGCGAGATGTTCTTCGGCTCGCGCCTGTCGGCGAACAGCTTCGGTGCCTGGGACCTGTCGGCCGATCTGAACGCCCCGATCGGCGAGATGGCCGCATTCCGCCTGAACGCCGTCTATGAGGAGCTGGGCAACCACCGCGACTTCTACGAGGGCCAGCGGTTCGCCGTGAACCCCTACGTCGCCGCCGAGCTGGCGCCCGGCTGGTCGGCGGGCCTGTCCTATGAGTACGTCGACGACGACCGCTCGACCGATCGCGGCGTGCCGTCGCTCAACGGTCGCCCGCTGGAGGGCTATCGCGACCAGTTCTTCGGCGTGCCCGGCGTCAACCGCACGACGCTGGAGGCTCACATCTTGAAGGCCCGCCTGGACGGCGAACTGGCCGAGGGCCTGAACTGGTCGACCACGGCGCTGTGGGGCGACTTCGACAAGGTCTACACCAACGTCTATCCGAACGGCCCGGCGACCAGCCAGACCGGGACCGTGCCTCTGGCGGCCTACACCGACCCGACCACGCGCGAGAACATCCTGATCCAGTCCAACCTGGTGTGGGAAACCACCACCGGCCCGCTGCAGCATAAGATCCTGTTCGGCCTCGAATACGGCGACCAGACCTCGGCGAATTCGCGTCGCAACGGCGTTCTGTCCAACGCGACCTTCAGCCTGACCAACCCGGTTTTCCCGACCGTGACCTTCCCGACCCTGGCGCGCCAGACCGAGTCCACCGTCGAGACCGTCTCGGCCTATGTGCAGGACCAGATCAGCCTGGGCGACCGCTTCGACATCGTCGCCGGCCTGCGCTTCGACCGCTTCGACATCTCCGGCGTCGACCTGTTCGCCACGCCTGACCGGCCGTTCTCGCGGACCGACGAAAAGGTCTCGCCGCGGCTGGGCCTGATCTTCAAGCCAGGTCCGGACCTGTCGCTCTACGCCAGCTACAGCCGCTCCTTCCTGCCGCGCTCGGGCGACCAGTTCCTGAGCCTGACGACGGCGCAGGAGAACCTCGAACCCGAACGGTTCACCAACCATGAGGTCGGCCTGAAGTGGCAGGCCAGCCCGAACCTGTTCGTGACCGCCGCCCTGTTCCAGCTGGACCGCACCAACGCGACGACCCCCGACCCGAACAACCCGGCGCTCAGCATTAACGTCGGCGAGACCCGCACCACCGGCCTGGAACTGGCCGCGACCGGCAACATCACCGACCGCTGGCAGATCAGCACCGGTTACGCCTGGCAGGACGGCGTGCTGAAGGGCAACGACTTCGTCCGCCTGGCCCAGGTGCCGGAGCAGCAGTTCAGCCTGTGGAACCGCTATGAGGTCACGCCGCGTCTGGGGTTGGGCCTGGGCGTGACGCATCAGTCCGACCAGTTCGCCGCCATCCGGACCTCGTCGGCCGCGACCCGCCTGCCCGGCTTCACCCGGGTCGACGCCGCCGCCTTCTATGAGGTGTCCGACCGGGTCGAGGTCCAGCTGAACATCGAGAACCTGTTCGACGCCGACCATTTCCCCGACGCCCACAACAACGCCAACATCTCGACCGGCGCGCCGCTCAACGCCCGGCTGACGCTGTCGACGCGGTTCTGACCGGGGCTACATCAGTCCCAGAGACTTGAAGCTGGTCACTCCGTCGCGGCCCACGATCAGATGGTCGTGGACCTCGACCGACAGGGCCCTGGCCGCCTGGACGATCTGCTTGGTCATGTCGATGTCGGCGCGGCTGGGCGTCGGGTCGCCGGACGGGTGGTTGTGGACCAGGATCATGGCGGCGGCCGAGACCTCCAGCCCGCGCCGCACCACCTCGCGGGGATAGACCGGGGCGTGATCGACCGTGCCCCGGTTCTGGACCTCGTCCAGGATCAGCTGGTTCTTCTTGTCCAGATACAAGACCCGGAACTGCTCCCTCGGCTCGTGCTGCAACGCCACCCGGACATAGGCCAGCAACGCCGTCCACGACGAGATCACCGGCCGCTTGATGGCCGGTTCCTTGGCCACGCGCTGGGCGACCTCGTGCAGCGCCGCCAGATCCAGCGCCGTCTCGACCCCGATCCCCTTGGTGCGCCCCCGTGTATCCTCGGTCCGGACCGTCATCAGCTCCTCGACGGAGGCGGCCAGCACAGCCGCCAGCGATCCGAACCGGGCCAATAGCGCCTTGGCGATCGGCTTGACGTCGCCCTGCGGCTGGCTGCGGAACAGGAACAGCTCCAGCAGTTCATAGTCCGGCAGATGGGTCAGCCCCGCCGTCCGCGCCCGTTGGCGCAGACGTTCACGATGGCCCGCGTGGTGGGGCAGGGGCTTCGGAGCCGCACGGGCGGTGTCTTCGCTTTCTTCGCTCAAGCCCGCCCCCGTGCAATCACGGGTTCACGCTAGCGGCTGCCGGGCCGCGTTCAAGTCCGGTCAGTTCGGGCGGAACAGGCCGGCGGGGCTGGCGGTGAAGATCTCCACCCCGTCCTCGGTCACGCCGACGGTGTGCTCGCATTGGGCCGACAGGGACTTGTCGCGGGTCACGGCGGTCCAGCCGTCGGACAGCACCTTCACGTGCGGCTTGCCCAGATTCACCATCGGCTCGACGGTGAAGATCATGCCGGGCTTCAGCACCGCGCCCTCGCCCTTTCGGCCATAGTGCAGGACGTTGGGGCTGTCGTGGAACAACCGCCCGATTCCATGGCCGCAGAAGTCGCGCACGACCGACATGCGGTTGGCCTCGACGTGACGCTGGATGGCGTAGCCGATGTCGCCGAAGGTGTTGCCGGGCTTCACCTGCTCCAGGCCCAGCGCCAGCGCCTCATAGGTCACGTCGACCAGCTTCCTGGCCCGCGCGTTGATCTGGCCGACCGCATACATGCGGCTGGAGTCGCCGTGCCAGCCGTCGACGATGACGGTGTGGTCGATGTTGACGATGTCGCCGTCCTTCAGCACCCGGTCGCCGGGGATGCCGTGGCACACCACGTGATTGATCGAGGTGCAGACCGTCTTCATGTAGCCCTTGTAGCCGAGGCACGCGGGCATCCCGCCCCGGTCCAGAGTGAACTGGCGGATGCGGTCGTCGAGCTCTTCCGTCGTCACGCCGGGCACGACGTAGGGCGCGATCATGTCCAGCGCCTCGGCCACCAGCCGCCCGGCCGCCCGCATGCCCTCGAAGTCGGCGGGGTCGTCATAGATGCGGATGGCGCTGGTGCGGACCAGGGTGTCGGCTTCCAGCTCGGGCGTCTCGTACATGCGGGTCGGGTCTCGGCGGTCCGTCCGGGACCAGTTGGGGCGTCAGATGGCGACGATAGCACAGAACCTCAAGCGGTTTGAGGGGCGGGTGTCGCTTGGTTGATTGAGGCATTGAGCATTGCAATCCTCGCGAGAATGACGAAGTCTGCGACCCCTAAAGACGGGGGGCTGGATTGAATCCAAATTTTCTAATCTGGTTGTTCGGAAACCTAGTCCTGCCTGCTGTTCCGGTGGGATCAGTTTGGTTCGCTCAAGCCATTGCGGGAAGACGACCCACCACAGCGTCTGTTTTGAAGGATGGCGTGCTCTTTTTCTACGTGGTCGGGGTCTCAGCGATTCTGATCATGGACCTCTGGAAAAATCAGCTTTCATCAAGTGGCCAATCAATCAGCGCCGGTTTGGCGACGGCCATCCTTTCCACATGTTTGCTGGTCATGATTTTCGCAGTGGGTGCCTATTTCGTGATGGCGCTGGCTCACACAGGAACCTTGGATAAAGACGGTGAGCCGTTCGACCTTAGCTCGCTTTCCCATCTTTCATGGCAATCCGCACTAGTAGCCGCTATATCTGCGGCAGCGGCGCGAGCCGCTACAGGAGTGTACTAATGACAGACGCTCACGAAAAATCGAACATCCATCGCGCTGATCCTGGTCGCGTAAAGGTTGATGCCGGGGGCACGATCAAGGCTTTGCAGTTTGGCACTTATGGAACCTTGGCTGCTGGCGTTGGAGCCGCTGTCGCAGCCGCCAATGCTCTCCCCTTGTTCGTTGTCGGTGCTGTTCCCATCGCCGGCGCGGTAGGCTCTGCTCTTTACGGCTATTTTTCTGCGAAGAGTTTGAATGACGCTCAATCAGAGCCTGGAAAACCCTCCCGCTCCCGGGAATCAAGTCTGTAAGACCGCTGCCGCATTAATAATCGGCGACGAGATACTGTCGGGCCGGACGGCCGACACCAATCTGAACACCATCGCCCGTTTCCTGGCGGCCCTGGGCATCGACCTGCTGGAAGCCCGCACCGTCGGCGACCGTGAGGACCAGATCATCGACGCCCTGAACGCGCTGCGTCACGCCCACGACTACGTCTTCACCACTGGCGGCATCGGCCCGACGCACGACGACATCACCGCCGACTGCGTGGCCCGGGCGTTCGGCCTCGGCATCGAGGAGCACCCGGAGGCCTTGGCCATCCTCGAGCGCCGCTACGGCGACGAGCTGAACGCGGCGCGGCGGCGCATGGCGCGCATTCCCGATGGCGGCGTCCTGATCGCTAATCCGGTGACCGACGCGCCGGGATTTCAGGTCGACAACGTCTTCGTCATGGCGGGCGTACCGAAGATCATGACGGCGATGCTGGAGGACGTGGCACCGCGGCTGCGGACCGGGGCGGTGGTCCATGCGCGGACGCTGCGCGTCACCGGCGTGGGGGAAGGCGCGGTCGCCGCGACCCTGTCCGAGGCGGCGAAGGCCAGCCGCGACCTGAGCTTCGGCAGCTATCCGTTCGGCGCGGGAACACAGGGCGAGATCGGCACGAACCTGGTGGTGCGCGGGCGCGACGCGGCAGCGGTCGAGGCGGCTATCGCGGCCCTGTCCGAGCGACTGACCGCCGAGGGCGTCGCGGTCGCCCTCCAGCCCGCCTAGGCCAGCCCAGCCTAGTCAAGTTCTGGCCCGCCCGTAGGATCGCGCGGATCGAGCGGCAGACCGGCCTCCTGGCGCGCCTTCAGGACCCGCAGCCACCCATGCATGGCCTCACAGTCCAGGCCGTGCATCATCAGCCGGTAGCCCGCCTGCAGCGTCGACAGGGCCACCAGCGGATGGCCGTTCTTGACGAAGCTCATGTGGTAGTCGGTGCCGAGGATCCGTCCGATGTAGATGCCCACGATCTCGTCCAGCTGCAGCGAGTGACTGGCGCGCATGAAGTCGGCGCGGGGCAGCATCAGCGCATAGAGCGGCGTGTAGAACTCCACCGCCGTCTGGATGTCGATGCGGTTCAGGGGGCCCGTCGGGAAGCGTTCGAAGGCCGGGTCGATGTCGGAGATCATGGAGAAATCCACCCGGTCCGGCGGCGTGATCTCCTTGCCCGCCGCCCGCAGGGCCAGGTTCAGCTCGATGATGAAGTTGAAGACATTCAGGTCGTGCTGAAGGAAGACGTTGTCCTCCAGATCCCTCAGCGTCAGGGGCTTGAGCGGCACGGTCTTGACCAGCTCCGGATCGATCCCGGCGTTGGCCTTCATGAAGGCGAGCAGTTCGGTCCCGACGTGGAAATGGCGCAGGATCAGGGTGTTGCACTCCGGGCTGCCGAAAGTCCGCAAGCCCCAGTGGATGGACTTGTGCAGCAGGCCGTTCAGGTTGGGGTAGCGGGGCGAGATGGCGCGCAGCACCTTCACCAGACAGAAGAACAGGAACACCAGCGGCCGGCTGACCGGAAACAGCCACCGCCGCGACCACGACCGGGCGCCCATGAGCAGGGCCCGCTTGGCCCCGGGATCGATCGGCAGGGAGTGGTCGAGATAGAGCGCCAGCCACGGGTCCGGATCGCGGCTGTCGTATCGGCGTGGATCGAACGGATCGGATTTCCAGGCGGCCCCGCCGTCAGACAGGCTCAAGCGCCGATCTCCTCGATCTGCAGGGCATAGAGCCGGGCCGTCACCTTCGCCGTCGTCACGATGCGCTCGGCGACCGCGTCGTCGGGCAGGACCATGCGGAGCATTTCCTCGAACTCGGCCATGTGCTCGGCGTCGTTCTCGCCGTGATAGAGCAGGAACCGCACCGCCTCGTCGGGCAGGCCCAGCCGTTCCTTGACCTGACGCCCCCAGGGCGCGGCCTTGATCGAGCCCAGCCCTTCGATGATGAACATGGCGCCCAGCAGGCCGAACGGGTCGGGCTTCGACGCCTCATGGAACATCCAGGCCGACAGGGCCTCGGACCCGACGTTCTTCTTCGCCGATCGGATGACCGACAGCTCCCCGCCGGACGCGACGAAATCCGCTTCCAGCAGGCGGAAATCGCGGTGCTCGGTCACCGCATGGCGCATCAGGGTCGAGCGCAGTTCCAGGTGATCCTCGCCGATGTTGGAGGCCGCGCGGCTCATCCACAGCGCCCCGTCCTTCACCTGCTGGCGCAGGTTGATCAGGAAGGCGTGATAGTCCGCCAGCTCGAACCGCCCACGCGTCAGCTTGCGGATCAGGGGCGTCGCCTCCAGCCGCTGCTCGAAGTCGGCGAACACCAGCGCCAGCTTTCGCAGGGTGTCCGCCACCGGGTCATCGATCCGCGCGCCGTCCGCCATCACACCACCTCGCCCATCGCGAATCCCACCATGGCCCGACCGCTCTCGGGCACGATCAGCAGCACGCGCTCGCCCCGCTTGGCCCGTCCGGACTTCAGGAAGGCGTCCAGCATGACCCAGATCGAGGCCGCCCCGATATTGCCGACGCTGGACAGGTTCGAGAACCACTTCTCCTCGGGGATCATGGCAGCCGTGCTCTCCAGCAGTCCCACGATCTCTTCCCTCAGCGACCGCGCGGAATAATGGCACAGCAGGTGATCGATCTGGTCCGGCACGATTCGTCCCGTATCCACCTTCTCCAGCCAGACCCCGATCCAGGCGCGGATCACGATCTTCAGCAGCTCGAAATCCTGAACCAGCGCCACCGCCCCGGCCGCATGGGCCGCGACCGGCCCCGCGTGGCTCCAGGCCGAACGCATGTCGGAGCGATCGGCGAAGGTTGAGCCCGCCCACATGCACGGGTCGAACCGCCCGGCCAGCGAGGTCAGGTCGATCCACTCGATCTTCAGCGACAGCCCTTC
This sequence comes from Brevundimonas sp. AAP58, assembly GCF_001295975.1. Taxonomy (GTDB): domain Bacteria; phylum Pseudomonadota; class Alphaproteobacteria; order Caulobacterales; family Caulobacteraceae; genus Brevundimonas. The sequence continues at coordinate 116,542 of NZ_LJHU01000018.1, read as the reverse complement.
CGGCCTGGGCTTGGGCTCCAGCACCACCGCGCCCGCCCCGTCCGACAGGGTGAACCTCAGGAAGTCCGCCTCGACCCGCGCCCGGCCCCTGGCGTCGACCAGCGTCGTGCCCTCATAGAACTGCGGCCGGAACCAGCGGGATGAGAACTCCCCGGCCGCCGTCGCCGCGACCTCGGCTTCCCCTGCCCGCACCGAGAGCCAGGCATGCTTGAGTGCTGTGAGGGCCGAGGCGCACACCGACTGGTGGCTGGCGATCTCCATCGGGCCGCAAGCCAGCTCGCCATGCACCGCCGCCGCGTGGCCGGGGACTAGATAGTCGCCCTGGGTCGTCGCCGTCGCCAGAAAGTCGAGGTCCGCGGCCGCCAGCCCCGCGTCGTCCAGCGCCGCCCGGAGCGCATCGGCGGTCATGGAGGCGTTGGAATGCAGCGGTCGTCCATCGCGATCGAGCGCATAGTGCCGCGTCTCGACCCCGTTCCAGCGCAGAGCGCGCCGCCCGACCGCCGAGGATCGTCGGCCGATCCGGCCGATGTGGTCCTCCATCGCCTCGACGCCGACGGGGTCACCGGGCAGAAAAGCCCCGGTCCCGGTGATGAAGACGTCCTTCAGACACGCGTCACTCATCTCCGATCAAGGGCACGGTTCGCCCCGACGCCGCAAGCGGATGGTTCCTGACTTCAGCGCGATGGCTCGCGCCCATTTTCTTTCGTCATTCCGGGCGGAGCGCAGCGGAGACCCGGAACAGGGCGGCGCCGGAGCGGAGCGCAGGCGAAATGCGTCAGGAGACTCGTGCGTGACAGGTTCGCGCTCTCGCGCGCCGCCCTGTTCCGGGTCTCTGGTCGCTTCGCTCCCGTCGCCCGGAATGACGAAAGGAGAAGTCGGAACGCACGACGACTGGCCTAGCCCTCGATCGATACCACCGGCCCGGCCTCGACCGGACCCCGAGCCGTCCGCCGCCGCGCCAGCCAGCCCTTGATCCGGTTCTGGATCGGCTGATCGACCATCGCGTGGAAGGCGAAGGCGAAGGCGAACGCCGCAGCCACCCCCAGGGCCCACAGCCCCCACTGCACCCCGACCGGCAGGGCTAGGCGCGCAATCAGCACATTGACCACGCCGAACCAGGCGATCCTCACCGGCTCATTGGTGATGAACATGGCGAAGGAGACGACGCTGGCCTTCTCCACCCACTTGGACGGCCGCGTCACCGGGATGGCCCCCGCCGCCAGCAGGATCAGGCTGATGAAGACGATCGAGATCAGCGCATGCTTGTCGAAGGCCTGCACCGTCGCCAGCCCGACCGCCGCCGCCACCCCGACGATCCGCGCCAGGCGCGGTGCCACGAACACCCGCTCGGAGAACACCGCCAGCGCCATGCCCAGCATGAACAGCGGCAGCGCCCGCCACACGCCGTACATCATCGGCATCTGATAGACGGGATAGCCGAGCAGGCTGTGGGTCAGCTGGTTGGCCAGCAGATACAGCCCCGCCGCCGCGACCAGCGCCGTCCACGGCCCGACCCGCTTCAGCGCCGTCAGGATCCACGGAAACGCCAGATAGCAGCCCAGCAGCGCCGAGATCGACCAGCTGGGCGCGTTCCAGCCCAGCCCGCCATAGACGCCGAATGACTGGACCAAGGCCGCCTGCGCCGGCAGCTGGTCCCACGCGAACCATTCGGGATTACGCGGGGCGAACCCGACCGCCGATCCGACGATGACCAGGGCCACCAGCCCCAGCACCATGATCAGATGGGCCGGATAGACCCGGAGGAACCGCTTCAGCAAGAAGTCGCCCGGCGACATTCGCCCTGATCCGACCGAGCCGCCATAGACCCGCATCAGCACATAGCCGCTGTCGATCAGGAAGAAGTTGGTCAGCAGGAACCCGCCCCGCTCGAACACCGGATGGAGCGCCTCGGCCAGGGGCACCGGCCCGGCCGCCTGGAAGTGATGCAGGATGATCAGCGAGGCCACGATGAACCGCAGCGCGTCCAGCCAACCCCCGCGCGCGATGGGCGGTGTCTCGTTTCGGGTCGAAATCGCGGTCCAGGCCATGGAAAACCTCTGTTCTGGCCTCTGCCGCGCAAGGGTCGGGCCGCCGCCTGTAACCCGGCGTTAACCACGCTCCCGGCATTTCTTGCCCAGTATCCGGCCTCCAGCAGGCCGAAGGCCGTCAGGCCAATAGGGTGGAGTAGGCGCGATGAGCGGCGCGGAAGTTCTGGACGTGGGCCGCGACGCCCTGTGGCTGACCATCCAGCTGTGCGCGCCCGTGCTGCTGGTCGGCCTGATCGTCGGCGTCGGCATCGGCCTGTTCCAGGCCCTGACGCAGATCCAGGAACAGTCGCTGGTCTATGCGCCCAAGATCATCGCCATCTTCGTGTCGCTCCTGCTGTTCCTGCCGCTGATGGGCGGATTGCTCGGCACCTTCATGCGCGAGATCGCGGCCCGCATCTCGGGGATGTAGTGGAACCCTACGCCACCGCCGATCAGGTCTGGGCTGGTGGGCTGATCTTCGCCCGGATCGGGGCCATCTTCCTCAGCCTGCCCGGCATCGGCGAAAGCTATGTCCCGCCGCGCATCCGCCTGTCGCTGGCTCTGGTGGTGGCCCTGGCTCTGTGGCCGGTCGTCGGCGGCTCGCTGCCGCCGCTTCCCGAAAGCCTCGGTGCCTCCATCGGCTGGGTGATCCGCGAGGTCATCATCGGCCTGGCCATCGGCGCAATCCTGCGGGCTTTCACGGCTGCGCTCGCTGTCGCTGGAGAGATCGTGTCGCTCCAGACGACGCTCAGTTTCGCCCAGACCACCAACCCGCTCCAGGCCTCGCCCGGCACCACCATCGCCGCCTTCCTGATGCTGATGGGCACGGTGCTGGTCTTCGCCACCAACACCCATCACCTGTTCATCGCCGGTCTGGTGGGGTCCTACGAGCTGATCGCGCCCGCCCGACCGCTGGTCACCGGTGATTTCGTCGAACTGGCCGTTCGCACCGTCGGCGACAGCTTCCTTCTGGGCGTGCAGCTCGCCGCGCCGGTGATCGTGTTCGCCCTGGTATTCAACCTCGCCTCGGGTCTGGTCGGGCGGGTCATGCCGGCCTTCCAGATCTTCTTCGTCGCCGCCCCGCTGAGCGTCATCCTCGGCCTGTCGGTCTTCGCCCTGTCACTGGGGGTGCTCGGGACGGTCTTCATCGACCGATATCGCGACCTCGCCAACCTGTTCGTCTCGTCCGGAGGCGTCGGTGGCTGAGGATCAGGATCCCGAGTCCAAGACAGAAGAGGCCACCCCACGAAAACTCGAGGAGGCCAGACGCAAGGGCGACGTCGCCAAGTCCATGGACGTCGCCCCGACGCTCAGTCTCATGGGCGCGGCGGCGGTCATCCTGATGGGCGGCGGCTGGTTCGCCACCACCATGGCCGAGGCCCTGGTGCCCTTTATCGCCATGCCGCACCGCCTCATGGGCGGGCTGGAGGCGGGCGCAGGCGTGGAGCTGGGGGTCAAGGCGCTCTGGGCTGTCGCGCCCTTTCTGGCCGCGGTCATGTTCGCCACCATCCTGGGCGGGGTGTCCGGCACTGTCGCCCAGACCGGTGGTCTGATCTTTTCGGCCGAGCGGATGAAGCCGAAACTGGACAAGATTAATCCGCTCAAGGGCTTCAAGCGCATCTTCGGCCCGGACGGCCTGATGCAGTTCGTCCAGACCCTCATCAAGCTCATGGTCGTCTCGGTGGTGTGCTGGATGGTGCTCAGACCCCACGCCCGCGAGTTCGAGGGTATGGCGGCGATGCATCCAGCGACCATCCTGCCACTGGCGCGGGATCTGGTGATTGCCCTGATGGCCTCCACCATCGTGCTGCTGGGCCTGACGGCGGTCGGCGACGTCTTCTGGCAGCGTATGCGCTTCGCCAAGCGCATGCGCATGACCAAGGAAGAGCTGAAGGAGGACTACAAGCAGTCCGAGGGCGACCCGCACGTCAAGGCGCGCCTGAAGCATATCCGCATGCAGAAGAGCCGCCAGCGCATGATGGCCAACGTCCCCAAGGCCACGGTCATCGTCACCAACCCGACCCACTACTCCGTAGCGCTCCGCTACGAGCCCGATCAGGGCGACGCCGCACCGGTCTGCCTGGCCAAGGGCGTCGATGCGGTCGCGCTCCGCATCCGCGAGGTGGCCAAAGAGCACGACGTGCCGATCGTCGAAAACGTGCCGCTTGCCCGGGCGCTGTACGCCGCCGTCGACATCGACGAGACCATTCCGCGCGAGCATTTCGAGGCCGCGGCCAGGGTCATCGGCTTCGTGATGCAGAAGCGGCGCGGGCGCTATACTCCCTGATTCGAAAGGTGCGCCCATGACCGCCGCCCCCCGCCGTTTCGACCTGTCGCTCGTTCTGATGGCGCTGGGCTTCGCCGTCGCCGTGGCCGCTCTGGCCTGGCCCGCCTTCCAGACCGCCCCCACCTCGACACCGCACATGATCCTGATGGTGGCCGTGGCCGCCGTGGCCCTGCTCGGCCTGTTCGCCTTCGGGCGGCAGGAGGCGCGCCGCCCCGCCCGGCCCGACGGCGACGTGGCGGTCGAGATGCTGGACGCGCTGGCTGAGCCCGCCGCCCTCGTCTGGGCGTCCGGTCAGGTGCTGGCTTTCAACGGGGCCTGGGCCTCGCAGAACGGCGCGACCACGGCGCTGCCACGCGGCGGCTCGGCCCAGGCCCTCTACATGGCCTTTGCCCAGGCTCGCAAAGGCGAACAGGGGCGCGCGATCGTCACCATCGGCGAACGCGAGATCGAGGTGCTGATCGCCCAGGCCGGGCAGGGCCGCTTCCTGGTGCGCGAAGCGCCCGAGGCCGCCCTGACGCACTCCGCCACGCCCGCGCCGATTGCAGCCAACGGCTACGCCGCCTCGGCCGGCGAGAGCCGCGCCATGGCCGCCGGCGCCCCGTTCGGCTCGGCGGTGATCGCGGGCGAGGACCTGTTCGCCGGCCACGCCGAGGACGCCAATCCGGCTTTGGCCGTCCTGACCGGCCCCGCCGCGGCTCGAGACGCCGCCTTCGGCCACCTGTTCGAGCCCAACGGCGTGGCCGAGGCCCGCCGGCGGCTGGAGGAGGGGTCGTCGGGGCCGATCGAGCTGGTCGCTCGCGCGCATCCCGACCGGTCGCTCCACCTCTATGTCGCGCCCGAGGGCGACAAGCGCCGCGTCTGGCTGTTCGACGTTTCTACCCAGAAGTCGATGGAGCTTCAGCTGTCGCAGGCTCAGAAGATGCAGGCCGTGGGCCAGCTCGCGGGCGGCGTGGCCCACGACTTCAACAACCTGCTGACGGCCATCCAGCTCCAGCTGTCGGGTCTGCTGGAACGCCACCCGGTCGGGGATCCCTCCTATGAGGGCCTGAACGAGATCCGCCAGACCGCCATCCGCGCTGCCGACCTGGTCAGAAAGCTGCTGGCCTTCTCCCGAAAATCCACGGTCCGCCGCGAGCGGCTGGACCTGGGCGAACTGGTCGGCGAGTTCGCCGTCCTGCTGCGCCGCCTGCTGCGCGAGGACGTGCGGCTGGAAACCGACTATGGCCGCGATCTGCCGGTTGTGCTCGCCGACAAGTCCCAGCTGGAGACGGCGGTGATGAACCTCGCCGTCAATGCCCGCGACGCCATGCGTGGCGTGGTCGCGCCGGGCGACGCGGTCGTCACCATCCGCACGCGGCGCCTGACGCAAGGCGAGGCCCGCGAACTCGGCTGGCTGGAGGCCCCCGCCGAAGACGGTGCCCTGATCGAGGTGTCCGACACCGGCCCCGGTGTGCCCCCCGCCATCCTCGACAAGATCTTCGAGCCCTTCTTCACCACCAAGGCGGTGAACGAGGGCACAGGCATGGGGCTTGCGACCGTCTACGGCATCGCCCAGCAGGCGGGCGGCCACATCGCGGTCGCCAACATCGAGGGGGCGGGCGCCGCCTTCCGCATCTTCCTGCCGGCCGCCTCGGCGCAGGAACTGATCGAGGTCGCCCCGGTCGAGGTCAAGGCCAAGGCCGCGCCCCGCGATCTGTCGGGTAACGGCCGCATCCTGTTCGTCGAGGACGAGGCCGCCGTGCGCGGCATCGCCGCCAGGCTTCTGCGCCAACGCGGCTATGAGGTCATCGAGGCCGCCGACGGCGAGGAGGCGCTGGCCCTGGCCGAGCAATGGTCGGGCCAGATCGACATGCTGATCAGCGACGTCATCATGCCGGGACTGGACGGGCCGAGCCTGCTCAAGAAGGCTCGGCCCTATCTGGGCGACGCGCCGGTGATGTTCATCTCCGGTTACGCCGAGAGCGACTTCTCGGACCTGCTCCAGGACGAGACGGGCGTGTCCTTCCTGCCCAAGCCGCTGGACATCAAGACGCTCGCCGAGCGCGTGAAGCAGCAGCTGCAGGGGGGCTGAACCCTCTCCCTCCGGGAGAGGGAGTTACCCCTTCAGCACTTCCACCAGCGTCTTGCCCAGACGCGCGGGCGAGGGCGAGACCTTGATGCCGGCCGCTTCCATGGCCGCGATCTTGGACTCGGCGTCGCCCTTGCCGCCCGAGACGACCGCGCCGGCGTGGCCCATGGTGCGGCCCTTGGGAGCGGTACGACCGGCGATGAAGCCGGCCATGGGCTTCTTGCGGCCCTTCTTGGCCTCGTCGATCAGGAACTGGGCGGCGTCTTCCTCGGCGCCGCCGCCGATCTCGCCGATCATGATGATGGACTGGGTGGCGTCGTCGGCCAGGAACATCTCCAGCACGTCGATGAACTCCGTGCCCTTGACCGGATCGCCGCCGATGCCGACGGCGGTCGTCTGGCCCAGGCCCTCGTTGGAGGTCTGGAACACCGCCTCATAGGTCAGGGTGCCCGAGCGCGAGACGATGCCGACATTGCCCTTCTTGAAGATGGAGCCCGGCATGATGCCGATCTTGCACTCTTCGGGGGTCAGGACGCCGGGGCAGTTGGGGCCCAGCAGGCGGCTGTTCGAGCGATCCAGCCGCGCCTTGACCCGCACCATGTCCAGCACCGGAATGCCCTCGGTGATGCAGGTGATGAAGGGCACCTCGGCCTCGATGGCCTCGATGATGGCGTCGGCCGCGCCCGCGGGCGGCACATAGATGACCGAGGCGGTCGCGCCCGTGGCGTCCTTCGCCTCCGCCACCGAGGCGTAGATCGGCAGGGTCTCGCCGTTCGACCCGGTCCAGGTCTGGCCGCCCTTGGTCGGGTGCACGCCGCCGACCATCTGGGTGCCGTAATAGGCCAGCGCCTGTTCGGTGTGGAACCCGCCGGTCTTTCCGGTCAGGCCCTGGACGATGATCTTGGTATCGCGATTGACGAGGATGGACATGACGGCTCGCTTCTGAAGTCAGGCGGGGAGGAAGGGATTTTCGACGCGGACCGACCCATAGGTCTGACCGTGATTGAGGTCTTCGGAATACAGGACGCGCGCGCCGATCCGCTCGGCTGCGGCGATGATCGCACCATCCCAATAGGACAACTGGTAGCGGCGGGCGTAATCGATGCCCGCCACCACAACGTCGGACGTGATCGGTTGGCAGGGCTTCATCGCGACCACGCGGACCCATTCGCGGGCCTTGTCCGACGAAAGCGGGGGCGCGCCCTTACGGGTGGCGTTGTTATAGAACTCGGCGAGCACCTGGCCCGAGGTGCAGTAGTCCTCGGTCAGCACAATCTCGCGCGCGCGCTCCCACCGATGACCGGCATGGTCGCGCCCCAGGGCGGCGTAGAGGAGGATGTTGGTGTCGAGAAAGACCTCAGTATTCGCGATCAAACCGAGGCTCCCCGCTGTAGGTCTCTTCGCGGGTTGGGGGGCGCCAACCTTCGCCTCCCCGACCTTCGGACTCGTCGATCAACCGGAGCAACGCCTCGCGGGCCTCGTCCTTGGAGGTTTCCTGCTCGACGAGCCGCGTGAGGAAGCCCCGGACCATCTCGTTGACACTGGTCCGCTTCATGGCCGCCAGCACCCGCACCTTGTCGAGCAGGTCGTCGTCGATGGCGAGGGTGAGGTTGCGGGTCACGACTGAAGCATACGCGGGTTATGTGTAGCACACAATCCGTGGATTAGAGCGGGGCCTCAACTTCGTGACGACAGCTTCTGGAAAATCAGCTGAACCAGCAAGCCGGTCAGCCCAAGACCGATGACCGCATTGGCGAAACGCAGACCGATCGGGACGCCCGAACCGGAGATTTCATCCAGGGTCAAAAGGGCCAGCGCGGCATCGACAGCCGCTTCGCTCAAGGAAGGAGGCTCGACGGAGAACTGGAGCCTGAGACCCGTGAACAGCACCCAGCTGCCGAGGATCATCAGCCAGCCCCCCGCCGTCATCTCGGTCCCATAGCGCGACGCGGTGCGCCATACCTCGAAGCCGGCTCGCTTCAGGGAAAAGACTGGACTGTTGAGCCGTTGCAACTCGAAGGCCTCGACCCAGGCGCGTTCCGCGTTCAGATCATCGCCCGATTGCCGGAAAAACGATCTGGCGCGCAGCAGGGACCGATGAGCCAGCTCGGTCGTCGCCGCCAGTTTGTCTCGCGCGGCAGGGCGGGTGAACTTCAGCAGGGCGATCCCGGCCAGTCCCGAGCAGAGGTAGAACTCCGCGGCCCGCTCGAACTGGTTAAGGCGCGAGAAGTTGTTCCCCGCGAAATGATAGTACTCGACCGCCTTCTTGACGCCATCGACTGCGTCGATGTCGCCGCTGCAGGCCGCGTCCGTCGCGACAAGTCTGTCGGCGCAGGCGAGCAGCGAAAGACCGGCTTTGGAGACGGTCTCGAAGTCCGGCCTGTTGGAGTCCCGAAGGGCCGCTCCAACCGTCGAGACGATACCGTCGGGCGTGTCCGTCGAGGTGAGAGCCTGACCATAGCACTCCTGAAAGTGGGGGCGACGAAAGTGCCGCTCGCCCGGTAACTCTCGCGGCCAGTCGACCGCGACTCCCAGCAGGTTGGAGCGCTTGGTCTCCATCTATCCCACGGCGGCGACGATCTTCTGGGCGGCGTCGTCGAGGTCGTCGGCCGCCGTAATGGCCAGGCCCGACTCGTTCAGGATCTTCTTGCCCAGCTCGACATTGGTGCCTTCCAGGCGGACGACCAGCGGCACCTTCAGGCCCACCTCCTTGACCGCCGCGACCACGCCCTCGGCGATGACGTCGCACTTCATGATGCCGCCGAAGATGTTGACCAGAATGCCCTGGACGGCCGGGTCGGCGGTAATGATCTTGAAGGCCGCCGCGACCTTTTCCTTGGACGCGCCGCCGCCGACGTCGCAGAAGTTGGCGGGCTCCTTGCCGTACAGCTTGATGATGTCCATCGTGGCCATAGCCAGGCCCGCGCCGTTCACCATGCAGCCGATGTTGCCGTCCAGCGCGACATAGGCGAGGTCCCATTCCGAGGCCTCGATTTCCTTGGCGTCTTCCTCGGTCTCGTCGCGCAGGGCCTTGATGTCGGGGTGGCGGAACAGGGCGTTGCCGTCGAAGCTGACCTTGGCGTCCAGCACGCGCAGGTGGCCATCGGTCATGACAATGAGGGGGTTCACCTCCAGCATGGCCATGTCGGTCTCGACGAAGGCCTTGTAGAAGATCGGGAACAAGCGCTTGCCGTCCTCGGCCGCAGCACCGTCCAGAGCGAGCGCGGCGTTCAGCCTGGCCACGTCGGCGTCGGTGACGCCGGCTTCCGGGTCGATGACGATGGTCTGGATCTTCTCGGGCGTGTCATGGGCGACGGCCTCGATGTCCATGCCGCCTTCGGTCGAGACGACAAAGGCGATGCGGCCATGCTGACGATCGACCAGCAGCGAGCAGTAGAGCTCGCGCGCGATGTCGGCGCCGTCTTCGATATAGAGGCGGTTGACCTGCTTGCCCGCCTCGCCGGTCTGGGCGGTCACCAGGGTGTTGCCCAGCATCTCCTTGGCGTTGGCGACCACCTCTTCGATCGAGCGGGCCAGGCGCACGCCGCCCTTGGCGTCAGGGCCCAGTTCCTTGAACTTGCCCTTGCCGCGGCCACCGGCGTGGATCTGGGACTTCACGACGTACAGGGGCCCGGGCAGCTGGCGGGCGGCGGCCTCGGCCTGGTCGACCGAGGTGATGGCGACGCCTTCGGCGACCGGCGCGCCAAAGCCCTTCAGGACCTGCTTGCCCTGGTATTCGTGGATGTTCATGGGAGGACCGCCGCCGTCTTGTGGGGAGAAGTTGCGGCGCTTATAGGCGGCGCGCCTTCGCAGGCGCAACCGTTCCCCGGTCGATCTACTCCACCCAGTCGCGCTTCAGCGTCCGCGAGGCGCCGATCAGCAGGAAGGCGGCCAGCACGTAGAAGCCCATGCCGGTGTAGATGGCCCAGCGCAGGCTCTCCTCGCCGAAGCGGGGTGCCAGCAAATCGCTCATCCAGCCGAAGTAATAGAAGCCGACCGCAATCCCGAGCAGGTTGTTGAACAGCAGGAAGATGGCCGAGGCCGTGGAGCGCATGGGGGCCGGCGCGATGTGCTGGATGGCGGCCGTGATGGGCCCCAACCAAGCCAGGTTGAGACCCGTCGGGATGATGAAGATCAGGAAGGCCAGGGTCAGCTGCGCCGCCGGCGACCCGCCACCGGGCAGAACCAGCCCGATGATCCAGGGCGAGTTCATCGCCGCGATGAACAGGGGGGCCGAGATCAGGAAGGCGACGGCCGGCGTCAGCGGATAGGCGCCCTTGCCGCGCTTGGCCAGCTTGTCGGCGATCAGACCTCCGCCCCAGATGCCCAGGATACCGCCGATCAGGGCGATGCCGGAGTAGTACCAGCTGGTCTGAGCCAGGGTCAGCTCGAAGCTGCGCATGAAGAACAGCGGCAGCCATCCCGCCACGCCGTAGCCGCACACCGACGACGAAGCCGCGCCCAGCGCCAACAGCCAGAAGCTGGGTTTTGGCAGCACCACCGACGCCGTGGCCCGCGCGATCCAGAAGGACACGCCGATCACCAGCGCCAGCAGGCCTCCGAACGCGAGCACCAGCGCGTTGCCGATGGCCACGCCGCCAAACTGGTTCAGGGCCGCAAGCGCCAACGAACCAACGCCAAGGCCAAGCATGATTCCGGATGCCAAGCGGCCCACGCCGTCCGGGCCTTTCGGAGCAGCGGCGGCGACTGTGGTCGTGGCAGCGGCGGGATGTGCGACCCTGGCCGCGTCGGTGCCGCCGCGCTTCGGATCCCTGACCGTCAGGCGAAGGATCGGGGCGACCAGAAGGCCCAGCAGACCCACCACGATGAAGGCCGTGCGCCAGCCATAGCTGGCCGCCAGCAGTCCCCCGACGAGCGTGCCCGCCGCCGTGCCCAGAGGAATGCCGAAAGCGAACCCCGCCAGCGCGCGAGCCCGCTGCTCCGGCGGAAAGTAATCCGCGACCAGCGAATAGGCCGGAGCCACGCCGCCGGCCTCGCCCACGCCCACGCCCATGCGGAAGAGAAACAGCTGCGTGAAATTCTGGGCCACGCCACACAGGGCGGTGAAACCCGACCAGACCGCGAGCGCGCCGGTCATGATCCAGACCCGGCTGGCCCGGTCGGCCAGCGCCGCCAGCGGAATGGCGAGTGTCGAATAGACCGAGGCGAAGGCTATGCCGCCCAGAAGGCCGAACTGGCTGTCGGAGAGATTGAACTCTTCCTTCAGCGGCCCGGCCAGGATGCCGATGATCTGCCGGTCGAGGAAGTTCAGCATGTAGACGAGGATCAGGATCGCGAGGACATAGAAGCGATAGCCGGGACGAACCGGGGCCTCAGCCGTCTGTGAAGATGCCGTGTCCGTCATGCGCTCCCTCGATCCTCGTCCTTGGCCTCTGCCGGGCCCGTTCGGAAGGACGGTAGCGGGTGCGTCGGCGTCCTGCCAAGAAAAAGGGCGGTGGTCCTTTCGAACCACCGCCCGACATCATCGCTCCGATGGCGAACCGGCCTTCTGGAGCGGTCGCGGTCTAGTAGCGGACCGTCAGCGACGCCGAGATGGTGCGCGGCGGGCCATAGAAGGCCGAGATCGAGTTGTTGAAGGTGGCACCTGCGAAGTTGTAGCCGCCGATGCGGTATTCCTCGTCGGTCAGGTTCTTGCCGAACACACCGACCTGATAGTGGCCGTCGGGGGAGGTCCAGACCGCCGACAGGTCCACCAGGGTGTAGGCGTCCTGATCCAGGACAGGATCCGGCGCGTCGAACAGGCTGAAGTCGCCGCGATAGGCCAACGACGGTGTAATGGCCAGCTCGCCGCCCGCCAGATTGCCTGTCCAGGTGACGCCCCAGTAGGCCGTCCATTCCGGCGAGTTCTGCGGTGTCCGCGTTGCGGAGATATCAACCGGCGTGCCCGTGACCAAGGTGATGAACTCGTCGAACTCGTTCTTCAGATAGCCGATCGCGAAGTTCGAGGTCAGGTTGTCGGTCAGGAAGGCGGTACCTTCGAACTCGAAGCCGTAGATCGTGGCCTGACCGACGTTGTCGACGACCGAGGCAATGCCGGTCGCGGGCGGGGTGGCCACCTGCTGGGTCGTGATCTGAAGGTCCTCGTAGTCCGAATAGAAGACCGCCGAGGCGAACGACAGGCGACGGTCGAACGCCGTGCCCTTCAGGCCCAGCTCATAGGCCGTGACCGTTTCAGGGTCGTAGCCATCGACGGTCTGGGGCACGAGGAAGGCGTCGCCACGCATATCCCAGCCACCCGACTTGAAGCCTTGGCTGATCGAGGCATAGCCGGTCAGCTCCTCGGTGAAGTCATAGGAGATGCTGGCGCGCGGCGTGAACTGCTCAAAGCTGTCCGAGGCCGTGTAGTTGGTGCGCGTCTGCAGGATCGGACGTGCCGCGCCGCCGGTCAGCGGAGTGCGGGTCGCTCCGAGGTAGAAGAAGCGCTGGACCCCCGCGTCCTTGTCGTCGCGGGTATAGCGCCCGCCGATCGACGCATGCAGCCGGTCCGACAGGTCGAAGCTGAAGTCCGCATAGGCCGAGAAGGACTCGGTGTTGACGTAACCGGCCGCCGCGATCGCCACGCCGAGATTCCCGGCGATGGTGTCGAAGACGCCGGAGCTTTCGCCGTCGAGATAGTAGAGGCCGGCGACCCCGGACCAGCGCTCGCCCTCGAAGATGGCCTGGAATTCCTGGGTGAACTGATCGTCTGCGTAGATCGCCGGGACATCCAGTGTCGGCAGCGGGGACTGATCGAAATCGATGACCGTCGCGGTATCGCCGCTCCGCCAGGCGGAGATCGACTTCAGCGTCAGCATATCGTTCACGACATACTCCGCCGTCAGCGAGGTGCCTTGGGTTTCCACGGATTGGGCACCCTGAATGCCGGCATTGGTGTCGTAGACATTAGCCGGGGGCGTGAACCCGCCAGTGGTCGAGTTGACTTCACGATGGCCGTGGCGCGGCGCAGAGTCATCTTCGACCCTATCGAAGGCCAGCCGCACGAAGAGTTGGTCGGTAGGTGCCCACTCCGCGCTGGCGCGATAGGCGGTGACGTCTCTGTCGTAGTGCTCCTCGCCCGTGAACAGGTTGGTGCCAAAGCCGTCGCGGTCATACTTCGCGATAGCCCCGCCGAACGACAGTTGATCCGTGAAGGGCAGGTCCGCCGAGACCACCAGGTCGCGCTGGTTGTAGCTGCCGATCGTGCCACGCGCCATGAAGTTGGGCTCGCTACCCAAACGCCGGGTCACGTACTTGATGGCTCCGCCGATGGTGTTGCGGCCGTAGAGCGTGCCCTGCGGCCCGCGCAGCACCTCGATTCGATCCACGTCGAAAATGTCCAGCACCGCGCCCTGCGGACGGGCGACATAGACGTCATCGATATACAGGCCGACACCGGGCTCGAAACCCCAGAGCGGATCCTGCTGGCCGATGCCGCGAATGAAGCTGATCAGGGTGGAGTTGGAGCCACGCGCCACCTGGACCGTGGCGTTGGGAGTCTGCTGCTGCAGTGTCGTTATATCAGCGGCGCCCGTCTGTTCCAGACGCTCGGACGACAGGGCAGAGACGGCGATCGGCACGTCCTTGAGCTGCTCATCCCGGCGGCGGGCCGTGACGACGATCTCGCCGAGCGAGGTCGCCTGTTCCTGCGAGGACGCCACCTCTTGGGCCATCGTCATGGTGGAGGCGGCGCTCCATGCGGCCCCGGCCAGTAGAACGCTCTTCATGATTCTGTTCATGTGAAACCCCTTCCCTGATGTGTTTCCAGCGGACGCTTTTATTCAGCGTTCAATGATTTTCCTGGAAACTGACGATGTTTGGCCCCGGTGTCAAACGGCAGCGCCTGGCTGAGTGGCGACTGGGCTTCGTCTGTGGCGCCGTTGCACCGACCGGCCCGGGGGGACTAGCTTCGCCGGATGACCAAGCTGGACAAGCGCCCGCAGACGCCCGCCGCGCCCGCTCGTCGTGGTCGCCCGCCCAAGGTAAAGGCCGAGGCCACCGGCGATACGCGTGGGCTGATCCTCGACGCGGCTGAAGATCTGTTTTCCAAGCACGGCTTCTATGGCGTCACCATCCGCGAGGTGGCGCGCGAGGCGGGCGTGGATACGGCGCTGGTTCACTACTACTTCGGGGCCAAGCGCGGCCTGTTCGACGCCGTCTTCCTGCGCAGGGCCGAGGTCTGGAACAATGAGCGGGTGGAGGCGATCAACCGCTACGCCCTGGCCAACGCCGGTACCATGACGCTGGAAGGCTTGCTGCGCGCCTTCCTTGATCCGCCCTTCCAGTGGTCGCTGAAGGGGGGACCAGGCTGGAAGCACTATGCGGCGCTGGTGGCCCAGACCAATGCCAATCCGACGTTCGGTGGCGAGACCATGGCGCGCTATTTCGACCCGGCGATCCGGAGGCTCATTGAACTGGTCAAGGTCGTTCTTCCGCACGCGCGCGAGGTCGACCTGTACTGGGCCTACCACAATCTTTCAGGGGCCCTGACCCTCACGCTGGGCGAGACCGGACGGTTGGATAGGCTGTCTGCCGGACTGTGCCGATCGGGCGATCTGGAGACAGCATGTGACTACATGGTTCGCTTCGCGGCGGCCGGATTCCGGGCTGTATGTCCGCCGTCTAGCGTAGCGTGATGGCCTGACGTGTGCCCTCGGCCGGCAGGTCGAAGGCCGCGCCTTCGAAGGCGGGAGGGCCAAATCGGCCCCGGGCGTTCCTGGAAAATCCATAGGCCTCGCGTGGCAGGCCGATGGGCCACAGGGTCAGCTCGCCGTTGCCGTCCGCGTCGTGAAAGGCGCCCACCGCGTAACGGCCGGGGGCCAGGCCCGATATTGTCACCGAAGTCGCGCCTCCCGACGCCGGCACGACACGGGTGGCTACCGGATTGCGGCTGGCTCGGAAATCCTCGGCGTTGGCGTAGACCGCGACCGCGATCGAGCCACCGGAGCTCTGGGTGCGGAGGGTCAGATGGAGATCCGCGGCAGTGGCTGGCACCGCCACGAGCAAGGCAGAGGCGGTCATTGCGATTGCCAACTTCATCGAAACGCCTTTTCGTGATCTCGCTCCCCGCAAGCGAAACACCACTGTAGAGACGACGTCCAGCCATGTCCGACAAGACACGACCGGAAAACGCGGCGAGCGTCAGAGGTGGCTATCTCGATCTCTGGCGGGGCCTCGGAATTGCGGTTGCCGCAGGGATATTCCTGGCCATCGTTGGCGCGCTGGGCAGCGCCGATGCCCCCATGGCCACGCGCTTGGCTTACTGGATTCCGCTGATGGTGGCCGGTGCCGTCTGGGGCCATCTGTGCTCGCGCATCGTCTCGCGGTGGGTGGACGCTGATGAACGCCCCTGGCTATCCATCGCGCTGCTGACGGCGGCGATTACCGGGCCGGTGTCCTTGCTCGTCTGGTTGATTTCGGGCCTGGTCTTTTCCGGCCGCCTGTACCCTGTGCAGATGCTGCCCCATCTGATCGGGCCAGTCGCTGTCGTCACGGCAGTGATGAGCGCGATCAATGTGTTCGTGTCGAAGTCCCAGCCGGTTCAGACCCATGCGGCTGCGGCCGGAGCGGCCCCGGCCCGGTTCCCCGAGCGCCTGCCGCCGCGTCTGCGCGGCGGCACCATTCGCGCCGTTCAGGCCGAAGACCACTATCTGCGTATCCACACGGACAGGGGATCGGACCTGATCCTGATGCGGCTGTCCGATGCGCTGGACGAGCTTGAAGGGCTGGAGGGTGCCCAGACGCACCGGAGCTGGTGGGTGGCGAAGGAGGCCGTTCGGGACGTTTCACGCGGCGACGGACGGGCCACACTGACGCTGGAGGGAGGGATCACCGCCCCGGTCAGCAGGCGCTACGCCAAGGCTCTGCGCGACGCCGGCTGGTACTGACGAAACCTGGCGAGAGGTGGGGATGCGTACGGCGTTCAGTCCGGTTCAGGAGGAACATCGTAAAGCGATCCGATGCCCCAGGTCGGCGGAAGGTCAAGGTCGGCCTGATCACACCAGGTCAGCCGCCCGTCCTTGTAGGCGTCGCTTTCGACGAGCTCTGTTTGAACCGTCCGCATCGCCAACATCAGCGCCTGAACACCGTCCAATCCGCACGCAGCACCGCGAACTTTCTGCTCCGGCCAGCCTATGGAATACCAGCATTGGAACTCCCCGCCCGGAGCCTTGAACGGGGCATGGAAGCGGACCAGCAGGCCGCCGCCGTCCAGCTCGAACTCGCGTTCCAGATATGCCGTTTCGTGCATCCGCCCCCCCCCCGTTGAGCAGGGTCTGACACGGGATGGGCGCGGCTTCTACCGCGGGCTCACGGCCTGGCTCCGCCAGGCTCCATGGAACCCCGCCGGCAGGGCCACGTCGGCCCGCCAGGTCGCCACCGGTCCGTCCCCGAGCCCCGCCGCGTCGAAGACATGCAGCTCGGTGACCCCTTCGACCAGATTGATCGACGGAGCGACCAGCCAGGCGTCGCGCTCGGCTGACGTTCCGGGCTTGGGGACGAAGACGGCCTCTTCGATGATCTGGGTGTCATCGAACCGGAAGGCGAGGTTGCGACCCGTCGACCAGTCCTGGATCCCCAGACCGGTGGGCAGGGGGCGGGCCGATGTCTCGCCGGTCGTGTGCACGGTCAAGGCTCGTCGCTGGCAGGGCCGCCGGGGGTCGCTCTTGGGAAATTCTGCATTGACGCCGAAAGACGTCATTTCGGCCCGGCCGTCGGCATGAAGGGTCACGAGCTTGAGCCGACCGGGGCGTCCCGGCACGATGCCACGCTGGGCCACCAGAACACGCGCGCCCTCGACCGCGAAGGAGACGTCCTCGCTTGCCGCCACGTCGAACCGGATCGTGCCGTCCGCCTCCTCCCATCCGTCACCCAGGTGGAAATAGCTGAAGGTCGGCAGCTCGAAGGTCCGGGTCGACGACAGATCGGCCTTGTCCACCAACAGGACCTGGGTGCCCAGCTCGGGGCGCCAGTCGAACTGCGTCAGGACCGGCATCTGCCGGCGCGCGAAGACCCAGGGCTGCAGCACGAAGATCAGATGGCGTTCGGTCGCAGTGAAATCGTGCAGATAGCTCGCACGCGGCAGCCGGACGACCTGGGCGTCGATCAGCTCACCGGACCGCTCCATGTGCCAAACGATGGCGCGATCGCCGCTGGTCCCGACGTTCCAGACCGTGCCGTCCGGCGCGTGCCGGGGATGGGCCTGGAACGGCATGCCTCTCAGGTCGTCCCTCAAGGTGACGAAGCACTCGGTGGCGAGGGTCGCGGCGTCCATCTGCAACGGTGAGCCGCCTTCCCACAGCGCCCAGACCTTGTCGCCCGTGACCATGACGGCTGTATTGGCGGCGTTGGCGTCATCGTTGGAGCCCAGTCGCGCGCGGGCGTCGCCTGCGGTGCCGAAGCCCGGCGTGACCACCGCGTCCAACTCGCTCTCGGTCCGACGCTTGGGCGTGTCGGCGAAGCGGGCCGCGAGGGTGACGGACCCGTCTTCGATCCGGAACGATCGCATCAGACCGTCGCCGTCGAACCAGTGCGTAGCGGACCCGCCAGGCCTGCGGAACAGGCCAGGCCCGTTTCGGAACAGCGTGCCCGAGAGCCCCGTGGGGGCCCGCCCATGCACCAGCCGCATCGCGCGCGGCGCGATATCGCTCTCCAGATCGGCGGTCGCCAAGGCCCACGGCGCTGCAGCGTCCTGGGCTATCGCGGCCAGGACCTTTTCGGGCGTGGCGACGGCGGCCGACAGGGCGGCTGCGCTCATCAGGAAGTTTCGGCGGGACGCGTTCATGTCAGACACCATCATGAGAGTTTGGAAGGCTTCGCCAGGGAGCGGCGGGCGGCTGCGTCACGCCAGGCCGCTCACCGGAGAGTCAGCGGATCGATATGGTCTGGGTCGTCTCGCCCTGGACCGTGAACCGGGCCTGTTCCCAACGGGCCGGACCCATGTTGCCGACGGCGTTGTTGGAGAAGGCGTAAGGTTCCACCGGCATGCCGAAGGGGTTGGTGTCCATCTCCCCATTGCCGTTCACGTCATGAAAGGCGGTGATGCCGTATTCCCCCGCCTCGAGCCCTTCGAACACCACGCTCAGCTCTCCGGCGACGACGTCGAGACGGGCCTGGCGCACCGGTTCCCGGGACCGACCGACGTAGGAAGCGCCGTCGTGCAGGGCCATCAGGATCGCGCCACCGCCCCGCCCCGGTTCGAAAGTCACCGTCAGGCTGTGGGTCGACTGGGCCAGCGCGGAGGTCGTCGGCAAAGCCAGGGCGGCGATCAGGGTCAGGGCGCGGATCATGTTTGATCTCCTTGGATCGAGTGGGAGACCGACCATCGGCCTCCGATGTCCCGACCCTCGCCCCGCTGCCCGTCGACCCGCCACCGGACTTCCGGAAACGACCGCGCGGCTTTCGTGAACGGCGGGCCCTGTCCATCCGCGAAACGTGAATGAACAGGCGGCGCGCGCCGCTTGCGGGCCAGACCACGCGCGCGCATCGTCCGCGAGCGGAGGCCAGTCCATGTCCGAAGAGATCGTTTTCTACACCAACCCCATGTCGCGGGGCCGCATCGCGCGATGGATGCTGGAAGAGCTGGGCCAGCCCTATCGGACCGAGGTGCTGGACTACGGCACGACGATGAAGGGCGCGGACTATTTGGCCATCAATCCGATGGGCAAGGTGCCCGCCATCCGCCATCGCGGCGTGACGGTGACGGAATGCGCCGCCATCTGTGCCTACCTCGCCGACGCCTTCCCCCGGGCGGGTCTGGCTCCGGCCTTGGACGATCCGGCGCGGGGAACCTATCTGCGATGGTTGTTCTTCGCCGCCGGACCGGTGGACTCGGCTGTCACCGCCCGGTCTATGGGGTGGCAGGTGCCACCGGAACGCCAGGGCATGGTCGGCTATGGCACCTATGAGCAGATGGTCGATGCGCTCGAGACGGCGGTCGAGGCCGGGCCCTATGTCCTTGGCGAGCGGTTCAGCGCGGCGGACGTCTATGTCGGATCCCAGATTGGCTGGGGCCTGCAGTTCAAGACCCTGCCGGAACGCGAGACTTTCAAGGCCTATGCGGGCCGCATCCTGGGACGACCCGCGGCCCTGAGAGCTCGAGAACTGGACGATGCCCTGATTGCGACCGGGGCCTGATGCGGATCGAATGTGAAACGAGGAGAAAGACGATGACAGTATCTCACGCCGTGGTGGCTGCCCTTCTGCTCGCTACCGCGACCCTGGGGGGATGCGCCACCGCCCCTGGCGACGGCCAGGATCGCTATACGACCGAACTCGACCGCCTGACAGCAGACTGTCGTGCACGCGGCGGCGTCCTGGCCCCGAACGGAAGCGCCACGACTGGCCGTCCCGAGCTGGACTACGCCTGCCGGATCACAGGGGCCACAAGGCTCGGCGGGTCCTGATCAACCCTCGCCGAGGCAACGCAGCGCGACTTCCAGATTGCGCAGTCCATCCTCGCCGGTGACGGCGGGGGGCTCGCCCGTGCGGATGGCGTGGGCGAAGGCTTCCAGTTCCTTCTTCAGGGGCTCGTTGGGCCAGGAGTGGACCCCGCGCGTGGAATAGCTGCCGTCGGGCTGCTGGCCGAAGTATTCGGTGACCTGGCGGGTCATCAGGTCGGCGACGACGAACTTGTTCTGGGTGGCCACCTGCAGGGTGCGGGTCTTGTAGGGCGTCACCCAGTTGGTGGTGATGTGGGCGATCACCCCGTTCTCCATGCGGAACTGGAGCAGCGCCGTGTCCTCGCGCTCGGCGCGTGTGCGGGCCAGTTGAGGCTGGACCTCGGCGACCTCGGAGTCGGTCAGGTGACGGATGATGTCGATGTCGTGAACCGCCAGGTCGATGACCACGCCCACTTCGCCCATGCGGGGCGGGAAGGGGCCCACGCGGGTGATCTGGATGGAGATGACGTCCTCGCCCGCGATGGCGCGCTTGACCGCCTCGACCGCCGGATTGAAGCGCTCGACCTGGCCGACCATCAGCACCCGGCCGTTGGCCTCGGCCGCGTCGATCATGCGCCGAGCATCGGCGACGGTGGCGGCGATGGGCTTCTCGACCAGGACGTGGACGCCCCTTTCCAGTAGGGCGACGGTCAGGTCCGCGTGAGTGCGGTTCGGCGTCGACACCACCGCCGCGTCCAGCCCGGCGGCCACGAAGGCCTCCGCGGTGGTGACGGCTTGGGCCTCATAGACGTCCGCGACACCCTGGGCGGTCACGGCGTCCGCGTCGAAGATGGTCGTCAGGTCAAAATCGCGGATATCGGCGAGGACGCGCGCATGGTTGCGGCCCATGACGCCGACGCCGGCCACGCCGACCTTGAGGGGGGTGGTTTGCGGGCTCATCGGATCACCCCTGGAAGCTGGCGACGGCGGCGACGATGCGGTCCTGGGTCGTCTCGTCCAGATCGGAGTGCATCGGCAGGCTGATCACCACTTCCTTCTTGGCCTCCGTGACCGGCAGGCCACCGGGCCCGCGCGGATGGTGCGAATAGGCCGGCTGGAGGTGGCACGGGATCGGATAATAGACCGCGCTCGGAACCCCCTCGGCCTTCAGGTGGACGGCCAGACCGTCGCGGTTCGGGTGCTCGATCGTGTACTGGGCCCAGTTCGAGATGTTGCCCGCCGGGACAAACGGCACGGCGGTGACGTGGGGTGCCAGCATTTCGTTGTAGCGGGCTGCGATGCGGTTCCGCCACGCGATCTCTTCGGGGAAGATCTTCAGCTTCTCGATCAGGACGGCCGCCTGGACGGTGTCCAGACGGCTGTTCATGCCGACACGCATGTTCAGATACTTGGGGTCGTGATCGAAGGTGCGGCCGGCCAGATCCTTGGCCACCGCCTTGCCGTGGACGCGGTAGCTGTCGATCTCCTGCGCCAGATCGTCATCGTTGGTTAGCACCGCCCCGCCGTCGCCGTAGCAACCCAGCGGCTTGGCCGGGAAGAAGCTGGCGGTGGTGACGTCGGCCCATTTGAGTGGATGAGATCCATCCAGCGTGCAGCCGAAGCCCTGAGCCGAATCCGAGATCAGCTTCAGCCCGTGCCGGTCGCAGATGGCCCGGATGGCCGGGTAGTCGGCGGGCTGACCGAACAGATCGACGGCGATCACGACCTTGGGCTTCAGACGGCCCTCGGCGATCGTCGCTTCGATGGCGGCCTCCAGATGGGCCGGGTCCATGTTGTAGGTGCGGTCGTCAATGTCGACGAAGACCGGCGTGGCCCCCAGCCACGGCACGACCTCGGCGGTGGCGCAGAAGGTGAAGCTGGGCACGAACACCGCGTCTCCCGGCCGGATGCCCCAAGCCATCAGCGGAAGTACCAGAGCCTCGGTGCCGTTGGCGCAGGACAGGGCGTGCCTGGCCTGGCCGAACTCGGCCAGCATGGTTTCGAACTCGCGCACCTGCGGCCCCATGACATAGGCTCCGCTCTCGACGGCGGCCATGACGGCGGCCTCGATCCGCCCGTTCAGGCGACGGCGCTGGGCCTGCAGGTCGATGAAGGCGATGCTCATGTGCGGGATGCCTCTGTCGCGACGGCGCGATCCACGCCCGTCCGTCCGGTGTGCCGCCTCTAACGCGACGAGAGGGGATCGCCAACCGACACGGGCTCACATCGCGTTGCGCCTTGCAACGGTCGACCGTATGCAGACGGCCCCGTTTCGGAGTTCTCCGTGTCGCCTGCCCAGCCCACCGTGCCCGCCGTCTTCCTCGATCGCGACGGCGTCCTGATCGAGGACAGCGGCTATCCGCATCGGGAGGAACACCTCGTCCTGATCCCCGGCGCGCCGGAGGCTGTGCGGCGTCTGAATGCGCTCGGCTATCTCGTCGTCATCGTCACCAACCAGTCGGGCGTGGCGCGGGGGATGTTCAGCGAAGAGCAGATGCACCGCTTCAACGACCTGCTGGTGCGGCGTCTGGCGGCGAAGGGCGCGCGGATCGGCGCGGTCTACGCCTGTCCGTTTCACGCTGACGCCGAGGATGAGCGATACCGCCATCCGGACCATCCCGATCGTAAGCCCAACCCCGGCATGATCCTGAGAGCGGCCGCCGATCATGGCATCGACCTGTCGCGCTCCTACCTGATCGGGGACCGCCAGAGCGACCTAGAGGCCGCGCGCCGGGCGGGCATTCCGGGCTTTCTGTTCGAGACGGGAAATCTGGACGCCTTCGTACGAGACCTGATCGGCGCTTGATCGCAATTCTTCCGGCAATGAAATACCCTGAATTCTGACGCGAGGGCGTCGAAGACGGAGCGTGATGTGTCAGAGCCGCAACCCTATGCCGAACGCCGCTGGACCTCGTCGGACGGCCTCAGCCTTTACGCGCGGGATTATGGCGGCGGCGATGGGTCCGTTCGGCTGCCAGTCATCGCCATCCACGGTCTGACCCGCAACTCCGCTGATTTTGCGCATATCGCCGGGCTGATCGCGCGCAGTGGCCGACGCGTGCTGGCGGTTGACGTGCGCGGGCGTGGCAAGTCGGATCGCGCCACCGACCCCATGACCTATCAGCCACCGGTGTATGCAAAGGACGTGCTGGAACTGCTGGATGCGGCCGGCATCGCGCGCGCTGTGTTCCTCGGCACCTCCATGGGCGGACTGATCACCATGGCGGTGACGGCGCTGCGCAGCCGGGCCGTGGCCGCCGCCATCCTGAACGACATCGGCCCCGAGGTGGACAAGGCGGGGCTGGCGCGCATCGCCGCCTATTCCGGCAAGCCGGTCGACACTCCGACCTGGGCGGCGGCGGCGGCCTATGTCCGCGAGATTAACGGCGTGGCCTTTCCTCATTACAGCGACGCCGACTGGGACGCCTTCGCGCGCCGGGTGTTCCGGGAGGGGACGGAGGGGTCGCCGGTGCTGGACTACGATCCGGACATCTCGGTCCCGATCAAGGCGGCTGGCACCAAGGCCCTGGTTCCCAACCTGTGGCCCTATTTCCGGCGGCTGGCGAAGAAGCGACCAACCCTGCTGATCCGGGGCGAGACCTCCGACCTGCTCAGCGCCGACATCGCCCAGCGCATGCAGAAGGCCGCCCCGACCATGCGTTACGTCGAGGTACCCGGCGTCGGCCACGCCCCCATGCTGGACGAAGCGGCGGCGAAGTCCGAGATCTTCGAGTTCCTGCGCGACCTGCCCTGATTGTTCAGGGGCCGAAGGCGTCGAACAGGCCTCCGATGGTGGCGATACCTGCACAGTGACTATCGGCGAGGCTGCCGACGTTTCCTGCGGTCACCCCACCGAGCGCGAAAACCGGCGTGACCCCCGTGCTCGCCGCAGACAGGGCGTCCAACCCGAGAGGGGACTTCGCTGAAGAGACGCCCCCCGCTGGAAAGATCGGGGACAGCAGGACCGCGTCCAGATCGCGAGCGGCCAGGGCCGCCTCGACCGAATGAACCGCACCGGTCAGAAGCCAGTCGGGCCGTTTTCCGGACAGGGCATAGGCGGCGCTGAGACTGCGCTCTGGCAGATGTACTCCGTCGGCCTCGACCGCGTCGGCCAGATCAATATCCAGACCGATCAGGAGAGCGATGCCCCGCTCCCGCGTCACGGCCCGCAAGCGTCGCGCCTCAGCTGGTGCCTCGGGCCGGCCGAAACCGCGATAAACGACGCCAGAGCCCTGGGGCATGCGCGCGGCGATCTCCCACGGACGAGGCGTCCGCTCGGGATCGGTGAGGAACAGCAGCGGCGGCACGCGCGACGGTTCGCCCCCCCTGACAGCCAGCCGCGCTCGGGCTAGAGCCTGTGCCCCGGCCCAAAGGCGGGCTCCTTCCGAACGCGACGCATCCTCCATGGCCGCCTCATCCTCCGCTTCGACGCCGTCGTCCAGCCACCTGCTGAGCCAGCGTCTGCTTGCGATCCGGGCGCGCATGGACGCCGCCGCCCGCGCGGCCGGGCGCGATCCCGCCTCCGTCACCCTGACCGCTGTGTCCAAGACCCAGCCGCCCGAAGCGATCGACGCGGCGCTCGCGACCGGCCTGCGTGTCTTTGGCGAGAACCGGGTTCAGGAGGCGCAAGGCCGCTGGACCGATCGACGCCCCGATATACCCGATCTCGAACTGCGCCTGATCGGCCCGTTACAGTCCAACAAGGCAGTCGAGGCCGTCGCCCTGTTCGACGTCATCGAGACGCTGGATCGCGAGAAGCTGATCGGGGCGCTTGCCGCCGCTCAGGACAAGCTCGGTCGCCGCCCGCGTGTGCTGGTCCAGGTCAACACGGGTGAAGAACCCCAGAAGGCTGGTGTCTGGCCCCGCGACGCCGACGCCCTGATCGTCTCGGCGCGCGCGGCAGGCCTGCTGATCGAAGGCGTCATGGCCATTCCGCCTGCGGACGAGGAGCCAATCCTGCACTTCGCCTTGCTGGCCAAGATCGCGGCGAGGAACGATCTGTCCATTCTGTCGATGGGCATGAGCAACGACTACGAGGCCGCGATTCGCCTCGGCGCAACCCATGTGCGGCTGGGAACGGCCCTGTTCGGGGAACGAAACCCGTCTGTCGCGCCCTCTAGCATCTGATTCCAAACCCTTTTCGACCTTCGCCTTGGCGGGGACGACAAGCCTCGCCATGTTAGGTCCATGCCGACAGCCAAGACTGTACTTCTCATTGACGACGACGACGACCTGCGTGAGGCGCTGGCCGAGCAACTGGCGCTGCATGAGGAGTTTCGCGCCGTTCAGGCCGCGACGGCCAGCGAAGGTATTCGCCTGGGCCGCGAGATTCGCGCTGACTTGATCCTCCTGGATATCGATTTGCCCGACATGGATGGCCGCGAAGCCTGCCGTCTGCTCCGCAAGGATGGCGTGTCGACCCCGATCATCATGCTGACAGCGCAGGACTCCGACGCCGACACCGTGCTGGGGTTGGACAGCGGTGCCAACGACTATGTCACCAAGCCCTTCCGCTTCGCCGTACTGCTCGCTCGCATTCGCGCCCACCTGCGCAGTCATGAGCAGTCCGAGGACGCTGTCTTTCAGATTGGACCCTATGAGTTCCGTCCCGCAGCCAAGATGCTCACGGACACAGCAGGCAGGAAGGTGCGGTTGACGGAGAAGGAGACCAACATCCTCAAGTATCTCTACCGCGCCGGGGCCAAGCCGGTGTCGCGCGAGGAATTGCTGACCGAGGTTTGGGGCTACAACGCGGGTGTCACGACCCACACGCTCGAGACCCACATCTATCGCCTGCGCCAGAAAATCGAGCCTGAGCCTGGACTTGCAAGACTGCTGCTGACTGATTCCGGGGGCTATCGACTACAGCCCTGAGACGATGACTTTGGTTGTGTCCCCCAAGAGAGACGTCGCCTGAGACACTCAGGCATTGAAGCCGAGCCTCAGGTCGCCGCCTCGATGCACGTGATGACAAGCAGGATAAGCGCCGCGCATGTCACGCTTGCGACCATCAGATGAGAGACCAGTCGAACGGCCTTCAACGCTCTTGGCTCGAGGTCGAAATACTCCGCGGCCTCGGCGTATCGATCGAAGATCGCATGTGGTTCATCACGAAAAGCGTCCGGAGCGTCTTCTCTGCGGATTCGTAAGCTGAGTTCTGCTGGGCGACGCGGATCATGACGGCGGGGTCTGACCGGTCCCACGGTGCGCAGAGATCGAGGAACTGCCGTTGTATCTCCGCCCAGCTCACGATCAGAATATCGTCCTCCCGATGCCGAAGCGGACGGAAGCGCCGGTCGAACTCCGACTGCTCCGCCATGAGGCTGAGCTTCTGCTCCGGAGTGAGCGGCGGCAAGTGTATCGGTAGCGGAAAATTGAGACTGGCAATGTCTTGCGCCGGGCGAACGCTCCGGTCTTCCACGGGAAGGGTCTGAATCGTCATGGGCTCCTCCATCCGAAGAGAAGCCTGACAAGGACCCTCGATTCGCCACGAGCGCCGATGTTTGGGGCCCCCAATCACTGAGGGGGTCCAGCCCGCGTTCGTGGAGGAGCAGCATCCTCCCTGCCTGCTGCCGCGTGCGGCATCCAAGTCGCCTGACGATCACCTTGAGTCGGTCGTCAACCGTATGGTGTGATCGGCCGACGATGGGGGCGATTTCTTTTGAGGTCAGTCCAGCGGCAGTGCACCTGAGGATGCCCAGGTCGAGCTCCGACAGGGAGGACAGGACGGCAATCACCCCTGCAGAGGTTTGGACCATGCCGCAACGATATTGACCGACTGTGATTCGCGCTATCGCCCAGCCGGACAAGCCTGCAAGGAGATCGCGCTCCCCACGACCTCGTCGGCTTCAGCCGTAGAGGTCGCCGAGGTAGACCCGGCGGACCTCAGGGTCGTGGATGACCTCGTCAGCGGTGCCTTCGAAGAGGACCTCGCCGTTGGAGATGATCGAGGCGCGGTCGATGATGTCCAGCGTCTCGCGCACATTGTGGTCGGTTATCAGGACGCCGATGCCTTCGCCCGCGAGGTAGCGGATCACCTGGCGGATGTCGGCGATGGCCAGGGGATCAATGCCTGCGAAGGGCTCGTCCAGCAGCATGAAGCTTGGCCGGCCGGCCAGTGACCGCGCGATCTCGACGCGCCGACGCTCGCCGCCCGACAAGGCGGTGGCCGGGGCGTGGCGCAGGTGGCCGATGTTCAACTCGTCGAGCAGGCGGGTCGTTTCGGTCTCGATGGCCTTGCCGGTGGCGTTCAGTTCGACCACCGACATGACGTTCTGCTCCACGGTCATGCCGCGGAAGATCGAGGCTTCCTGCGCCAGATAGCCCACGCCCATGCGGGCGCGCTGGTACATCGGCTGGCTGGTGATATCGACGCCGTCCAGCCAGATGGAGCCGCTGTCGGCCGGGATCAGGCCGGTGATCATGTAGAAGCAAGTGGTCTTGCCGGCGCCGTTGGGACCGAGCAGGCCCGCGACCTCGCCGCGCTGAACGGTCAGCGAGACGTCGCGTACCACCTGACGCGCGCCGAAGGCCCGGGCGATGTTCTGGACCCGAAGGCCCTTGTCGAGAGCGGGCTGCGGCGCGGCGGCCGATTCGGCCTCGCGCTCCTTCAGGTTCAGGGCTGAGAGTTCCTTGCGCGCCATCGGGTCGCCGACCGGGCCTTCGCGGGCCTCAGTTCGACCCTTCCGGATAGAAGACGCCACGCACGCGCCCGCCCTGGCCGCCGCCCTCGATTCGGGCCTGGCCGGTGTCGACATTGTAGCTGAGGCGCGAGCCGGTCAGGACGTTCTGCCCCTGACGCAGGATGACGTCGCCGGTCACCACGACGGTGGCGTTGGACACGGTGTAGACCGCCCGGTCGCCCCGGATCGTCTCGGTCGGGGTGACGTAATAGACATCGCCGGTGGCGCGCAGCTCAGTGAGGTCGCCGTCTGCGACATCGCCTTCGATGGCGTTCGCACGCAGCCGTGCCTGCCCCTGGGTGATCTCCGCGCGACCGCGCAGCGCCAGGCTGGTGTTGGTCAACTCACCCGAGTCCGCGCCGTAGCCGATCGGCTGGTTCGACGTGTTCGGCCGGCTCTGGGCCAGCGCCATGCCGCCCGCCGTGAGCACGAGGACGGTCGCGGCCGTCACCAGGAGATGCGTCGTCTTCATGGTCATTCACCGGAGGCGGCGGCGATCGTGCCCCGCACCTTGTTTTCGCCCGAGCCGCTGAACACGACCCGCTGGCCCTGTTCATATATGGCATAGGACGTCGCGGAAATGGTTCCAAGCGGCCCGCGGCCCTCGACGCCCTTGTCGCCGGTCACGACCCCGGTGGCCGTGTTCACGACCGCCTCGGGCGTGGTCAGGACGAAGCCGGAGCCGCCGTCGGAGATGCGGACGTTAGGGCCGATGGTCACCGTGCGTTCGGTCTCGTTGTAGAGGCCGGCGTCGGCCGTCATCTCGGTCACCTTGGCTCCCCCGAGATTGAGCCGCAGCACCGGGCCGTTCAGGCGGAACCGACCGGTCGCAGGATCGCGCACCGCGCCCTCCGCCCCGATGACGAAGCTGCGCCCCTCGGCGTCCTGGCCGTGGAACATGGGGTTATCGAGGCGAATGTCGCGCGCCTGGCTGGCCTCGCGCTCAACGCCGGACATGACCGTTCGGAAGACAGTCCAGGTCAGGGCGCTCCCCGCCAGCACCACGATCAGGATGGGCAGCAGGCGGCGATAGAGGCGCACCCGTTGCGACCGCGCGCGCCACCGCTCGGCCTCAGCCGCCAGCCGCGCCTCGTCGGCGGCCTTGCGGTCGTGGGCCGGGTCGCTCTGGCTCATTTGGTCCAGGTGTGGGCGAAGATGTCGTCCTCGAAGCCCATGAGGTCGAGCCGCGCGCGGACCGGCAGGAAGTCGAAACAGGCCTGGGCCATGGCGGTGCGCCCTTCGCGCGCCAGCATTTCATCGAGCTTCGCCTTGATGACGTGCAGGTGCAGGACATCAGAGGCGGCGTATTCCAGCTGGGCCGGGGACAGCTCCGCTGCGCCCCAGTCCGAGGACTGCTGGGCCTTCGACAGGTCGATGCCCGCCAGTTCGCGCGCCACGTCCTTCAGCCCGTGCCGATCGGTGTAGGTTCGGGCCAGCTTGGAGGCGATCTTGGTGCAGTAGACCGGGCGGGTCTCCACACCGAGGTGCAGCTCCAGCATGGCGATGTCGAAGCGACCGAAATGGAAGATCTTCAGCACGGACGGATCGGCCATCAGCCGTCGCAGGTTCGGGCAGTCGTAGCTGGGCCTGTTCAGACGCACGACATGAGCGTCGCCGTCACCGGCCGATAGCTGGACCACGCACAGGGGATCGCGGCGAAAGCGTAGGCCCAGGGTCTCGGAATCCACAGCGACTGCGGGGCCCAGGTCCAGGCCGTCGGGCAGGTCGCCCTCATGAAAGTGAACGGTCATGGCGCTTCCTAGCGCAGCCGCTGTTCCGATGCGATAGGCGCTACCGCCGAGCAAAAGGGGTCCGGACGGTGTCCGGACCCCTCAAGCATCTGGTTGTGGCGGAGCTTAGTGGCCGCCGACGGGTGTGCAGACAGTTCCGTCGGTGCAGTCCGAGAAGTGGACCTGCGGCGGCTCGACCATGATCTCCGACGGCCGCACATGGACCTCGGGACGCTGGACGTAGATCTGGGCCGGCGCGATGCGGATCGGCGGGGCGTCCACATAGACCGGCGGGCCCTGGATGTGGACGACCGGGCCGGCGACGTGGACCGGACGGCCGATCACCCGGTAGCCCGGCGAAGCGACGTGAATGGCCGGGCCGGCCGGGACGTGGATCGGCGGCGGCCAGCCGCCGGGAGGCGTATAGCCGCCTCCACCCGTCCACGGGCCGTAGAAGTCGACGACGCGGGTGCACGCGCAGGCGTCATGCGAGCCGTGCGGGCGTTCGTGGCATCCGTGACCATCCGACGCCGGCGCGCCCGAGATCAGCATGGAGGCCACGATCGAAGTGATCGGATCCATTCAGTCAGCTCCCCTCTCAAGTCCTTGCGAGACTTCACTTTTCTCCTATCAGGCGAACCTTGGAGGAGGCCGGCGACCCGCAGCAACACGGTTATATTAACCATTTTAGACTGTCTACCTCCGGGGCCTGGCTTGCCCTGTGGTGTGGCGGCGACTACACGACTTCGCGTCATCGGGGAGTAGTCGCCCGCGCGTTCAGCGGGGCCCGCGTCAACAGACTTCCTCTCGCCCGGAGAGGATGGCGCGAGCGGAGCATTTCATGGCGAGACCATTGGGTCTGCCGACCGTCCCTCAGGCAGCGAGGCTCCGCGAGCCGAGCGTTAGGGACCGTCCCTCAAGCAGCGAGGCTCCGCGAGCCGAGCGGTAGGGACACATGAAATGCCCTGACAAGACCGTTGGCTTCGCAGGGTCGATTCCACGCGGGGTCCGGCTGCGAACGCCACAGGTCCGTCCGCCGAGGCCCCGCGAACGAGTGCGTTTTGGACGCCGTGCTGATCTCCGTCGGCCTCGTCTCCCTGGCGGAGATCGGGGACAAGACTATGCTGCTGGCGATCGCGCTCGCGGCGACCTGGCGACGGCCGACGCCGATCGTCCTGGGTATCCTGGCCGCCACCCTGGTCAACCATGCCTTCGCCGCTGTGGCGGGCGTCTTGGCCGCCCAGTATCTGGATGGCCCCTGGATGCGCTGGGCGGTTGGGATCGCGTTTCTCGGATTCGCGATCTGGGCCCTGATCCCCGACACCCTGGAGGTCGATCAGGCCGAACCGGCGGAGAGGAGCGCCTGGGGCGTGTTCTCGACGACCACGGCGGCCTTCTTTCTGGTCGAGATGGGTGACAAGACCCAGATCGCCACCGCCGGCCTGGCCATCCGCTTCGAGAACCTGTTGCTGGTCATCATCGGATCCACGATCGGCATGATGCTGGTCAACGGCCCGGCGGTCTGGCTGGGCGAGGCGACGGCCCGCAGATTGCCGCTGACATACATCCGCATGGCCGCCGCCGCCGCGTTTGCCGCGACGGGGCTGTGGGTCCTGATCGCGGGCTGAGCCTAGAAGAAGCGCTCACCGATGCGAATGGTGTCGCCGGGTGCCACCTGAGTATTGGTCGTCAGGGGATAGACCTGTTCCCCGCCACTGTCGGCACGGCGGATATAGACCCGGCGCGTGTCGGCCCGGTAGGTGAAGCCGCCCGCAGTGGCCACGGCGTTCAGCACCGTCAGATTGGCTGTGTAGGGATACTCGCCCGGCGTGTTGACTTCGCCCAGGATGTAGAAGGGCCGGTAGTTCAGCACCTCGGCGTTGACGCGCGGTTCGTTGATGTAGCCCTGCCGCAGCGCCTCGGCGATGGATTCCTGCAGCTCGGCGATCGTCAGGCCTTCGGCCTGGACTTCGCCGATCAGGGGCAGGGACACCTTGCCCGAGTTGCCGACGGTGAATTCGCCGGTCAGGGCTTCCTCGCCGAACACATTGATCCGGACCTTGTCGGCGGGGCCGAGCCGATACTCGGGCACGATCCGCACGGCGGCGGCCACATCGCCCGTCTGGGCACCGGGAGAGATCGCCGGCGCGGCGGCGCAACCGGCCAGGATCAGGCCTAGCGCCAGACCAAACAACCAGGTCAGACCGTTACGCATGACGTCATCCCCTGCATCCCTTTGGCTTTCTAGCCTTGGCAAGCGCCCTGATCCAGTCCGGGAACGCTGTTTGGCGATCAGAGTTGATGATCCATCCGTCGCCTGAGCATCCATGCCGTTGAGCCTGTCTCGGGTCGTCCCTCACGGTTAGCCCGGATGAAGCCGGCATTGTCCAGGATGGCCGCATAGGCCTCTTCGCCGAGACTTGCGTGATAGAGTCGCTCGCCGCGCCAGTCGCCGATGCTCACGCCGGCCCCGGTCGCTATAGTCATCATCAGAACGCCGCCGGGTCGCGTGTGCGGCAGCAGGCAGCGTAGCGCCCGGCGCTGATCGCCCGGGGCCAAGTGGAACAGGCTATACCAAACGAGCACGCCGTCGAACGAGCGATCAAGGTCGAACGCGCGCATGTCGCCGACGACCCATTCGCCGTCGGGCAAGGTCTGCGCGGCATGGGCTATGAGGCGAGGTGACGCGTCCAAGCCAGTAACGCGAAGGCCGCGTCCGATCAGCGCGGCGCCCCAGGGCCAGCCGGAGCCGCAGCCAACGTCGAGCACGGTTCCGCCTGGCGGCAAGGCCGCGGCAAACCGGTTGAAAGCCTCGATCTCGTCAATGGATTTGGCGGAACCGCCAAGGGCCGGACCGCGATCGGCGATCCAGCCCTCGGCCTGGTCGTCATAGAGGCCGATGATGCGAGCGGCCGGGTCCGTCATTGCGCCAGGAAGGCGTCCAACTCGGCGAAGAAGGCCTGGGGCTGGTCGATGAAGAGGAAGTGCGCCGCGTCGTCGATGCGGGTCAGCTCCACGCCCGGCAGGGTCGCGTAGGACATGCGGTAGATGCCGTCGGTCATCTCGGGCGTCATGCCGGGGAAGTCGAAGGCGACGTAGACCACCTCGGTCGGGACGGTGATGTTGGCCAGCTCGGGCCGCAGGTCGGTCACGATCAGCTCGCGGTAAGCATTGGACGAGACCGTGCGGTCGCTGGACGCCGTGTCGGCCAGGATCATGGGCTCGGCCGCCTCGTCGCGGACCATGGCCGCCACCGTCTGGGCGGCCTGGGCGCGGTAGGCCTCTTCGGGGCTGTTCAGCATCTGGGCGTGGACCTGGTCGGCGATCGGCGTGACGCTCTCGACGGTCGGATTGGTCCCCGGCTGGCCGAACATCGCGCCCATGAAGGGCACCATGTCCACGACCATGAGCTTGCCGACCGCATCGGGGTGACGCGCCGCCAGCATCATGCCGATGGTGCCGCCCATGGAGTGGCCGACGACGGCGGGCTTATCCAGACCCTGCTCGGCGATGTAGCGGGCGATTTCCTCGGCGACCGGCGCGGCGACGGGGCCTTCGGCGTTGCCCTCGACCGGGGCTCCGGCGAAGCCCTGGATGTGGATGGAGTGGACCCGCCAGCCCGCGCCCAGATGATCGATCGTGCCCTGCCACACCTTGGGCGAGGAGCTGAGGCCCGGGATAAGGATGATGTCGCGCACCCCCGGACCCGCCTCGCCGTCGACACGGACGTGCATGCGGGTGGACTCGAAGTCGGCGTGGCGATGATGCGAGTGGTCGGCCTCCTCGCGGCTCTGGGCGAAGGCCGGGGCGGCGAGGCAGAGGGCGGCGGCGGCGCAAGCGAGCGTTCTGAACATGGCGATGTCTCCTGTGTGCCCGGGATATGCGGCAGTCACTTTGGAATGTAAAGTACTTTTCCAGGTCAGACCGATATGACCTGCATTCCGAGCCATTCGGCGATCAGGGCGGGCTTCTCTGAGCCTTCGATTTCGACGGTCAGCTCGTGCTTCAGCAGCCAGCGCCCGCCACCCTTGTCCTCGGCCGACAACAGCTTGAAGCGGCCCCGCACCTTCGATCCGGCGGGCACCGGGGCGAGAAAGCGCAGCTTGTCGAAGCCGTAGTTGACGCCCATCACCACGCCCTCGAGCGGCTTGACCGCGTCGTAGGACATCGCGGACGCGAGGCTGAGGGTCAGGAAGCCGTGGGCGATGGTCCCGCCGAACGGGGTGGCCTTGGCGGCTTCCGGATCGACGTGGATGAACTGCTCATCCTCGGTGATCTTGGCGAAGGCGTCGATGCGGGCCTGGTCGATCTCGACCCAGCGGCTGACGCCGACCTCCTGGCCGATCAGGGATTGCAGGTCACTCGGCTTGGTCATGCGGCGGCTCCGGTGAAGCGGTCTTCGATGATCTCGGCGAACAGGGCGGGGTCGATGTTGCCGCCCGACAGGATGACGGCGGTGGTCCGGTCGCGCGTGTCGACCTTGCCCGCCAGCACAGCCGCCAGCGCCGCCGCCCCGCCCGGCTCTAGCACCAGCTTCAGCGTATGGAAGGCGTAGCGGACGGCCTCGGCCGCCTCCAGGTCGCTGACGCCCAGCGCGCCCTTCAGGACGCGCTGGTTGATCGGGAAGGTCAGCTCGCCGGGGATCGGGGTCTGAAGCGCGTCGCAGATCGAGGGCGGGGCCTTGGGATGCCCCACCCGCTGCTTGGCCGCCAGGGACCGCGCCGTGTCGTCGAAGTTCTCGGGCTCGACGGCCCAGCTGAGCGTCTTGGGGCTCTTGGCCTCCAGCACCAGGTTGATCCCGGCCATCAGCCCGCCGCCCGAGCAGCAGCAGACCAGTTGATCGATCGCCGTGTCGGCCTGCTGCAGGATCTCCAGCCCGCTCGTGCCCTGACCCTCGATGACGAAGGGATCGTCGAAGGGCGGCACCAGCACCGCGTTCTTTTCGGCCGCCAGCGCAGCGCCGATCTCCTCGCGGCTCTCGGTCCAGCGGTCATAGAGGCGCACCTCGCCGCCGAAGCGCCGGACGCCCGCGATCTTGATGGCCGGGCTGTCGGCCGGCATGACGATGGTGGCGCTGGTCCCGACCTTCAGAGCGGCGGCCGCCACGCCCTGGGCGTGGTTTCCGGACGAGAAGGCGACGACCCCGCGCTCGCGCTCATCGTCCGTCAGGCGGCTGATGCGGTTGTAGGCGCCCCGGAACTTGAAGGCGCCCGCGACCTGCAGGTTCTCGGCCTTCAGCAGGATACGCCCGCCCGCGCGTTCGTTCAGGGCGGGGCTCTCGATCAGGGGGGTGCGGACGGCGACCCCCTCGATCTGACGGGCGGCGTCGATGACGCCCTCGAAGGAAGCGATGCGGTCAGCCATGTCTGGCGGATTAGCGCATCGCCCGATCCTGCGTAAGGTGGCGCCATGACGACCTGCATCCTCGCCATCGACCAGGGCACCACCTCCACACGCGCCATCGCGTTCGAGCTGAGGGACGAGGGGGGATTGCACCCGGTCGCCATCAGCCAGATCGCGCTCCAGCAGCACTTTCCAGCCTCGGGCTGGGTCGAGCATGACGCCGCCGAGATCTGGACCGCGACGCTCCAGACCTGCCGCGAGGTCATCGCCAAGGCCGGCGGGATCGGTCGGTTCTCGGCGATCGGTATCACCAACCAGCGCGAGACGGCGGTGATCTGGGACGCCGCGACCGGCGAGCCGCTGCACCGCGCCATCGTCTGGCAGGACCGGCGGACCGCCGACGTCACCGACCGCCTGAAGGCCGAGGGGAATGAGGCGGCGGTGCAGGCCGCGACGGGGCTGATACTGGACCCCTATTTCTCGGCCACCAAGTTCGCATGGCTGCTGGACGCCGTGCCCGGCGCGCGGGCGCGGGCCGAGCGGCGCGAGGCGCTTCTGGGCACCATCGAGACCTGGCTGATCTGGAAGCTGACGGGCGGTGCGGCCCACGCCACTGACGCCACCAACGCCAGCCGAACCTCCCTGATGGACTTGAAAGACCGGGTCTGGCGCGACGACCTGTGCGCCCTGTTCCGGGTTCCGCGCGCCGCCCTGCCGGACATTCGCGAATGCGCTGGAGAGCTCGGCCAGACCGAGGCCGGACTATTCGGCCGTGCCTTGCCCATCACCGGCTCGGCGGGCGACCAGCAGGCGGCGCTGGTCGGCCACGGGGCGCTGAAAGCCGGCGACGCCAAGATCACCTACGGCACCGGCGCCTTTCTGGTCGCCAATGTGGGGCCGGCGCCGGTGGCTTCGACCAGCCGGCTTCTGGGCACGCTCGGCTACGCGGTGGATGGCGACGGCGCCTATGCGCTGGAGGGCTCCATCTTCTCAGCGGGGTCGGCGATCCAGTGGCTGAGGGACGGCGTGGGCATGATCGCCGACAGCCGGGGCTCGGAGGCGCTGGCGCAGGGCTTGAAGGACAACGGCGGGGTCTATCTGGTGCCCGGCTTCACGGGGCTCGGCGCGCCCTGGTGGGAGCCGGACGCGCGCGGCGCGGTCATCGGCCTGACGCGGGACTCCACGCCGGCCCACTTTGTCCGCGCGGGGCTGGAGGCGCTCGCCTTTCAGACGCGCGACCTGCTGGATGCGCTGGCCGCGGACGGGGCGCCGAGGCTGGGCGTGCTCAAGGTCGACGGCGGGGTCACGGCCAACGCCTTCGCCATGCAGTTCGTCGCCGACATCTGCGAGGTCACGGTCGAGCGCCCGGCGTTCCAGGAGATGACGGCGCTGGGGGCTGCGCGGCTGGCGGCCTTTGGCGCGGGGCTGATCGACGACCTGGAGCCGCGCGGCGACGAGGCGCCCGCCGTCTGGACGCCGCGCATGGACGCCGCCGAGCGCGAGCGGTTGCTGGGGGGCTGGCGTCGCGCGGTGCGGGCGGCCATTGTCGCCGCCCATGACTGACTCCGCCGCCCTCGACGACCCGCAATCGACCTTCTCCGGCACCCGCGAGGTCGATCCCCGCTATCGCCTGGACGAGGCTGCGCTCGACGCCTGGATGGCGGCCCATGTGGCGGGCTACGCCGGGCCGCTGATGGTGCGCCAGTTCAAGGGCGGGCAGTCGAACCCGACCTATGAGCTGACCACGCCCACCGCCGCCTATGTGCTGCGGCGCAAACCGCCGGGGACGCTGCTGCCGTCGGCGCACGCGGTGGATCGCGAGTTCACGGTCATCTCGGCGCTGCACGCCCAGGGCTTCCCGGTCGCCCGTCCCCATGCCCTGTGCACGGACGACGGCGTGATCGGCTCGATGTTCTACGTGATGGACAAGGTCGAGGGCCGGGTCCTGTGGGACCTGAAGCTGCCGGGCATGACGCCGGATCAGCGCCGCGCCATCTACGACGCCCAGGTGGACACGCTCGCGGCGCTCCACCGTTTCGACCCGGCCGCGATCGGCCTTTCAGACTACGGCAAGCCCGGCAATTATTTCGCCCGCCAAGTAGGCCGCTGGACCAAGCAGTATCAGGCGTCCGAGACCCATCCGATCCCCGACATGGACCGGCTGATCGCGTTCCTGCCGCAGGGGTTGCCGCCCGAAGGACCGACGCGGATCGTCCACGGCGACTTCCGGCTCGACAACATGATCCTGGCGCCCGACGCGCCCGAGGTGCGGGCGGTGCTGGACTGGGAGCTGTCGACGCTGGGCGATCCGATGGCGGATTTCTCCTACCTGCTGATCGCCTGGGCCATTCCGGCGAGCCTGCGCAACGGCCTGGCCGGCGCGGACCTGAACGCGCTCGGCATCCCCTCGGTCGAAGAGACCGTCGCCCGCTACGTCGACAAGACCGGTTCGCCGCCGCCTGCCAATCTGGACTGGCTGTTCGCCTATAACCTGTTCCGCCTCGCGGCGATCTGCCAGGGCATCGCCGGGCGGGTGCGGGATGGCACCGCGGCCTCGGCCCATGCCCGCACGATGGCGGCCCAGGTCGAACCCCTGGCGGCAGGCGCGTGGAGCTTCGCGAAGAAGGCGGGGGCTTAGCCTCCCTTCCTTTCCGCTCATCCCGGCGAAAGCCGGGACCCAGTGCTTTGGGAGATCAAAGGGCGCCGATCTAACCCGACGCCGGATCGACCCGTCCTGCCTCACTCAAGAACTGGGTCCCGGCTTTCGCCGGGATGAGCGGAAGGTTTGGGATCACAGAAAACTGTAGGGATCGACATCGACGCTGAGCCGGACCGAGCCGGGCACCTTCACCCGCGCCAGCCAGGCGCGCAGGAAGCCTTGCAGATCGACGTCGCGGTCGGCGCGGACCAGCAGCCGCTTGCGACGGCGTCCGCGCACGAGGGCCAAAGGAGCATCGGCGGGACCATAGACCTCGAGCCGCTCTGCGTTGGGGATGGCGGCCGCCAGCGCCGAGGCCGTGCGTTCGACCGCGCCCGCGTCCTCGCCGGACAGGATCAGCGCAGCCAATCGGCCGTGCGGTGGGAGCGAGGCCATCTGCCGCTCCGCCATCTCGGCCTCCACGAACGCGTCACGGTCGCCGGCGGCCAGCGCCATCAGTACGGGATGCTCGGGCGTCCAGGTCTGGAGCAGCGCGCGGCCGGGCCGGTCGGCGCGCCCCGCGCGGCCCGTCGCCTGGGTCAGGAGCTGGAAGGTGCGCTCGGCCGCGCGCAGGTCGCCACCCCTCAGGCCCAGGTCGGCGTCGACCACGCCGACCAGCGTCAGGCGTGGGAAGTTGTGGCCCTTGGCGGCGGCCTGGGTGGCGACCAGGATGTCGATCTCACCGTCTGTCATGCGCTGGATCAGGGCGCGCGCGGCCTTGCCGTCGGGCACGGTGTCGGAGCTGAACACGGCGGTGCGGGCGTCGGGGAACAGCAGCCGCACCTCTTCCTCGACCCGCTCGACGCCGGGGCCGACCGAGACCAGCGTGTCCTCGGCTCCGCAGGCCGGGCAGGCCTTGGGGCGCGGCATGGAAAAGCCTGTCAGGTGGCAGATCAGCCGGCCGGTGTAGCGATGCTCGACCAGCCAGCTGTCGGTGTCCGGCGCAGTCAGCCGGTGACCGCAGGCGCGGCAGAGGACGACCGGGGCATAGCCGCGCCGGTTGAGGAACAGCAGGGTCTGCTCCCCAACCGCCAGCGTCTCGGCCATTGCGGTGCGGAGCGGCGGCGAGAGCCATTGTTCCCGTTCGGGCGGGTGCTCGCGCAGGTCCAGCAGGCGGATGTCCGGCAGGGTCGCCGCCCCGTGCCGCCGTCCGAGCCGGAGCCAGGCGTATCGTCCCTGACGCGCGTTCCACAGGGTCTCCAGCGACGGGGTGGCCGAGGCCAGAACGGCGGTCGCGCTTTCGATCCGGGCGCGGGCCACGGCGAGGTCGCGGCCGTGATAGACGAGGCCGTCCTCCTGCTTGAACGAGCCGTCGTGCTCCTCGTCGACGATCAGCAGGCGCAGACGCTGGAACGGCAGGAACAGGGCTGAACGCGCTCCGACCACGATGTTACACCGGCCGGCGACGACCGCTTCCCACACCTGGCGTCGCCGGGGGCCGGAGACGCCCGAGTGCCACTCGGCAGGGGCTGAGCCAAAGCGGTCGGTGATGCGCTCGATCACGGCCTGGGTCAGGGCGATCTCGGGCAGGAGGATCAGGATTTGCGCCGTCGGATCCGCCCGCAGTGTCCGCGCCACGGCCTCGAGATAGGCCTCGGTCTTGCCCGAGCCGGTGACGCCGTCGAGCAGGAAGGCGGAGAAGCCATCCCTGGCGACGGCCTCGCCGATAGCCTGGGCGGCCGCCGCCTGGTCGGGGTTCAGCGTCGCGGGGCGGTGGTCGGGATCCGGCGGGTCGAAGGCGGCGACGGCGGCGATCTCGACGACCTCCAGCACGCCCTCGTCGATCAGGCCCTTGACGACGCCGGACGAGACGGCTGCCGCCCGGGTCAGATCGGCGGCGGGCAGGGCGCGGTCGCCCAGAGCGTCCAGCACCGCCGTGCGGGCGGGCGTGGGCCGGGCGGGCGTGCGGTCGCCGACGCGGCGCACGCGACGTTCGGGCCGCGGCGCGGGGTTGCGCAGCCCCTTCAGCGTAAGCGCCGCCATCTCGCCGGGCGGACTGAGCGTCCAGCGTGCGGCCCATTCGACGAAGTCGAGCGCGCCGCCCGGCACCGGCGGGTCGGTCAACCGTTGCTCCACCGCCTTCAGCCGCCGGTTTGAGCCGGTCGTCTCGTGCACCTCCGAGACGATGCCGCGCATGAGGCGCGGACCGAGCGGCACCGCGACCTGATCGCCGCGCGCGAGGTCGAGCGCCTCGGGCACCTCATAGTCGAAGGCCTCGGGCACCGGCAGGGGCAGAAGGACCGAGGCGACTTTCACCGGGCGTCCCGTTCGGCTAGACACCGCGCCATGAAACTGTTCCTCGACACCGCAGACGTCGCCGTCATCCGGGAGATGGTCCCCACCGGCATGGTCGACGGGGTGACCACCAACCCGTCCTTGATCGCCAAGAGCGGTCGCAACATCGCCGAGGTCATCGCCGAGATTTGCGCCCTGGTCGAGGGGCCGATTTCGGCCGAGGCCGTGGCGACCGACTTCGAGACCATGGTGCGCGAGGGCGACAAGCTGGCCGCCATCGCCCCCAACGTGGTCGTCAAACTGCCCCTGACCTGGGACGGCCTGCGGGCCGCCCGGGCGTTCTCGGACAAGGGCATCAAGACCAACGTCACCCTGTGCTTCTCGGTGGCCCAGGCGATGCTGGCGGCCAAGGCGGGCGCGACCTTCGTCTCGCCGTTCGTCGGTCGGCTGGATGACCACGGGGCGAATGGGTCCGAACTGATCGAGGCCATCCGCGTCCTTTACGACACCCACGGCTTCGAGACGGAAATTCTCGCCGCCAGCCTGCGCCATCCTGCCCACGTCGAGGCCGCGGCGCTGGCGGGCGCGGACGCGGCGACCCTTCCGGCCGACACCTTCAAGGCCCTGGTCAAGCACCCGTTAACCGACAAGGGGCTTGATGCCTTCCTGGCCGACTGGGGCAAGACCGGCCAGTCGATTCTCTGATTCTGCGGCCCGGCGCGCCCTCCGGGAGGAGCGCCGACCGCGTGATGTCGAAGGAAGAGACCGCCGATCTGTTCGCCCCGCGCGAGCCGCACTGGCCGGAGATCCGCGCCTGGCTGCAGGCCAATCCCGACACCCTGCTGGACGACCGGTCGCTGCTGGAAGAGATCGGGCTGATCGCGCGAGGCCGAAACGTCGTCGAGTTCGGGCGCACCGCTCTGACCAAGCTCGAGGCCGCCGCCGAGCGGGAGGCGGATGCGCGCAAACGCATCGAGGACGTCGCCCGCGCCAACTTCGCCGCCCAGACCCAGACCCATGTCGCCGCGCTGGACCTGATGGAGGCGCGCAGCCACTCCGACCTGGCCCGGCGTCTGGACGTCGCCGCCCAGGCGCGCTTCGGCCTGTCCGCCGCCGCCATCGCGGTGGAAAAGCCCGGCGGCGTGCCCTTCGGCTGGAAGGCGCTGGAACCGGGCGGCGTGGACGCCTGGCTGGGCGGGCACGGCCTGACCTGGCTGGGGCCCATGTTTCCGGAGCTCGATCTGTTCGGCCCGGCGGGCGAAGAGGTGAAGTCGGTCGCCCTGATCCGCATGGCGCTTCATCTGGGCGGCGAGCGGGGCGAGGAGGCGCGCCCGGCGCTGGCGGCCTTCGGATCGCCGGAGCCGGAAGGCTTTACGGCCGGCATGGGCTGCGAGCTGGTGGCCTTCGTCGCGGCGGTGGTGGCGCGCACGGCCGAGCGCTGGCCGGTCCTGAGCTGAGATGACCGCCGCCGAGGCGCTTCAGGCCTGGCTGGAACATCTGGCGCACGAGCGCCGTCTGTCGCCGCGCACGCTGGAGGCTTATGGCCACATCGGCCGGACCTGGCTGGCCTTTCTGGAGCGGCATCGCGGGGAGCCCCAACGGCTGGCGGACCTGGGGACCGTCACGGCCGCCGAAGTCCGGGCGCATCTGGCGGAGCGGCGCAGCGGCGATCATCCCCTGTCGGCGCGGTCGCTGAGCCAGACCCTGTCGGCCATCCGCACCTTTCACGGCTTTCTGGACCGGCGCTGCGGCGTGCCGACGCCTCAGCTGGCGCTGGTGCGAGGACCCAAGATCAAGCCGTCCCTGCCCCGGCCGGTCAGCGCCGATCAGGCCAAGGGGCTCCTGGCCGAGCCCGGCCTCGACCCCGACGCCGAGCCCTGGGAGGCGTTGAGGGACGCCGCTGTGCTGAGCCTGCTTTACGGCTGCGGCCTGCGGATTTCAGAGGCGCTGAGCCTGACCCGCACCGATGCGCCGCTCGCCGAGACCCTGCGGATCACCGGAAAGGGCGGCAAGACGCGGATGGTACCTGTCCTGCCCGCCGTGCGCGAGGCGGTTGATCGGGCCGTCGTTGCCCAGCCCTTTCCGCTGGAACCTTCCGATGCCCTGTTCCGGGCCCGGCGGGGCGGCCCGCTGTCCGCGCGGCACGTCC
This sequence comes from Brevundimonas sp. AAP58, assembly GCF_001295975.1. Lineage (GTDB taxonomy): Bacteria > Pseudomonadota > Alphaproteobacteria > Caulobacterales > Caulobacteraceae > Brevundimonas. Next base: position 74,947 of record NZ_LJHU01000018.1, on the reverse strand, counting down.
AGGCGACCGTGCAGCGCCTGCGTGGGCGGCTGGGCCTGCCGGCCTCGGCGACGCCGCATGCGCTCCGGCACAGCTTCGCCACCCACTTGCTGGGCGCTGGAGCCGACCTGCGTTCAATCCAGGAACTGCTGGGCCACGCCAGCCTGTCGACGACGCAGAAATACACCGCCGTCGATGCCGCCCATCTGCTGGGGGCTTATGCGGCGGCGCACCCTCGGGCCTGATCAGGCCTGCATCGTCCAGCCTTCGACGCCCATGGCCGCCTGCTTGACGGCCTCGGAGCGGGTCGGGTGGGCGTGGCTGGTGCGGGCGAGGTCTTCAGAAGCGCCGCCGAAGGCCATGGCCACGCAGGCCTCGCCGATCATCTCTCCGGCCTGGGGACCCATGATGTGGACGCCCAGGATGCGGTCCGTCGCCGCGTCCGCCAGGACCTTGGCGTAGCCGTCTGTCTCGTGGTTGATCTTGGCTCTGGAGTTGGCGGTGAAGGGGAATTTGCCGGACTTGTAGGCCACGCCCTCGGCCTTCAGCTGGTCCTCGGTCTTGCCGACCCAGGCCACCTCCGGGAAGGTGTAGACGACACTCGGGACCAGATTGTAGTCCACATGACCGGCCTTGCCCGCGATCAGCTCGATGGCGGCGACGGCGTCTTCTTCCGCCTTGTGGGCCAGCATGGGGCCGTGGGTCACGTCGCCGATGACCCAGACGCCATCGGCCACCTTGAAGTGGTTCGAGGCGACGAAGCCGCGTTGGTCGGGCGTCACGCCGACGGACTCCAGGCCCAGCCCCGCCGTGTAGGGACGACGGCCGATGGCGACCAGCACGACGTCGCCGGTCAGGGTCTCGGCCGCGCCGCCGGCGGCCGGTTCCACGGTCAGTTCGACGCCGTCCTTGGTGACCTTGGAGCCGGTTACTTTCGAACCCAGCTTGAAGGTCATGCCCTGCTTGGTGAGCGCCCGCTGGAAGGCGGTGGCGAGGTCGGAGTCCATGCCGGGCGTGATGCGCGGCAGGTACTCGACGACGGTGACCTCGGCCCCCAGGCGGCGCCAGACCGAGCCGAGCTCGAGCCCGATGATGCCGGCACCAACGACGATCAGCTTCTTGGGCACGGCCGGAAGCGACAGGGCACCGGTCGAATCGACCACCTTGCCCGGAACGAAGTCGACCCCCGGCAGGGGCGTGGGCTCCGAGCCCGTGGCGATGACGATGTCGCGGGCCTTCAGCGTGGTTCTGGAGCCGTCCGCCGCCTCGACCTCGACTGTCCCGGGACCGGTGATGCGGCCTCGGCCCTTGATCCAGTCGGCCTTGTTCTTCTTGAACAGGAACTCGATGCCCTTGGTGAGCGCCGTCACGCTGTCCTGCTTCTGCTTCATCATCTGAACGAGGTTCAGCTTGGGCGCGACCTCGATGCCGATGCCGGCGAAGTCCTTGGCCGCCATCTCGTAGAGCTCCGAGGCGTGCAGCAGGGCCTTGGACGGCATGCAGCCGACGTTCAGGCAGGTGCCGCCGAGCGTCTCGCGCATCTCGACGCAGGCGACCTTCAGCCCCAGTTGCCCCGCGCGGATGGCGGCGTTGTAGCCGCCCGGTCCACCGCCGATCACGACGACATCGTACTGGGCGGGAGCGGCGGGCGTGGCGTCGGCCATGGAAACCTCGGAGATGGGCGCGGTCGGGAGGACGGGGGCTGTCCTAGCGCCTGACCCGTCGGGGTCAACCGCCGCGGCGGATATGGGAAGCGAAGTCGAGGGCGGCGAGAGTGGCGGGACAGGCGTGGGAGTGACTCTCACTCCCACGCCAAGCGATTGATTGTCTTCAGGATCGCTGAGAGTCCCTGTCCAGGGACTCTCACCGCCGTCCGGGGGCGGCCCGCGATCAAGGGACAGACTAGCCGACCCTTGCGTCAGAATCGGACGGGGTGTCGAAGGTTGTTCAGCCGGTGAGTTGGCCAGGGACGCGCCGTCGACCCCTCCGGCGGGACAGGGCGACGATGATGAGGCCGATCACGAGGAGGACGCCCAGGATCAGCCAGGTCGGGTCGACGGGAAGGCCGGCGGGCGCGACGGCTTCCGCCGACCGCTGGGCCAATTCCCCGCCGCCATAGCTGTCCGCCTGGATCGACGCCTCCGTCGGACCGGCGCGGCCCCTGTCGATGGCGAGGCGGAGCACCGCGTCGGCGATGAAGCCCAGGAAATAGGCGATCGCCGCGCGAGGGTTGCCCGCGCTCAGCATCACCGCCGCGATCAGATACAGCAGCACCGCCCCGACCCAAAGGGCCGCGCTGGACAGGCCGCCGCCAGCCTCGATCATGCCACGCGCCCGCTCCAGGGCCACGTCGACTGGCGCGCCCTCGAAGAAGGGCGTCAGGAACGGCCAGGCCAGCCAGCCAGCATAGGCGATCACCGCCGCGACGAGCAGGTATCGGACAAAGGTCATGACGGCCTCGCGGGCGACGAAGGGGTCAGGCGTAGACGGGCGGCTGGGTCCAGTGTCGGGTCAGGGCTTGCCCATTCTGGCCACGCCATGTGCCCGTCATGACCACGAGCAGGCCGACGGCGAAAAGGGCGGCGAGAGACGCGGGGCCGGGCTCCATCCCGATCTTCAGGGTGGCTAATGCCGCTGCGACGCGGGCCAAGGTATCGGTGATGGATGCCTCCGGGGTCCACTGCAACAGAACCCGCTGGATGACTTCGCTTCCAAAGCCGAGAAAATAGGCACCGGGAGCCGCCCCTGCGCGCACCGCAGTCAATGCTGCGGCGATCAGGTAGAGCAAGATCGACCCGATCCATAGTGATGGGAGCAGACCGCCCACGCGCGCCATTTCCTGTGACGCGGCGGTGATCGGCTCTGAGATCGAGCCCCCCGCCGCCAGCGGCTGAATCAGGGGCCAAGCCATCCAGGTCGCATACGCCGCAATCAGAAAACCAAGACCTGCCCGCCATAACCAGACCATCGGAACCCCCTCCGCCGAAGGCCAACGCCTAACAGAACGCAGGTTTTTCGGCGAGAGGCTGCGTCGTCCTCAGGGGACGGGACCGACAAGCGGCAGGGTCAGTGTTGCCTCGGTGCCGCCCTCGGGATCCCCCTTGAGAGCGAGTTGGCCAGCGGACAGGCGCGCGAAGGCCTGGACCTGGGCCAAGCCAAGGCCTGCCTGTCCGGGACGGGTGGTAAAGAAGGGCTCCAGCGCCCGGGCGGCGGTCGCCTCGTCCAGCCCCGGGCCGGTGTCGCGAACAGTCAGACGCACTTCATCTTGCAGCAACTCCAGGCGCACGGCCACGGCCCCTGCCCCCCCGACGGCTTCCACAGCGTTTCTGACCAGCGCCATGACCGCGCCCTCGAAACCGACGGGATCGACCCGAACGGGTGCCTCGTTCCGGGGGGCCTCCATCATCAGGTCCACACCGGGACCGGCGAGGGCGCGGATCCGTGTCTCCATGGCACGCAACAGGACGCCAGCGTCCAGATCGCGGGCCTCTGCCGCTTCGCCCTGTGAAAATGCCGCGATACGCCGCGTAAGGACCTCGCCCTTCTGTCCCGCGGCCAGCGCCGCCTCGCCCAAACGGCGCACACGGGCGGGATCGTCGATGGATTTCAGCAGCATGTCGAGCGCGCCGGTCATGACCGTGAGCAGGGCGTTGAAATCCTGGGCCACGCCGCCGGTGAGCCGACCGACGCTCTCCAACCTGTGGGCGGCCTCGCTGCGTTCCAGCGCGCGCCGGGCTTCGTCACGGGCAGCCTCGGCGGCGGCCACCGCCGCGTCGCGCTCGGCAACCAGAGCGGCCTCGCGCTCGGCAGGCACCGCTTGGGCGGCTTCGATCCCGGACAGGCCATCCTCGATCATCGGACCCGCCGGCTCAGGCACCGCTTCCATCATGATCTCGATCGGATCGGATAGGGGGTCTCCAGCGAGCAGCAAGGCGTCGACCACGCCGTCTGGCCTGGCCAGAGGCAAGACCCGCCAGCCAAAGCCGCGCGGGCCGCCCAGGCTGGAGGTCAGGCTCTCGACCCTCTCGCCCCTCACGGCGCCGGCAGCGGCACGCAGGGCCTGGCGACATTCGACCCGTTCCGCCTCGGCCATGAAATGGTCGGCGAAATCCAGCCCCACGACGTCCGGTCCCAGGCCGAAGCAAGCGAGGGCGGTGCGGTTCGCCTCCTTGATCACGCCGTTGGGTGCGATGACGACCAAGGCGCTGGCTGCGGCCTCGAACACGCGCCGTGTGGTCTCGTTCGGGTCGGGCAAGGCGGGGGTCGGTTCGATCGGGGGCACTTCTGGCGTCGTCAGGCCCTCGGTCTCCACGATGGCGGCCGTCGAGCCGATGATCTGGCCCAGCGCATCCTCGATCGGCATCGCGGTGACCGAGACCAGCATCTTCCGGCGCGTGGCCGGATTGGCGAGGATGTGCTGGAAGCCCTTGACCGTCTGGCCGCGGAGCGCCCGGGCGCTGGGCAGGAGGTCGGGCGGCACCTGGCGGCCGTCGGGGTAGGTGATGCCCCAGGTGGCCGAGTGGAAGCGCAGGCCGATCAGCTCATTGTCCTTGCGACCTAGAAGCTGGTGCGCGGCGCGGTTGGCGAAGACGAATTTGCCCCCACGATCGGTCTGGACCAGGGCGACGGGGATCGCGTTCAGGGTCTCATAGAGGCGCGTTTCGGCCTCCTGGCGGGCGCGGGCGACGGCGGACAGTTCGTCGGCGGTCGTGACGTGACGCTCGCGGTGGGTCCAGGCGTAGGCGAGCGACAGGACGGCGACGACGGTCGTGACGGCGGCGATCAACCCCAGCACCAGGACCCAATCGACATCGCCTTCCATGAACATCGAACAGCACTCTTCCCGAAATGGCGCCGACCCGGGGGCACCTCGCCCCGAACCAGCAAGGGCGATGCCGCAATGGTCGCGGAACGGCGGTTAGAGGGGCTGGCCCCGCCGGTCCAGTCGCAATCGCGCGAGGTGCCGCGCAAAGCTTCGCCGGAACGAAAAAGGGCCGGACGTCGCCGCCCGGCCCTTTCCGTTTCGAGACGAGGATGGATCAGAAGTTCAGCCGCACGCCGAACTTGGCCGTCCACGAATACTCCTCGTACTGGAGCAGGCGGTCGCGCCCGGGGCCGCGCTGGAAGGCGGTGTAGGTCGCGTCGTTCAGGTTCACGAGTTCGCCGAACAGCTGGACGTTCTCGTTGAGGCGATACTTGCCGCTGAGATCGACCTGGAAGTGCGAACGCACATAGCGGTCGCTGTCGGCGTCTCCCCCCAGTTCGTCGAGGTAGCCCGAGCGATAGGCCCCGGCCGCGCGCAGGCTCAGCGGACCCTTCTCGTAGCCGAGCACCGCGTTGAAGGTGTGCTCCGAGGAGGTCGGCAGGGGGATGGTACGGCCCAGAACCTCGCCTTCGGCGTCGGTATAGGTGTAGTTGAAGTTGACCAGCAGGCCGTCGAACGGACCGGGCAGGAAGGTCAGGGCCTGGCCGTAGCTCAGCTCCACGCCAAACACGGTGGCGTCGTCGCCGTTGATCGGGATCACCGCCTCTTCGTAGGCGATGCCGTTGAAGACGCCGTTCTCGAACTCGGCGGCGATGATGTAGTCCTCGATCGACTTGTAGAAGACGCCGCCCTGCAGCACGGCCTGGGGCGCGAAATACCACTCCAGCGTCGCGTCGAGGTTCCAGGCCTTGTAGGGGTCGAGGTCCGGATTGCCGAACTCGCCCGAGCGTTCGCCGTCCTCGTTCTCCTCGATCAGGAATCGCGGCGCCTGCTGGCCGAAGCTGGGGCGCACGACCGAGCGGAAAGCGCCGAAGCGGGCGATCAGGTCGTCGGCCAGGGTATAGCGGATGTTCACGCTGGGCAGGACGTCGGTGTAGCTGCTGTCGAACTGGACCGGCGTGATGAACAGGGTGTCGTCGGCCAGGGCGACGCCATTGCGGACCGCTCCCTCCTCGACCAGCTCAAGGCGGCTGCCGTCCAGCTCGGTCTCGGTGTGTTCGACCCGGACGCCGCCGATGATGCGCAGGTCCTCGTTCTCGAAGCGCAGCTGCGCATAGCCCGCGTAGATATCCTCGTCGGCGGTGTAGCTCTCGGCGTTCGAGGCGAAGGCGCTGTCCAGATCGTTGCGCTCGAAGCGCGAACGGTTGGCGGCGAAGAAGTCGCGGACCTCGATGAGGCCGGGGATGGGGTCGATGACCGCCAGGCCGTACGACTGGACGCCCGGCACGTCGGCCAGGGTGAAGTCGCCGTCGTAGCCGTCGAAGATGTCGAAGATGAAGCTGAGCTCCTTGTCGCGTTGACGGGCCTTGCCGCCGAACTTGAACTCCAGGCTGCCCGCGGCGATCTGGAAGTCGTAGGCGGCGTCGAACCTGGCGCTGAACTCGCGGTCGCGGGCGTTCTCGTCGGTGGTGAGTTCGAGCGCATTGAACTCATAGTCCGAGGCGCGCAGGAAGTTGGCCTGACCGAAGTCGATCCGATAGGTCGGCATCCGCAGATCGGAATAGTCGATGGTCACGCCCAGCTCGCCGGGGTTCTCGAAGTCGCGACGGAACTCGATGGGGTCGATCGACCCGTCCTCGGTCTGGTCGGCTTCGGAGTAGGCCAGGTCGTAGGTGAAGCGCCACGCCCCGGCGTCGGTCCGACCTCCGGCCGAAAGGGTGCGGACCGACTGAACCTCGCGCCGGTCCTTCAGATCGCGCTCCACGCGGATGCGCTCATCGGCTGAATCAAAGGTCGCGCTGTTCGCCGTCGTCGAGGTCGGCTCGTCAAAACCGAAGATCAGCCGTGTGCGCAGCTCGGTATCGTCGAACTTTGAATACAGGCCGCGCAGATAGAGCTGCGTCGAGTCGTTGGGACGATAGTCCAGGGTCAGGGTCGCGCCGTAGCGTTCGCGGGTGACGTCGTAGTCACGGTATTCGAGGTCCTCGGCATAGGCATTGGCACCGTCCTCTTCCCAGCCGTCCATCTCGATGTTGTCGGTGGCGAACTCGCGATTGTAGTAGCTCGCACCGCCCGCGATGCCGAAGCGGTCGTTGAAACGGTGGACGAAGTCGAAGCTGCCCTTGGGCGAGGTCTGCTCGTTCTGGTCGTTGTAGGAGCCCTCGATCGAGGCCGTGTAGAGGTTCCGACGCCGGTCCAGGGAGCTGGTAGTGAAGATCTCGATCGACCCACCGATGGTGTCGCCGTCCATGTCGGGCGTCAGCGACTTCCGGATCTCGATGGACTCGATCAGCTCGGACGGGATGACGTCGAGCGCCACGGCGCGCTCGTCGCCGCCGGTCGCCAGAACGCGGTTGCCGTTGATCGAGGCCGAGTTGAGGTTGGGGTCCAGGCCCCGAACCGAGACGAAGCGGCCCTCGCCCTGGTCGTTCAGGACGTTGATGCCAGGCGCGCGGCGCAGGGCCTCGGCCACGTTCTGATCGGGAAACTGGCCGATGGCGTCGCGCGTCAGGACGGTCTGGACCGTGTCGGCGGCGCGCTGGCGCGAGATGGCGCTGAGGAAGTTGGCGCGCTGGCCGATGACCAGAACGTCGTCGACGACCTCGCCCGAGCCGGCGACCGCCAGCGGAGACAGAACGAAGTCGAGGGTGGCGGTGCCGCCATCGGCGACCGTGAGCGACTGAACCTGCTCGGCGGCACCGGCGAACCGGGCGCGCACCGTGTAGACGCCGGCCGGGACGTCGCCGAAGCGGAAGGTCCCGTCAGCCCCGACGATCGCGGTCTGACCCAGTTCGACGATGGTGACCTCGGCGCCCTGAAGCCCCCGCGTGGCCGAGCTGTCGGAAACGGTGCCGGTCACGGGATCGGCGACGGCAGCTGTCGCCAGCGCCCATGTCATGGGAACCAGGGCCAGCCCGGTCATCAGCGTTGTCTTGGTCTTCATCGGAGTGCCCCCGCACAGTCGTCGCGGGTTGACCCGCGACAAGGATCGTGTTCTGCGGCGGCATAGATTGCCGATGTCGAGGGGGCTAGTGATGATTAGGCGACCAAAATATTTCGCTTTATTGACAGTTGTGGGATTGTCTGTGCTCGGAGCGTCTTGCGCGTCTCTGGAGGAAGATCGCGGCCCTCAGGGCGTGCTCGCGCCAGGCGATCCAGCCCGACCGGTCATGGCGGCGGTGGAGACCGTCGTGACCACCGACACCGCCGTCGACGCCGATGATCCCGCGCTCTGGGCGGATCCGGCCGACCCGTCACGCGCGGTCATGTTCGGCACCGACAAGTCGGACGGACTGTATGTCCACAATCTGGACGGCACAGTTCGGCAGTTCCTGCCGTCGGGTCCCGTCAACAACGTCGATCTGAGAGCCGGCTTCCCGACCCCACAGGGAGAGCGCGTGCTCGTCGCGGCCAGCAACGACGCGCCGGGCGCCAACGGGGTCAACCTCTACCTGTTCGACCCGGCGACGCTGGCGACGGTCGACTACGGCTTCCACGCCACACCGTACGAGCCCTATGGCTTCTGCGTCGGGCGGCGGGGCGATGACTTCCATATAGTCGTGACCACCAAGGCCGGGACGGTCCATCAGATGACCGTTGTCGCCGGTCCGACCGGTCCGGTCATCGGAGCGCCACGCGTCCTGACGCTGGGCAGCCAACTCGAAGGTTGCGTCGTCAACGACGCCGCCGACACCCTGTACGTCGGCGAGGAGGACGTCGGCGTCTGGCGCTTTGACTTCGATCCGGCGGGCAGCGGCACCCCGACGGAAATCGCGCGCGTCGACCGCATTCGCATCCGCGACGACGTCGAGGGCCTGTCGATCATGCGCGACGGTGGCGTGGAATACCTGATCGTCTCCAGCCAGGGCGACAGCACCTACCCGGTCTATCGCATCGAGGGCGACGGCCACGTCTATCTGGGCCGCTTCGCCATCGTCGATGGTCCTGTCATCGATGGCGTCACGTCCACGGATGGCCTGGACGCCTTCTCGGGTCCGATCGGTCCGTTCCCGCAAGGTGCCGTCGCCTTCCACGACGACATCGACTCGCCCAATCCTGGCCAGCAGAACTACAAGATCGTCGACTGGCGCGACATCAAGGCGGCGCTGGGCCTCTGAGCGGCGAGCAAAGCCCGGAAAGGACAGAAGGGCCCGGTCTGGCGACCGGGCCTTTTTTCCGGCGTCTGACGTGGGTCTCGGCAGAGGCGGCAAGGAAGAACGGCGGCTTGTGGTCGGGGTTGGTCCCATCGCACGCGCAAGCGGCGTGGTTCCGTCCGATGCAGAACACCCGACGCACGGGGAACGCATTTTCCGCACACGTCGCCAATAGGATGAGATGCGGCGCCGGATCGACATGGTCTTGGGTCCGGCGGGACTGAGGTTGGCCGACGCCATGGACCCGTCTTCGGTGCGGGTCTCAGCGCAGTCTCATGTCGACCCTCCCCTACTGAGGTTGCCTACCCTTTCGGTAGTTGGCCGTGCGCAGATTATGGCGCGCCAGCTTGTCGTAGAGAGTCTTTCGCGGGACCTTGAGATCCAGACAGATGCTGGCGACTGCGCCTTTGTGGCGGACCAGCGCATCCTCAAGGATGGAGCGCTCGAACGCCTCGACGCGCTCCACCAGGCTGATCGGGCCGGCCTCGATCGCCGGCTCCTCTTCCTTCAGACCCAGGGCGAACTGCTCGGCGAAGTTGGCCAACTCGCGGACGTTTCCCGACCAGGGGTCCTCGATCAGCCTCTTGCGGACCTGATCCGTGATGGGGCGCGGCGCAACCCCTGCTCGGGCGGATGCAAGCGCCAGGAAGTGGGCGAAGAGGAGCGGAATGTCCTCTCGCCTGTCGGCGAGCCGGGGAACGACCAGTTTCAGCACGTTCAGGCGATAGAACAGATCTTCGCGAAAGGTGCCGGCCGCGACCGCGGCGGCAAGATCGACCTTGGAGGCCGCCAGGATCCGCAGATCAAGCACCCGCGGCGTAACCGCACCGATCGGATGGACCGACCGCTCCTCGATGACCCGCAGAAGGGCGACCTGAGCGGCGGGCGAGAGGCACTCCAACTCGTCGAGAAACAAGGTGCCCCTGTGGCTCTGTTCGACCAGGCCGACCCGGCGACGCAGCGCGCCCGGAAAGGCGCCGGACTCGCTGCCGAAGAGTTCCATCTCGATCAGGCCTTCAGGCAGGGCTCCGCAGTTGACGGCGACGAAGGGGTGGACCCGGCGACGGCCGCCGTCATGCAGCGCACGGGCGACGACCTCCTTGCCGGAGCCGGTAGGCCCTTCGATCAGGACATCCATGTCGGCGTCGGCCACCTGATCGATGATTGACCTGAGCCGCTGGATGGCCGGGCTTTCGCCCAGAAGGAGCGTCTGGGGGCGCGCGGTTTGGAAGGCCCGGGCCAGAGCGCGATTATCGAGGATCAGACCCCGCTTCTCGAGCGCCCGGCGGAGGGTCTCGCCCAGCCTGGCAAAATCGAGCGGCTTGGCGACGAAGTCGTAGGCGCCATTTTTCAGTGCATCGACGGCGTCATCGATATCCCCATGGCCGGTCATCATGACGACGGGAAGGTCCGGGTCCAGTGCCTGAACGCGGGCCAGGAGACCCCGCCCGTCCATGCCGGGCATACGCAGGTCCGTCACCACGACACCGGCGTAATCGGCGGAGAGAGCCTTGAGCGCCAGCTCGGCAGACGCAAAATCGCGCACCTCGAAATCTTCAAGCTTGAGGCGTTCAGCAAGGGCCAAGCGGAAGTCGTGGTCGTCGTCCACGAGGGTCACGGAGTTCGGCCGGGCGAAATTCACCGCGCGGCCTCCAGCACCACGATGAACGCGGTGCCCTGCGGCGTGGGCTTGAGGCTGAGCTCCCCGCCAAAGCCGGCGACGATGTCCCGGCAGATCACCAGCCCGAGGCCGAGACCCTGGGTCTTGGTGGTGACGAAGGGCGTGAACAGGGTGGAGGCGATGGCCGGATCAATGCCGGGGCCGTTATCGGACACCTGCAGCTCGACATGGCGGTCCACCCTGCGGGCCTCGAGGCGGATCACCGGGTCGGGGGTCTGGGCGTCCAGCAACGCTTCGTACGCGTTCTGGAGAAGGTTGATGACGACCTGCTCGAGCCGGACCGGGTCGGCCATCACCTGCAGCTCATCCAGCCCGGAGCGGTGGAGCGTCACCCCATGGTCGCGTAGTCGGTGGCCGATCAGGAGCAAGGCGCCGTCCACGGCCGTGGCGAGCGATACGGTCGTCACCGAACGGCCAGCCTTGCGGGAGAACGCCCGCAGCTCGTTGGTGATGGTTCCGATCCGCTCGGTCAGGGTGGAAACCTGATCCAGGTTTCGCCGCGCGGCAGTCTCGTCGCCCCGCTCGAGGTGTCTCGCTGCGGTTTCGGAGTGGAGGCGGATCGCCGCAACCGGCTGGTTGATCTCATGAGCCACGCCGGCGGCGATCTGGCCAAGCGTGGCGAGACGGCTGGCCTGGACCAGTTCCTCGCGCAGGATTTCCCGGCTCGCCTCGGCGCGGCGGCGCTCGTCGATCTCGCTCTTGAGCCGGCTGTTGGCGTCGCGGAGTTCAGAGGTACGGTCATCGATCCGGCGCTCCAGTTCTGCCCGCGCCGTTTCATCGGCCTTGGCACGAGCGAGGGCTTGCTGACGCCGTCGCAAAAGGACCGCGACGGCCGTGGCTGCGAGGGTGACCAGCAGGAGGGCGATGACCCTGGCGTTGGTCGTGGCCGTGGCCGTGGCCCGCTGGACCGGATCAAGCAAATGCAGGGTCCAGCCCGGTGTGTCCGTTTCCGTCTGGGCCAGCATCCATTCCCCGGCCGCGGGTCCACGCGCGATTTCGACGATGCTGCCGGCTTCGCCGCTGTAGGGAAGGGGGTCGAGCGCCTGGCCGCTTAGTGTCTGATCTTCGAGAATGGCCTGACGTTCTTCGGGCGTCAGTTCACGACTGCGCCGAAAGCGCCAGGTGGGTTCGCTGGTGACCAGAACAACGCCCCGCTGATCAGTGACGAAGGCGGGTTCCCCGGTACGACGCCATTCGGCTTCGAGGGTGTCGAACTCCACCTTGACCACGACCACACCGAGCGGCTCGTCCGCTGGCCCGATGCGGCGGGCCAGATAGAGGCCTGGACGGCCGCTGACTGTGCCAAGCGCGAAGAACTCGGCGGCTCCCGCCGACAGGGAGCCCGTGAAGTAGGGGCGAAACGCATAGTTGGACCCGACGAAGCTCGTGGGCTCGCGCCAGTTGCTGGCGGCGCGCGCCAGCCCCCCGTCGTCCAGAACATAGATGGCGGCCGCGCGCATCTGGATCGCGAGGTTCTCGAGTTTTGCGCTGACGCGATCGGCGGCGGCGGGTCCGGGATCGGCCAGCAAGGCGGCCACATCGGGATCCTCGGCCAGAACCACGGGGACCGAACGCTGCTTTTCAAGCTCGCTTCGAAGAACCGCGGCGTGAAGCGCGGCGTTGGCGTCGGCCCGCCTGGCCAGTTCCGAAACAGCGTCCCTGCGGGCCAGTTCGGCGGCGATTGTCATGGCCAGAAGGGACATCACCAGCCAGCCGGCAAGCAGGGTGAGCCAGGGCCTGGCGGAGCGCCCAGCGAGATACTTTCCCAGCTGCGACAGAGTCTGGTTCATACCTCGACTGTGCGGAAATCCGCACAAGTTGACCAGAGTTATGTGTGGAAATCCGGACGATGTCTTCCGGACGAACTATCAACAATATGATTCAAAACACCTTTTTTTGCAGGCCGTGCGATTTGGTGGACCGCGCGAGAGGTTTCAGACTGAGGCCAAGGCGACGACAGATCGCCCATGGGAAACGACGGCCGCGCCGACGGCGGAGGGTGTATGCATATCGCGTCTGATCATGGACAGGCCTCGGCGGGACCGCGCCCGTGGTGGAGCCACCTCTATGTCCAGGTGCTGGGCGCCATCCTGCTGGGCGGCGCGATCGGCCATTTCTTCCCGGAGTTCGGCGAGAGCCTGAAACCGCTGGGCGACGGCTTCATCAAGCTGGTGAAGATGGTCATCGCTCCGGTGATCTTCCTGACCATCGTGGTCGGCATCGCGGGCATGCGCGACATCGGCAAGGTCGGCCGCGTGGCCGCCAAGGCCTTCGCCTATTTCCTCGTCTTCTCGACCCTGGCACTGATCGTCGGCCTGGTCGTGGCCAACATCGTCCAGCCGGGCCGAGGGCTCAACATCGACCCGGCCTCGCTGGATGCGGGCGCGGTCTCACAGTACTCGACCGCCGCCCATGAGACGACGGTGGTCGGCTTTCTGCTGTCGGTGATCCCGGACACCTTCGTCAGCGCCTTCTCGACCGGAAACATCCTGCAGGTGCTGTTCGTCTCGGTCCTGTTCGGCCTGGCGCTGGCCATGGTCGGGGACGCCGGAAAGCCCGTCCTGACGATGCTGGAATCGGTCTCGACCGCCTTTTTCAAGCTCGTCGCCATCGTGATGAAGGCCGCGCCGATCGGGGCGTTCGGGGCCTTCGCCTTCACCATCGGGGCGTATGGGATCGCGTCGGTGATCAATCTGATCGCGCTGGTGGCCACCTTCTACCTGACGTCTGCCATCTTCGTGGTGGGCATTCTCGGCCTCGTGGCCATCGCCAACGGCTTTTCGATCTTCAAGCTGATCCGCTACCTGAAGGAAGAGCTGCTGCTGGTGCTGGGCACCTCGTCGTCCGAGGCCGCCCTGCCCAGCCTGCTCCAGAAGATGGAGCGCGCGGGCGCGGCCAAGTCCGTCGTCGGCCTGGTCGTGCCGACCGGCTATTCCTTCAACCTCGACGGCACCAACATCTACATGACGATGGCAGCGCTGTTCATCGCCCAGGCGCTGAACATCGAGCTGACGCTGTGGCAGCAGGTGACGCTGTTGCTGGTCGCCATGCTGAGCTCCAAGGGGGCGGCGGGCATCACCGGCGCGGGCTTCATCACGCTCGCGGCCACGCTGGCGGTCGTGCCCGACGTGCCGATCGCGGGCATGGCCCTGATCCTTGGCATCGACCGCTTCATGAGCGAGTGCCGGGCCCTGACCAACTTCATCGGCAACGCCGTGGCGACCCTGGTGGTCGCCCGCTGGGAAGGCGCGCTGGATCGCGACGCCCTGGCCGCCGCCCTCAACGGAGACCCGGGGCCGCTCGCGGCCGGGGCCGATCCCGCCGCCGGACCTGGCGACGATCTCGTCGTCGCCAGGGACTGAACCACAAGAAACGAACCATCGAGTTTGGGAGGACTCACCATGATCACCATCCGGACCACCCTTCTGGCGACAACCGCCATCACCGGCCTTTTGGCCCTCGCGGGCCCCACGCTGGCCCAGACCACGGCCCTTTCCCCGGCCGCGCAGGCCCAGGCCGACCGCGCCGCCGACAATCAGCAGGCCTCCTCGGTCGACGACATCGTCGTGGTCGGCTCCCAGATCCGAGGCGCGGACGTCACCGCCGCCCTGCCGGTGACGGTGCTGAGCGAGGAGCAGATCCTGGCCACTGGAGCGGTCAACGGCGACGATCTGCTGCGCACCATCCCTCAGATGGGCGACGTCCTGTTCAGCGCGGCCAATAACCCCCAGACCTCGAACGCGGCGCGGGGTGACGTGAACTCGGTGAACCTGAGGTCCCTGGGCGTCGGCAACACCCTGGTGCTGCTGAACGGTCGCCGCATCGTCCAGCACCCGACCAGCCAGGGCACGTCCGACACCGGCACGGTGCCGGTGCTGAGCTACAACTCCAACGCCATTCCGGTCTCTGGGCTGGAGCGGCTGGAGGTTCTGCTGGACGGCGCCGCCGCCATCTACGGCGCGGATGCCGTCGCCGGCGTGGTCAACACCGTCCTGCGCGACGACTTCGACGGCCTGCGCATCACCACCCAGTACGGCGGGGCCGAGGGCACGCACCTGCGCGAGTTCAACCTCGGCATCTTCGCGGGCAAGGACTTCGAGCGCGGCAACATCTCGGCCTTCATCGACTACACCGACCGCACAGCGCTCCGGGCCGAGGATCAGGACTTCACAGCAACAGACAACCTGCGTCCCCTGTTCGCCAATGAGCCGGACTACGCCTCGAGCAATGTTCCTGATTTCCGCAACACGCGCGGGGCCTGGGCGAACCTGGCGGTCGTCAACGGGCCGGGCACGATCCGGCGCGGCACCCAGGCGCTGACCACAGCCGCTGGCGCTTTCCACATCCAACCGACCGCCTTGACCGGGTGCCTGGTTCCCAACGGCGACGTCTGCCTGGGCTCCGGTGCCCTGAACTTCAACGGCGTTCAGCGCGACCTTCGTTTCGACACCGCGCCCGGCACCACCGTGCTGCCGGACACCCAGCGGCTGAACGTCTTTGTCGCCGGGCACTACGATCTGAGCGACACCGTCACGGCCTTCGGCGAGCTGGGTTACTACACGGCCGACACCCGGCGCATCCAGCCGCCGGTCATCAACCTGAACACCCTGGTGATCCCGGCCTCGAACTACTGGAATCCGTTCGGTCCGGTGACCTTCGCCAACGGCACGGTCAACCCGAACCGTATCGCCGGGTTGACCAACGTTCCCGCTGCCGGCCTGGCGGTCCGCCTGAACCAGTACCGCTTCGTCGACGCGGGCTATCAGGGCGTAGACGTCTCCAACTACCAGGCCCGGGCGCTCGGCGGGCTGCGTGGCGAGTGGCGTGGCTTCGACTGGGAGACGGCGCTTCTCTATTCCGAGGCCGAGGCGGTCGACGAGTCCGATGCGGTTAACTCCACGGCCCTTCAGGCCTCGCTCGCCCTGTCGACGCCCGATGCCTACAATCCCTTCAACGGCGGCTGCGTGAACCAGACCAGCTTCGGCGACTGCACGCCCAGTTCGCAGACGGCGATCGACGCCATCACCTTCCGGCTGCGGCGGGAGTCGCGGACGACCCTGACCCAGTGGGACTTCAAGGTTTCGCGGCCGGACCTGTTCAGTCTGCCGGCCGGAGACGTGGGTATCGCTTTCGGCCTCGAGGCTCGCCGCGAGACCCAGCGTGACGACCGCGACTCCAACCTGGACGGCACCAATCCCTTCGTAGACGCGGTCACGGGCGCGGTCTCGCTGAGCAACGTCATCGCCGTCAGCCAGAACCCGGACACGGAGGGCGATCGCACCGTCGCCTCGGCCTATGTCGAGTTCGCCGTTCCGCTGGTTTCGCCCGAGATGAACATCCCGCTCGTTCGCGAGCTGAACGTCCAGATCGCGGGCCGGGCCGAGCACTATTCGGACTTCGGCGATGTGGCCAAGCCCAAGATCGCGGCGTCCTGGGACATCTTCGATGGCCTGCGCCTGCGCGGCTCCTATTCCGAAGGGTTCCGCGCGCCGAACCTGGAGCAGGTCAACACCGCCACCTACGGTCGCCTGACGACCAACCCCGACTATATCCGCTGCGAGGCGGATCTGCGCGCCGGGCGGATCGCCACCTTCGGGGCCTGCTCGCGCTCCATCGGGGCGTCGCTGCTGGTCTCGGGCAACCCGGACCTCGAGCCGGAGGAGAGCACCAACTCCTCCTATGGCCTTGTCTTCCAGCCGCAGTTCCTGCCCGAGGCCTGGGGTGACTTCACCTTCACCGTCGACCGCTGGCGCATCCAGCAGGAGAAGATCGTGGGCCTGTTCGGTGGCCGTAACGCCGTGGTCCAGGATTATCTCGATCGCGTGCAGGGTCGCTCCAACCCCCTGGTCACCCGCGCCGCCCCCAACGCCGACGACATCGCCCTGTTCGCCGGAACAGGCATCACCCCGGTCGGCGTGATCGTCTCGATCAGCGACCGCTTCGTGAACCTGCTGCCCCAGGACGTCGAGGGGCTGGATCTGGGCCTGATGTGGCGGCTGCGCGACACGCCGATCGGCGACTTCCGTCTGAACCTGAACGCGGCCAAGCTGATCTCCTTTGGACGGGAGCCGGGCCCACAGGTCGATGCGCTCTACGCGGCCCGTGACGCCGGCATTATCAACGCGGCGACGCCCCTGCCTGAAACCAGCGACCTCCTGGCCCAGAACGGACGGCCGGAGTGGCGGGTTTCCGGCTCACTGACCTGGTCGCAGGGACCCTGGCAGGTGGGGGCCTTCACCCAGTACATCAGCGCGGTCGACGACACCGATCTGCTGTCGCCCGCGGGGGTGCCGTGGGAAGTCGAGAGCCAGATCACCGGCAACCTCTATGTCCAGTACGAGTGGGAAGGTCGCTCGGGCTGGGCGGCGGACTCGCGCATCCGGATCGGGGCCCGCAATATTACCGATGAGGCTCCCCCGCTGTCGTCGGCCGGCTATCTGGGCTCGCTCTACCGCCCTTATGGCCGCTACTGGTACGCCACGCTCGCCAAGGAGTTCTAGGACCCGTGACGGCACTCCGCCGGACCTTCGGCCCGCTTGCCGCTCTCGCGGTGGCGGCGGGCCCCTCGGCCACGAGCCCAGCCTGGGCTCAGGCCGTGGCACCTCGCATGGAGACCTGCCCCGAAAGTCTTCCGGCCGGGACGCAGTGCTGGTCGGGCCGGGCCGAAAGCGGGGCATGGTGGTGGTATGCTCGTCCGGCCGACTGGAACGGCCGTCTCATCCTGCACGCCCACGGCGGGCCTCGGCTGGGCGATCCCGAGCGGGATGAACCCGCCGAGGACCTCGACCGCTTCTCCATGATGGTGGCGCAGGGTTACGCCTGGGCTGGCTCCACCTATCGACGGGGTGGCTATGGCGTCCGCATGGCGGCCGAGGACACCGATCAGCTGCGCCAGATCGTCTGGGACCGCTGGGGGCGGCCTGAGCGCACCCTGCTGCACGGCCAGTCCTGGGGCGGGAACGTCGCCGCCAAGGCGGCCGAGCTCTATGCGGTCGCGACGGATGGACGTCGCAACTACGACGGTGTCCTGTTGAGCAGCGGCGTCCTCGGTGGCGGGACCCGGGCCTATGGGTTCCGTGCCGATCTCAGGGCGGTTTATCAGTTCTACTGCCGGAACCATCCTCGTCCCGACGAGGCGCAGTATCCGCTGTGGCAGGGCTTGCCGCAAGGCGAGACCATGCCCCGGACCGAGATCGCCGCCCGCGTGCGTGAGTGCACTGGCGTCGGCCGCCCGGTGGCAGAGCGCACGCCCGAGCAGACCGCGCGTCTCCGCAACATCCTCTCGGTCACGGGCCTGGAGGAGGATCATCTCGTCGCGCACCTGGCCTGGGCTACGAACCTGTTTCAGGATCTGGTCTGGAAGCGGCTGGGCGGACGCAATCCGTTCGACAACATGGGCCGCACCTATCGCGGCTCCGACGACGACCGTGCGCTGAACCAGGGCGTCGAACGGTTCGCCGCCGATCCCGACGCCGTCGCGGCCCTGGCCTATGACAGCGATCTGAGCGGCGACATCATCCTGCCGACCGTCACGATCCACGCCCGTTACGATCCGACGGTCTTCGTCGAGCATTCGGCGATGTATGCCAACACGGTCGGCGAGGCCGGACGTTCAAACCTTCTGGTTCAGACCTTCACGACCGAGACAGAACACAGCCGCTTGTCTGCACCCCAGTACGTCGCTTTGCTGGAGTCCCTTGAGGCCTGGATCGAGACCGGTGAACGGCCGACGCCCGCCGGCATCGCCGCCGCGTGCGAGGCTCTGGCCCCCCGGATGAGAGAACCGTGCCGGATCGACCCGGGGTTTTACCCCCAACCCTGACGGGGTAGGCCCAGCCAAGAGCCTGCCGGTGGGATCGGATGACCGTATGATGACCCGCGCCCGGGCTGGAAAAAATCAGGGCCTGCCGAAACCGGCACGCCCCTGATCTTCCTAGTTTCGACTGGAGCGGGCGAGGCGATTCGAACGCCCGACCCTCACCTTGGCAAGGTGATGCTCTACCCCTGAGCTACGCCCGCATCTCAGTCGAGAGCGGGGCCTATAGCGGAGGGCGGGAGAGGCTCGCAAGTCGAAAATGCGTCTCCCGCCGATTCCGCCTGCCCCTGCCTATTGCAGCGCCGCCCGGTCGAGGTTCAGGCTGGTCAGAGGGATGACCTCCACCTGCGGATATTGCGCCCGGATGGCGTCGATGAACTGGGCGGCGTCGCCGACGATCACCAGGCTGGCCCGATCGACCGGCAGGTGTTCGGCAAAGGCCGACTGCACGTCGGCGGCGCTGATCGCCTCGACGTTGCCGACGTAGGCCGCCAGATCGCTCATCGGCAGGTCATAGAGGGCGAGATTGGCCACGAGCGCGCCCAGGCCGTCCACCGTCTCCAGGGAACTGCCGAAGGCGCCGGTCAGGATGGCGCGGCGGGTGGTCATCTCCTGCTCGGTCGGTTGGGTGGTCGACAGCCGCTCGATCTCGGCCAGGATCAGGCTCGCGACCTCGGCCGCCGCGTCGTTACGGGTCTGGGCGCTGGCGGTGAACAGGCCCTCGTCGGCGCGCACGCCCAGAGACGAGCGGGTGCCGTAGCTCAGGCCCCGCTTGATGCGGATCTCCTGGTTCAGCCGCGAGGTGAAGCTGCCGCCCAGAAGCGTGTTTCCGAGCGTCAGCGGGAAGTAGTCGGCGTCGGTGCGCGACACCCCCCGCATAGCGACCGTCACCGCCGCCTGACCGGCACCCGGCTGGTCGATGACGACGACGCGGGGCGGCAGCGCCGGGCCGGACGGATCGACGGCGGCCGATGCGACCGCCGGGCTGGTCCAGTCGCCAAACGCGGCCTCGGCCAGCCGACGGGCCTCGGCCTCGTCGATGGCGCCCGAGAAGACCAGGGTCGCGTCCGACGGGCGATAGCGCCCGGCATGGAAGGCCGTGACGTCCTCGCGCGTCAGGGCGGGAAGGCTGGTCAGGGTGCCGCCGCCGGGGGCGCCATAGGGGGCCTCGCCGTAGATCACGCGGCCGGCGGCCTGGGCCGCCACGGGGCCGGGCGTCGACAGGGCGACGCGCAGGCCGTCCAGCGCCTGATCGCGCTGACGCTCCAGCTCCTCCTCGGCGAAGGTCGGGTTGCGGACCAGATCGGCCATCAGCTCCACCGCGCGCGGGAAGACGTCGGCCGGGGCGTTGGCGTAGACATTGGCGAAGTCGGACCCCGCGCCCGCGCCGATCGAGGCGCCCAGTTGCTCGATCTCCGTGGCGATCTGGGGCGCGGTGCGGGTGGTGGTGCCCTGCGTCAGCAAGGCGGCGGTCATGTTGGCCAGACCCGCCTTGCCAGGCGCCTCATAGGCCGCGCCCGCGTCGAAGTTCAGGCGGGCGGAGACCAGCGGCAGGCCTTCCTTCTCGACCACGAGCACGCGCAGCCCATTGGCAAGGCGGAAGTCCGCGACGGGCGGCGTGGTCGGCGAGACCGGCGCGGTCGGCTCGGGCAGCGGGGTCCGCTCCGCTTCCGGCAGCAGGGTGAAGACCTGGCCGACGGGGGCGAGGTCGGCGACGGTCACCGGGGCGGTGACGTCGGTGTTCTGGGGCGTCGGCGGGTTCTGCTCGTCCGCGTTCAGATAGCGGATGGTGATGGTCCGGTCGTCGGTGAGATAGCGCCGGGCGACGCGCTGGATGTCTTCGGCCGTCACGGCCTGGATGTCGGCGATCTGGCGGTCGGCGACGGAGGCGTCGTTGGTGTTGATCAGGACGAAGCCGAGCGTCGTGGCGCGGTCCTCAATGGTCTCGCGGCCGCGAAGGGCATCGGCCACCAGTTCGTTCTTGGCCTCGGCCAGTTCGGCGGCGGTGACGGGTTCGTCGCGCAGGCGGGCGATCTCGGCGCGGATGGCGGCGATGCCGGTCTCTGGCGTCTCGCCGCCGGCCATGATGGCGTAGGCCGACAGAGCCCCGGCCTGCTGCGAGAAGTCGGGGCTGGACGATGCCTGGGCCGCGATCTGCTGCTCATAAACGAGCGAGCGATACATCCGCGAGCTCTCGCCCGTGGACAGGATGCCGTCGAGCACGGTCAGGGCGACCCGGTCCGGATGGGCGTAGGGCACGGTCGGCCAGGACAGCACCACGGCAGGCAGCGGCACGTTCGGGGCATAGAAGGTCGCCTCGCGCGGGCCGGTCGGCTCAGGCTCGCGGACGTTGTTTTCGGGCAGTGGCCGGTTGGGGTTGGGGATGGGGGCCAGATACTGATCGATCCAGCCATCCAGCTGGGCCTGATCGAAGTTGCCGGCCACGATCAGGATGGCGTTGTCGGGCCGGTAGTAGGTGGCGTGAAAGCGCAGCACGTCCTCCAGCGTCGCGGCGTCCAGGTCCTCGATCGAGCCGATCGTCGTACGGCGATAGGGGTGCTCCTGATAGATGGTCGCCGGCATGAAGACGCTGAACAGGCGGCCATAGGGCTGGGCCAGCACGCCCTGGCGGTATTCCTCCTTCACCACGTCGCGCTCGCTTTCGAACACGGCCTCGTTGACGACCAGCGACGACAGGCGGCTGGCCTCGGCGAAGATCAGTCGCTCCAGGTGGTTGGCGGGGACGGTCTGGTAGTAGCCGGTGACGTCGTCCGACGTGAAGGCGTTGTTGTTGCCGCCCACGTCCTCGGTCAGGCGGTCGAAGGTTTCGTCAGGAAAGTCCTTGGTCGCCTTGAACATCAGGTGTTCGAACAGGTGGGCGAAGCCGGAGCGGCCCTCCGGATCGTCCTTGGAGCCGACGCGATACCAGACCTGGATGGTGACGTTGGAGGTGGTGGTGTCGCGCGCCGTGTAGACGTCCATGCCGTTGGGCAGGGTGCGCTTGACGAAGCCCAGGGGCGGCACGGCGATCGAGGCCGAGGCCTCCTGCGCCACGGCGACGGCGGGGACGGCGAGGGCCGGAGCCCCGAGCACAGTGATCAGGGCAAGCGCGGCGACGGCCGACTTCAGGCGCGACTTCATGGTCCAGAGGCTCCGACGGACAGATTCAACGACCGTATCGAGCCAATCGACCGGGCGCACGTTACGGGGCGGTAATGTCGAACAGGGATGCGGGACAGGGGACCGGCCGCGTCTCTCATGCCGCCTCAGACCCACCGGCGAACGCGTCGCCGATAGGCCTCGTAGTCGGCTCCGAAGCGGGCGGCGAGGTAGCGTTCCTCGCGCTGGATGACGAAGCGGTCGACGATCAGCAGGCAGGGGATCAACAGGACGATCGCCAGGGGGCTGTCGAGACCGATGGCCAGAGCCAGATAGGTGATGGCGAAGCCCAGATAGATGGGGTTTCGCGTGAAGCCATAGACGCCGGTGGTGACGAGGGCCGTGGACGGCTTCCAGGGCTGGACCGCCGTCTTCGCCTTCTGGAACAGCCCGGCCGCCCACGCCTCGATCACCAGCCCCAAAAGCAAGCCGGCCAGGGCGACACCGCCGCGCAAATTGCGGTCGAGGCCAAGGCTTGGTTCGTCAATCAGACGACCGACGCCCCAGCCGAGCGCGAGGAAGCCGAGATAGATCAGGGGCGGCGGGGCGAGCACGCCCGGGATGTCGGACGCCGGGCGGCCCATGTTCACTGTTCGTCGGCGTAAATGGCCACGCGGGCGGGTTCCGAGGATGTGACCGCGCCGCGGTACATGCCCGAGGTGGTCATGGCGAAGCCGGGAACGCCGTTTCCGTCGACCACGATCACCCCGCCGTAGCCGCCCAGCGACAGGGCGTCGTCGACTTCTGCCTGACCGGCGTCCTCGGACGAGGCGCCTGCGGCGATGCGGGTGCAGATGTCGCGGGCGACCGTGGCCCGGATGTAGAACTCGCCGTCGCCGGTGGCCGAGACGGCGCAGCCATCGCGGTTGGAGGCATAGGTGCCGGCGCCCAGCACCGGCACGTCGCCGACCCGGCCCCAACGCTTGCCCGTCGTGCCCCCCGTCGAGGTGCCGGCGGCCAGCGTTCCGGACTGATCCAGCGCCACGGCGCCGACCGTGCCGAACTTGCGCTCATTCAGCGGCGGCGCGGGCTCCAGCGAGGCCATGCCCGCAGCAGGGGCTCCGGCCGGGCGGGACGGGATCGGCAGGTTGCGTTCACGCAGGAAGTTTTCGAGCCCGCGCCAGCGGCGCTCGGTGAAGAAGTAGGAGGGGTCGACCTGCTCCAATCCCTGCGACGCCGCGAAGGTATCCGCGCCCTGGCCGATCAGCATGACGTGAGGCGAGTTCTCCATCACGGCGCGAGCGGCGGCGATGGGGTGGCGGGTGGTGGTGAGACCCGCGACGGCACCGGCGGACAGGTCGCGACCGTTCATGACGGCGGCGTCGAGCTCGTTGCGGCCCTCGGCGGTGAAGACGGCACCCCGCCCGGCGTTGAACAGGGGGTCGTCCTCCATGATCTGGATGGCGGCCTGGATGGCGTCGAGCGATGACCCGCCGTCACGCAGGATGGCGGCCCCGGCTTCCAGCGCGCGCGACAGGGAGGCGCGGTAGGCGGCGTCCTGTTCCGGCGAAAGATCGGCGCGTTCGATCACGCCCGCTCCACCGTGGATGGCGAAGGCCCAGCGCGGCGTTGTTTCCTGGGCTGCCACGGGCGCGGCGAGGGTAAGGGCGGCGGCGAGGCCGGCGAGGACGCGAAAGGTCATGCGGCGGGATCCATTCCTGTTTGGCGCGTCGCCATCGTGCACCGACCGGCGTGGCCGGGTCCAGCGAGGTCGGCGAACGAAAAACACCGTCCACTGAGTCCACTCAGTCCGCCTCGCGTCCTTTGAGCGAAGGCCCAGAACGCAATCCTAGCAAGCCGACACGTCAGAAACGGACGTCGGCCCGGCGGACATTAGGGTCCGCGCTTGTGATGCGACCACTTCCACAGACGATAGGCGATGATCGGGACAAAGCCGCCGACCAGCGCCGCGATCAGCACCGTCCAGAAGCCGCCGCCGAGACCGAACTGGCCGACCAGCCCGCCCACGACCGCCGCCGCCAACGGGCCGAGGAAGGGCAGCCAGTGAGGAGGCGCGACCTTAATTCGCGTCGACCTTGATCACGCCGCGACGGATCTGGTCGAGCTCGATGGAATCGAACAGGGCCTGGAAATTGCCCTCGCCGAACGCCTGGTTGCCCTTCCTCTGAATGATCTCGAAGAAGATCGGGCCGAACATGTCCTGGGTGAAGATCTGCAGCAGCAGGCCGTCCTCGTCCGAGCCGTCGATCAGGATGCGGTTCTTGCGCATCCGCGCCACGTCCTCGCCGTGGTTGGGCAGGCGCTTGTCGATCAGTTCGAAGTAGGTCTCGATCGTGTCCTGGAAGGGCACGCCGCGTTCCTTGAGCGTCTCGACCGTCTCGAAGATGTTGTCGGTCGCCAGGGCGATATGCTGGATGCCCTCGCCATTGTAGCGGCGCAGGAACTCCTCGATCTGGGAGTTTTCGTCCTGGCTCTCATTCAGGGGAATGCGGATGGCGCGGTCGGGCGCGATCATGGCCTGGGAGAACAGGCCCGTCGCCTTGCCCTTGATGTCGAAATACTTCTGCTCCTCGAAGGCGAAGACCTCGCCGTAGAAGCCGGACCAGGTGCGCATCTGGCCGCGCCGCACGTTGTGGGTCAGGTGATCCAGCAGATAGAGGCCGACGTTGTTCTTGCGCTCGGCCTCTTCCCAGCCCTCGACCTCGTCCCATCCGTCGTAGAGCGAGCCCTTCTCGCCGTAGGAATCGATGAGATAGAGCAAGGATCCGCCGATGCCGCGGAGCACATGGGCGCCGGGTCCAAGCGCCCCGCCGTCGTGCATCTCGGCCGAATGGGCCCCGCGTGCGATGGCGCCCTCATAGGCGGCCTTGGCGTCGGCGACGCGGAACGCCATGCCGTTGGCGGACGGACCATGGTCTTTTGCGAACTCGCCGGCGTGCCCCTTGGGATCGGTGTGGACCAGGAAGCTGATGTCGCCCTGCTTCATGCGGACGACGCCGTTGGCCGGATTGCGGTGCGTCTGGACGAAGCCCAGAACCTCCAGCTGACGGATCATCGCCTGGGGGTCGGGGCCGGTGAACTCGACGAACTCGAAGCCGTCGACACCGAGCGGGTTGTCCTTGGCTGCGGCGGTCGCGCGGGGGGCCAGGTCGTCCATGTCGGGTCTCCTGAAGACTGTGGTGGCCGTGGGTGTCGGCCGATTGGCGCGGAACCTAGTGGCGCGAGGCCGGGAAGCCAACCCGCAGGGCCGAAGGGCGCGCCGACGCTTGCCCGCGCGAGCGGCCCGGCCTAATCGCAAGGGATGGCCAGCCCTCCCCTGATCTGCCCGTCCATCCTCGCTTCGGACTTCGCCAAACTGGGCGAAGAGGTCGCCGCGATCGAGGCGGCGGGGGCCGACTGGGTTCACGTCGATGTGATGGACGGCCACTTCGTGCCCAACATCACCATTGGCCCGGACGTGGTGAAGGCGCTGCGGCCGCACACGACCCTGCCCTTCGATGTCCACCTGATGGTCGCGCCGGTCGATCCCTGGCTGGAGGCCTATCGCGCCGCCGGAGCGGACGTCCTGAGCGTCCATCCGGAGAGCGGGCCGCACCTGCACCGGACCCTCGGTCGCATTCGCCAGCTGGGAGCCAAGGCGGGTGTGGTGCTGAACCCCGGAACGCCTCTGTCGGTGCTGGACGAGGTCATCGACCTGGTCGACCTGGTGCTGCTGATGTCGGTCAATCCGGGCTTCGGCGGCCAGTCCTTCATCGACAGCGCGCTGAGGAAGATCGAGCGGACGCGGGCCCTGCTGGATGCGGCCGGATCAAAGGCGCACCTGCAAGTCGACGGCGGGGTGACCGCCCTGAACGCCGGGGCCTGCGTCGCGGCCGGGGCGGATGCCCTGGTCGCCGGTACCGCCGTGTTCAAGGGCGGACCGGCCTGCTATGCCGCCAACATCGCGGGGCTGAAAGGCGTCGCGGCTTGAACCCCATTGGCCCCTTCGCAGACCGGTCGAGCCCGACGGTGGCGCCGGACGCCATCCCGGGCCTGCGGGGGGCGCCGATGCGCACGCCGGTCAAGAGCGCGGGCGTGGCGACGGGGCCCCAGCTGTGGCCCGCCATCGCCGGGCGCATGCTGACACGGCAGATGTGGATCGAGCTGTATGGCCTGCCCGGCTATGCCCAGACGCTGGCGGCCGGAAAGGCGGTGGCCTTCGCCGCCTCGCCGCGCGATTTCCGACCCGTCGACGGCGCGGTCGGCAAGGCGATCCTGTCGGGCAAGTTCCATCTCGCCGGGACCCACATGGAGGTCGAGGCCGGGGGCGATCCTTGGAACCGGCCGAGCCCGTCCAAGGCCTTCGCCACTGATCTGCACGCCTTCGCCTGGCTGCCGTCGCTGATGCTGCACGAGGAGCGGGGCGCGCGAGAGGCGCTGCGGCTCACGCTCGCCTGGGCCCAGACCTTCGCGCGCTGGTCGCCGTTCGCCTGGGACCCGCAGATCCTGGCGCGGCGGACCTTCAACCTGGCCTGCGCGGCGCGGCGGATGGGGGCGGTGGCGAGCGACGGGGACAGGTTCCGGCTGGCGGACATCCTGGGACGTCAGGCGCGGCAGTTGCTGCGTCCTCCGGGTGGGCTGGCGGGAAAGGCCGAGCGGCTGGTGGCCTCTGCCCTCGCGGGCGCGGTCCTGGCCGGGACGCCGGGACAGAGGATACGCCGGGTGGGGCTTGGCAGGCTCGTCGGTGCCCTGCGCGTGACCGTGGCGGGAGACGGATCCCACGCCTCAAGGAGCCCGGAAGCCGGGCTGGAGCTGCTGCTGGACCTGCTGGCGCTCAACGAAGCGCTGGCCCAGTTATCGGAGCCGGTGCCGGAAGCGATTTCCGGGGCGATCGTCAGGCTGACGACAGCGCTGAGACTGCAGGTTCTGCCCGATGGTCGGCTTACGGCCATGCAGGGCGGCGGGCCGTCGACGGTTGCCCGTGTCGCGGCCGCCCGCGCTCACGACGAACATGCCGAAACGCCGGGTGGGGCCACCGGGACGGTCGGCGGGCTGGTTCGCATCCGCTCACCCCTGCTGACGATCGTGACGGACGCCGGATCTCCGGGCAAGGAGGCCTGGTCAGAGGCGGCTTGCGCCCAACCGCTGGCGCTGGAGGTCGTTTGCGGCAAGGACCGGTTGATCACGGGCTGCGGCTGGACGCCCCGCGCGCCTGACCGGCAGGGTCTGCGGCTATCGCCGGGCCATTCGACTCTGACCCTGGGCGAAACCACGTTCGCCGAGCCTCTTGGAGGGTGGAAGGCGGAGCTGCTCGGGCCTCGCCTTTATGGTCGCCCCTGGAAGACGACGCTCGAACGCCGCGATGCCGAAGGCGCCGTCTGGCTGGAAGTCGAGCACGACGCCTGGGCGGCTGCCTATGGTCTGCTGCATCAGCGGCGGCTGTATCTGGATCAGCGGCTCGACGAACTGCGCGCTGAGGAACGACTGTATCCCTGCGCCGAGCATCGCGGTCAGGTGCGCCAGATCGCGGCCCCATATGCGGTCCGTTTTCATCTGGAGCCAGGGGCGCAGGCCTCGCTGGCGCGGGATCGTCGGTCCATCCTGTTGCGCGGACATTCCGGCCGGGGCTGGTGGTTCCGCACCGATGGACCGGATGTGGCCATCGAGCCGTCGGTGCACGTCGAGGACGGCCTGACACGGCGCTCGCTGCAGGTCGTGGTGCGCGGCTCGGCGCGCACCGATGCCGAGACCAAGATCCGCTGGAAGCTGAGCCCCGCAGGCGCGGCTGGCGATCCGGTCTGACCGGGATCAGCCGCCGATCCGCACCCGGAGCTCGGCGTCGCCGCGGATAACAGTCAGGACGGGGTTCTCGCGGTCGCCGAGTCCGGCTCCGAGCGTTGCCAGATCGTCGACACGGCGGCCGCCCACATGGGTCACGATGTCCCCGGCGCGCAGGTCGGCCACCGCGGCCGCCGAGCCGCCTTCGACCGCCTGGACCTGAATACCGGAAGGGGTGGCGGCGAAGCTTGCGCCAAAGGCCTGGACGGCGGTCGAGCCGATCTGGATGCCGCCGGACTCTGACACCTCGACGGTCAGCGACGTCGTCGCTTCTGTCGAGTCCCTCAGATAGACCAGGGTCAAGGGCGTGCCAGGAGCCGCAATCCCGACCACGGCCTGGACGGAGCCAGCGTTGGCGACCGGACGGTTCTGGATCCGCGTGATGACGTCGCCGCGCACCAGGCCCGCGCGGTCGGCCGGCGATCCGGGAACCACATCCTCGACGATGGCACCGCGCACGAAGCCCAGCCCCAGCTCGACCGCCCGCTCGGCCGTCAGCGAGCCGAGAGTCGCGCCGATCCGGCCGCGCGTGACCTCGCCATTGGCGCGCAACTGTTCGACCACGAACATCATGATGCGGGTGGGAACGGCGAAGGCGATGCCGTCGTTGCCGCCCGAGAAGTCGCCCGACAGGATCGAGGTGTTGATGCCGATCAGCCGGCCCCGGCTGTCCAGCAGCGGGCCACCGGAGTTGCCGGAGTTCACCGCGGCGTCGGTCTGGATGTAGTCCTCGACCGCGTCGCCCATGCCAGAGCGGCCGAGACCCGAGATCACGCCCATGGTCAGGGTCTGGTCCAGCCCCAGCGGATAGCCGACGGCGAAGGCGAGATCGCCGGTGCGAAGCGTGTCGGAATCGACCGTCTCCACCTCGGCCAGGCCGCCGGCAGGGATGCGCAGAACCGCGAGATCGGTCGCCAGGTCCGTGCCGATGAGCTCGGCGTCCAGTAGGCGCCCGTCGGACAGGTCGACACGGAACGTCTGTCCGCCCTCGATGACGTGATGGTTGGTGACGATGATGCCCTCGTCCGCATCGATGATGACACCGGATCCGCCGGACATGGCGGTGGGTTCGGACCCATCCCGCGAAGGTCCGGCGGAGCGGCCCAGCGTCGTGACCCGGACCACGGCGGGCAGAGACCGCTCGAGCCCGGTGGCGAAGCTGAAGACGCCGCGCTGGCTGTCATAGGGCAGGGGAAACTCAGGCGCGGTCTGGGCGGACGCCGTCCCGGCCATCAGCAGAACGATGGCGGTCGTCGCCAGGAAGCGGGTGCGGTTCACGGTGTTTCCCCCTCGATGTCTTTCAGCGAGCCTATCTCGCGAAACGCGCCGTGACGATGGTCCCAGGCGCGGCGTCATCAATCGTCATTCGTGCGCCGTGTCGGCGCAGGCTCGCGCGCACGAAGGCGAGGCCCATGCCGTGGCTGTCAGGCCCGGCGTTGGCCATGCCCATGCCCGGTCCCTGATCGGCCACCGACAGGATCGGCCCATCCACCGCTGATCGCGCCCGTATCACGACGGTTCCGCCGTCCGGCGAGAATTTCACGGCGTTGTCCACGAGGTTGGCGACCGCGCGTTGCAGCAGGGAGCGAACCCCCAGAACGGTGACCGGTTCGACCTCGGCCCTGATGCGGACGCCGCGCTGCTCGGCAATGGGCTCGTAGAGCTCTACGGCCGCCTCGGCGAGCGTATCGAGGCGAACGCTCTCGAAAGACCAGGCCTCACCGTCGCGCAGCGCCATCGCCTCGGTCATGGCGCGGGAGATCTCGGCCAAGTCCTGGCGCGCCTCGCCGATCAGCCGGGCACTCATGCGGGCGTCGCCGGCTTCTGCCAGCTGATCGAGACGAGCAGTCGCCCTGGCCAGCGGGGTTCGGAAATCATGAGCCAGCTGATCGGCCGAATCCCGCAGCCATGTCAGCAGCTCGTCCAGACGGTCCAGGGTGCGGTTGACCTGCCTCGAAAGTTCGGTGAGCTCCGGTGCCACCGAAACCTCGGGGGCGCGATAGGAGAAGTCGCCGACCGCGGCGCGATCCAGCGCCTTGCTGACCTTGGCCAGGGCTGCGGTCAGCCGACGCCGGGCGAAGGTCGCCGCCGTCAGCCCCGCCGCGAGGATCAGTACGCCGACGCCGAAGACGGCCAGAACGGCCTGCCGCCAGGCGGAGCCGGCCGGGTCGACGACGCGGCCGACCGTGACCTCCAGGGCACCGACAGACCGTCGCACGACCACCGCCTCGACGGCGCGGTTCAGGCATAGATCTCCCGGCACCAGTCGGATCAGATAGACATCGGGTCCGAGACGGGTCAGCCGAGTGGCCCGCGCCGTTTCCAGCGCGGCCAGCCCGGCAGGCTTGCCGACCGGAGCCCGGACCAGCCGCAGACCCGCCCCGCCCCGTCCGGTCCGGCAGGTTTCCTCCAGCGTCGTCGCCTCGCGGTCGGGACCGTCCTGGAAGGCGGTCAGGACCGCGGACACATAGGCCGCGTCCGCCTCGGTCATCGACGCGGCGTCCATGCCAACGTCGGTCGGCAGCTTCACGGCAATGGCGGCGAAGTCAGCGAGCGCGGCCAGGGCGGCCTGCTGGCGCTGATCAAGCTGGGCCGCGCGGCCGGTGATCACCAGCGATCCAGACAGGGCCACAGCCGCGAGGATCGCCAGAGCCGAGGCGAGTTGGGTCGTCGTCCGTCGACTTAGCCAGGTCAAGGGGGCCGACAGGTCCATCCGGCGTCGAAGCGCCTCCCAGCGGCTCACGGAGCTGACCTTGTCACCACATCCTCGGGATCACGCCGGGTCCAGATCGCGGAACACGAGGCTCTGGCTGCGCGCGGCGACGATCAGCGGGTGCAAATCCTCCCCGATCTCGGGCGTCTGCTCCTTGAGCCGACGCCGAAGGGCCGAAATGCGCGCATCGATGATGTTGATGAAATTGTCGGGAAGGAAGGTCCATTCTACCCAGCAACGGTCCCACAGCATGGTCTTCGTCACGGGCTGGCCACGGGCGGTCATCAGCTCTGAGACGATCGCGAACTCCAGCGGTGAAAGATCGATCAGTCGTTCACCGTCGGGCGTCTTGAGCTTCAGCGTCCGCGCGCCGGGCGACAGACGGAAGGGGCCGTTGGTCAGGTCGGTCGAAACCGCTTTGGAGCGACGGGCAACGCGGCGCAGCTGGGCTGCGATGCGGGCCAGGAGTTCCTCGTCGCCGATGGGCTTGGACAGATAGTCGTCGGCCCCGCCCAGCAGACCCTCGACCCGCTGACGCTCGCCTGTGAGGGCGGTCAGCATGAGCGCAGGCGCATCTGAAGAGACACCCGGCGCGGATCGCAGACGCTTGAGCGTTTCCAGTCCATCCAGTCCGGCGGTCAGGCGGTCCAGAATGAGAATGTCGTAGGGACGGGTCTGGGCGGCCTCCAGGGCGGCCTCCCCCGCCTCGAACCGCTCGACGGCCGCGAACCCCGCCGCCAGAAGGCGATCTGCCACATGCTCTGCCAGCGCCGGGTCGTCTTCAAGCAGCAGCGCCCGCCTGCCGGCGAAAACGTCAGCGAGTGCGGCGAAGGGGTCGCCGGCCACCGAGGTCGCTTCGTCCGCAGCTGTATCGGTCACCTGTGATCCCCCGCCTCGCCGGGAGGATAGGCACCCCCTCGGCCGATCGACAATCCCGGGCCAACGGCCGGTTCAATACCCTAGCGCGTCCTCGCGCTGCCGCCGCTGACCCTTCCTGACGCCGCTCACGCAAAGATGAAGGATTTTTAAGATTGCGCGCCGGTTCGGGGGCGTAGGGTCTGGTCCCAAGCGCGCCCAAGACCGCGCAGAGGCTCAACCCCGGGACATTTCCATGAAAAGACTGCTGATCGGCGCCGCTGCGGCCGCCTTCCTGATCCCCTCCGCCGCCTTCGCCGATGGTCCCGACCACGATCACGCCTGCCTGGATGAGGCCTGCACGATCTGGTCGATCTTCCAGACGCCGGCCGCCAGCATCGGAGCGTCGGGCTGGGCAGGCGTCGAGGCGCCGCGCTTCGGGACCTGGGGCTTCGATCCTGCGGGCATGGACCTGTCGATGGCGCCGGGCGACAACTTCATGCGCTACGCGAATGGCGCGGCGCTGGACCAGCTTACCATTCCGGCGGACCGTTCGAACTACGGCGCCTTCGCCCTTCTGCGCGATCTGTCGGACAACCGGCTGGAGGCGATGATCACCGCTCTTCTGGCGCGGACGGACCTGGCCCCGGGCTCGGATGAGCAGAAGATCGCCGACGCCTATCGCAGCTACATGGACGTGGCCCGCATCGAGGCGCTGGATGACCAGCCCCTGCAACCCTATCTGGCGGCCATCCGGGCGATCGACAGCCATGAAGCCATGGCGGCCTACATGGGCCGGACCATCGGGGCGCTGGGCGGCTCCTTCTTCGCCACCGGCATCTCGACGGACCAGAAGCAGCCGGACCGCTATGTCGTCTCCGCCGGTCAGTCGGGCCTGGGCATGCCCAACCGCGATTTCTATCTGTCGCCGCTCTATGCCGACAAGAAGGAGCTCTATCTGGCCTACCTGGCCCGGATGCTGGAAATGATCGGCTGGGACGACCCCGCCGGAAACGCCCAGCGCATCCTGGATCTCGAGACGCGCATCGCCCAGGCGCACTGGACGCCGGCCGAGAACCGCAACCGCGACCGGACCTACAACGAGTACACCATCCAGCAGCTGGCCGCTGACGCGCCGGGCTTCGACTGGAACGGCTATTTCGGCGCGGCCCGTCTGGGCGACATCCCCCGCCTGATCGTGCGCCAGAACACGGCCATGCCACAGATCGCCGCCATCTATGCGGAAACGCCGATCGAGACGCTGCGGGCCTGGCAGGCGTTCCACACCACCGATCAGGCCGCCTCGCGCCTGTCGGCCCGGTTCGCCGACGCCCAGTGGGCCTTCCGCCAGCGCGATCTGCAGGGCCAGCCCGAGCAGCGTCCCCGCGACAAGCGCGCGATCGGCTTCACGGAAGGCGCGCTCGGCGAAGCCCTGGGCCGCCAGTACGTCGCCGAATACTTCCCGGCCGAGTCCAAGGCCCAGATGGAAGAGCTGGTCGCCAATCTGCGCCGGGCGCTGGCGCTTCGCATCGAGACCTATGACTGGATGAGTGCCGAGACCAAGGCGGCCGCCCAGGAGAAACTGGCCAAGTTCACGGTCAAGATCGGATATCCGGAGCAGTGGCGGGACTACTCCGCGCTGGAGATCCGCCCTGACGACCTGTTCGGCAATGCCGAGCGCGCCGGACGCTTCCGCTGGGAGTACCAGCTGGCCCGCCTCAACGAGCCCGTCGACAAGGCCGAGTGGGGCATGACGCCCCAGACGGTGAACGCCTATTACAACTCCACCAACAACGAGATCGTCTTCCCGGCCGCCATCCTGCAGCCGCCGTTCTTCGATCCGAACGCCGATCCGGCGGTGAACTATGGTGCCATCGGCGGGGTCATCGGCCACGAGATCGGCCACGGCTTCGACGACCAGGGCTCCAAGTCTGACGGCGACGGCGTATTGCGCAGCTGGTGGACGCCGGAGGACCGCGCCAACTTCGAGGCCCTGACGGCGCGTCTGGGTGCCCAGTACGACACCTATGAGGTCCTCCCGGGCTATTTCGTCCAGGGCGCCCTGTCGATGGGCGAGAACATCGGTGACGCCGCGGGCGTGGCGGTGGGTCTGGAGGCCTATCAGCTGTCGCTGAACGGCCAGGAGGCCCCGGTGCTGGACGGCTTCACCGGCGAGCAGCGGTTCTTCCTGGGCTGGGCCCAGGTGTGGCAGTCCAAGGGCCGCGATGACTTCCTGAGGAACCAGGTCGCCACGGGTCCGCACAGCCCGGCGGAGTTCCGCGTGATCGGGCCGGTCCGCAACGTCGACGCCTGGTACGAGGCCTTCGACGTTCAGCCGGGCCAGCGCTATTACCTGTCGCCGGATCAGCGCGTCCGGATCTGGTGACATGAAAAGGGCCGGAGCGGTGATCCCGCTCCGGCCCTACGTCCTTTCAGCCATGAGGGCCGCGGTTCACGCGGCATTGGCCGCCTTGCCGCCCGCCTTCTTGGCCTCGGCCTCGGCCTCGCGATGCGCGACCACACCGCGCGCGATCAACTCGGCGGCCTCGCCCGCGTCGCCCCAGCGCTTGACCCGCACCGACTTGTTCTTCTCCAGGTCCTTGTAGCGGGTAAAGAAGTGCTCGATCTGCTCGACCATGATGGTCGGCAGCTGCCGATAGCTGGCGATGTCCGTGTAATAGGGATGCAGGGCGTCGACCGGCACGGCCAGGATCTTGTCGTCGCCGCCGGCTTCGTCCTCCATCATCAGCACCCCGATCGGACGCGAGCGGATGACGCAGCCCGGCACCACCGGCGTCGGGTTCAGCACGATGACATCGCAGGGGTCGCCGTCGTCGGCCAGGGTGTGGGGCACGAAGCCGTAGTTGCCTGGATAGTACATGGCCGTGTGCAGGAAGCGGTCCACGAACAGGGCGCCGGACGCCTTGTCCATCTCGTACTTCACCGGCAGACCGCCTTGCGGGATCTCGATCACGACGTTCAGGTCCCAGGGCGGGTTGGGACCGACGGGAATGGCGTCAAGGTTCATGGCGGTGGCCCCGAATGATTGTGCGACTGCGAAAGAAGGCTGGGCGTGATAAGCCGGTCAGAGCCTCGCGGCAAGCGCGGGCGGTGACGCGGGCTTGGAGGCGCAGGCCGAGATGAGCTTTTTCGACTGGCTGGGCCTGGCGCTCTTCTTCCTGTGCTGGCTGGGCTACGGACCCCTTCTGAGTGTGTTGGCGCGGCGCAGCGGCTCCCTGAACGAAGACATGCTGACCGTCCGTCACGCGTGGATGACCGCGATGACCCGGAGAGAGGTGCGGCTCCTGGACAGCCAGCTTCTGGGCCATTCCATCAACTCCGGTTCCTTTTTCGCCTCGTCCAACCTGCTGCTGATCGCGGGCGTGGCCAGCGTGCTGTTCGGTGGCGATCAGGCGTTGCAGGGCTTTTCGGCGGTCGGGGCGGAGGATGTGCCCCTGCCGCTTCTGGAGGCCAAGCTGGGGCTGGTGCTGCTGTGCCTGGCGCGGGGTCTGCTCGATTTCATCTGGTCCATCCGACAGATGAACTATGCGCTCGCCATGATCGGTGCTGCGCCCGAGATCACGACCGAGGCCGACCGTGACGCCTTTGGCCAGGCCACGGCGGATGTGCTGAACCCGGCCCTGGGTGCCTTCAGTCAGGGCGTGAGAGGCTATTACTTCGCGCTCGCGGCCGCAGCCTGGCTGTTCGGGCCGCTGTGGCTGTGCGCCGGCGTGGTGTCGGCCTTCGCCCTGCTGGTCTGGCGTCAGTCCGGATCACCGGCGGCCCGCGCCATCCGAACGGCCCGCCGCCTGATCGAGTCGGACCGGTCTTCGGCTTCATAGTTTTTGCAATGCAGCAATCTCTAGCGGCGCGGGTCGGGGAAGGCTTTTGCGATGAAAGCGATTACATGGCGGCCTGATGGCATGAATGCGTTGTAACGCGGCGTGATGCCGGGTTCATCGATCCGTCTTGACGTATTGTGCATTGCAACCTAACTTGAGAACCGACGCCTCCGGGCGTCTTGCCCTTCCTGGGCGTTTCCTCCCTATAGACTTTTATGCCGCGCCCTCGGGCGCGGCTTTTTTTCGGGCTCAGCGCGGCCAGGTCTCGCGCGACAGGGCTTCGATCACCCGCGTCAGCAGACCCTGGAACCGGTCGTGGTCCGCCGACGGCTCCAGCGTCGCCTCATCCAGATAGAGGGCGCGGTTGATCTCGACCTGTACCGCCTGGAACCCTTCGTCCGGCCGGCCCCAGCGCTGGGTGGCATAGCCCCCGGCATAGGGGGTGTTGAGCGCGACTGTCAGGCCCTCGGCCTCGAACAGGACCCTGATCCGTCGCGTCACACCCGCGCGCGTCGCCGCGCCGTGCCGGTCGCCGAGAACGATATCGACCCCGCGCGCTCCCCGCTTTCCCGCGCCCGTCGCCCGTGAGGGCATGGAGTGCCAGTCGATCAGAAGGGCGAGACCATGCCGCGCACGGCTTTCGATCATCAGCGCCTCCAGCGCGGCATGGTAAGGCGCGTGGACCCGCGCGAGACGGACCAGGGCCTCCTCCGCCGACAGCCGCCGACCATAGAGCGCGGTGCCATCGCCGGCCCGGCGCGGGATGACCCCGTAACCCGCCGCCACCTTGGCGGAGGTGGCGCCCTCGACCCCGTCGATGAGGATCGCATCCATCTCCTCCGGCGCGCGGTTCAGGTCGATATAGGCTCGCGACACCCGCGCGGCGATCAGGGGAGCCCCGTGGCGTGGCCCTGCCGCGACCAGACGGTCGACGCCGACATCCTCGGCGCTGCGCAGCGTCATGGGCGACAGTGCGGGGCTGTGCCCCATGTCCTGGGGCGTCCAGCCGCCGGAATGCGGCGAGGCGAAGACCATCGGACCGGGCGCGCCGATCGCGGGCTGCACCACGAACGGCAGCGGGCTGTCGGACGGATCGGTCAGGGGGGCCGCGGTCATCGTCCTCGCCATAGACTGTTTTTCCCCAACAGCCACGAGACCGGCCCTGCACGACACAGCGAATTTCATCGCCGGTTTACCGTTCTGGGCCTAGCGTGGCCGCAACGAGAGAGGAACGATCGGGCATGGCGCGCATCCTGCTGGCGGAAGACGACGGCTCCCTGCGGGGCTTCCTGACCCGGGCGCTGGAACGCGCCGGCCACGAGGTCGTCGATTGCGAGAACGGCGACGACGCCATCGATGCGCTCGAGCATGGCCCCTACGACCTTCTGCTGACCGACATCGTCATGCCGGGCGCGGACGGCATCGAGGTCGCCCGCGTCGCCGCTGCCCGCCAGCCGGGCCTGCGCATCATGTTCATCACGGGCTTCGCCGCCGTCGCCCTGTCCGCCGCCCAGGCCAGCCCCCAGGCCAAGGTCCTGTCCAAGCCCGTCCACCTGCGCGACCTTGTCAGCGAGGTCGAGAGGATGGTGGCTGCGGCCTGATGCTCGTCTTGATGACGCTGCCGGTCGTCACGCGGTGGCTTGCGGCTTGAGCGCGTCCTAAGCGCGCTACCGCTCGCCATGCGGCGGCTCGCTGGTTGAGCGCAGGATTGCCCCTTGCGAGGCGCGCGACAGGCGGGTTATAGACCGCGCCTTCCCGGACCGGCCTTGCCGGACCCGCCACGGCGGACGCGTAGCTCAGCGGGAGAGCACTACGTTGACATCGTAGGGGTCACAGGTTCAATCCCTGTCGCGTCCACCATTTTCTTCAATAAAATCAGAGTTTTGCGGAACGCTCTGTGGCGGCGGGGTCCGCGAGCGCGGTGAATGCCCGAATACATCGCTTCTGCAGCATGTCCGGTCGACGGCTTCGAGAGCAAGCTGACCACCTTCTGGTGGGCCGCTCAGACCAAGGTTTTCACCGACACGGCCCTGCGCGACATCACCGACCTCGTGAAGCGCGGCATCCCGATCAAGGACGAGGCCAGTGGGCGTAGCACCCGCTATTCGCTGGTGGACCAGGCGAGGGATGAGCCGCTAATGAGCAGAGTTCCGTGAAGGTCCAGATCAGGCTCCTGGACGACATCGAGAATGTCCGCTTGTCGGAATGTGTTAGATCGTCGGGGCAAGAGCGGCCGATCAGCGGGCTTCCAAGGCGACAGTCACCCGTGCCGATGACCGGTGGTCCTGCGCACTTTACAAAGGGCTTCTGAAACGTGTTCTCCAATCGCATTCTGTTCTTTGCCGGCGTGGCGGCACTGGCCGCTTCCGCGTCTCCAGTCGCGGCGCACGCTCGACTTGTCGCCGCGACGCCTGCTGACGGAGCGACCGTCAGTGCTCCGCGTACTGTCGCGTTGACCTTCAGCGAGCGGTTCGCTGCACCTTTCTCGACTGTTGAGGTCGAGGATGGACGGGGGCGCGCCGTCGTCTTGACCAAGACGGTGTCTGAGGACGGCAAGACGCTGGGCGGCTCGTTCTCCACGCCGCTGCCGGCCGGGACCTATCGGGTGACGTGGGCGATCGCGGCAGCCGATGGGCATCGGATGACCGGAAACTACAGCTTCACCGTACGCTGACGTGCCGATCGAGCTGACCGTCGTCGTCCTGCGGTGGCTTCAGTTCGCCGCCGCCGTGGTCGCTCTGGGCTTGCCGCTGTTCCAACTCCACGCCCGCGCGGCCTCCGGGGAGACGACGCGTCGCTGTACGGCCGTGCTCGCCGGACTGCTGCTGGCAGTCGGTGCGGTCGGCGGCCTTCTGGCCCAGACCGCCATGATGGCTGGCGGATGGAGCGCGGCGCTGGACGTGGCGGCGATCGGCTATGTCATCCAGTCGACAAGCCTGGGGATAGCGCATCTCGCCCGCGCCGGTCTTGGCTTGCTCGGGGTGATCCTTCTGCTCGCGGGCCGGGGGCAACGTGTGATGACGGTGATGGCCGCTGTGGCGTTTGCCGGAGCCACCGCCAGTTTCGCCTGGAGCGGCCACGGGGCGTCGAGCGAGGGCGCGGCCGGGCTGGTCCATCTGGTCGCCGACGTCATCCATGCCCTCGCCGCCGCCGTGTGGCTGGGGGCGCTGGCGGGCTTCTGCCTGATGCTGGCGCGCCGCGACCCCGGCGATGTCGAGGCCTCCGCGCGATCGCTGGCCGGGTTCGGGTCCGTGGGGACGCTGGCCGTGCTCGCGCTCACCCTGACCGGGATGGTGAACACCGCCTTCCTCGTCGGCATGCAAGGGGCCGACCAGCTCGCCAGCACGACGTGGGGGCAGCTGCTGTTCGCAAAGCTGCTGCTGTTCACGATCATGGTCTGGCTCGCCTCGCACAACCGCTACACCCTGACCCCGGCCCTGGAGCGGGCGATCGAGGCCGGCGCGGACACCGGCGAGGCGGTTCGCGGCCTGCGGGTCAGCGTGGGCGTGGAGATGGCGGCCGGGATCCTCCTGCTGGGTCTCGTCGCGGCGATGGGCGTCCAGATGCCGCCGGCCTCGATGTGAGGATCAGCGCGCGTTCCGTGACGACCAGTGGATGTGGCGGATGCGCCAGCCGTCGGCCGTGCGATGCAGGATCATCGTCTCGGCGCCCAGGCTGTTGATCGGCCGGTCGTTGAAGGTGCCGGTGGTCCGTCCTTCGGTCAGGACCCAGGCGATTTCGCCCTCGACCCAGGCGGCGCGGCGCGTGACCTCGTCGGTCGTGGCGGCGGCGAAGGTCATGTCGGCGGGCAGGTGATGACCAGCGTATTCCTCGCGCGAGCGTTCCGCGCCCCCGGTTTCCAGGACGACCACGTCCTCGGTCAGCAGCGCCAGAACGGCGTCTGCGTCGCCCGAGCGCAGGGCCGCGTGGAAGGCGTCCACGACCGCGATGGCCGGGGCCGTGGCGGCGTCGGCCGCCTGGGCGACCGCCGGGGCGGTCGGACGGTCGTGCGCCGAGGCCGGCACGGCGACGAGGCCCAGAAGGGCGGCGAGGATCAGGCGGGTCATCATCGGCTCCGAACGGGCGTAGGGGTGAGGAGACAGTCGGTCGCAGGTCGTATCGTTGACTCTGTACCAATGTACGCAGTGCAAGTCTGCGCCAACTGGAATCGAGACCCTACGCCATGATCGACCGAAATCGCCGAGGACTTTTGATGGGACTGGGCGGCGCAGCGACGGCCTGGGCGGTGCAGGGCCTGCTGCCCGTCTGGGCGCAGACCGGATCGCCGGGCCTGCGCGCCGATCTGCCGACGCTGGAAGGCCCGGACGTGCGCCTCAGCGTCGGCCACTCGCCCTTCACCGTCGGCGGCCGGACAGGCCATGCGATCACCGTCAACGGGACCCTGCCCGCGCCGCTGATCCGGTTGCGCGAAGGCCAAAGGGCTCGGCTGTCGGTGACCAACACCCTGGACGAAGACACCTCGATCCACTGGCACGGCGTGCTGCTGCCCTTCCACATGGACGGGGTGCCCGGCGTCAGCTTTCCCGGCATCCGGCCGGGCGAGACGTTCGAGTACGAGTTCCCGGTCATCCAGTCGGGCACCTTCTGGTACCACAGCCACTCCAACCTGCAGGAGGCGATGGGCCACTACGGGCCGCTGATCATCGACCCGGCAGGGGCCGATCCGGTGGCTTACGACCGCGAGCATGTGATCGTCCTGTCGGACTGGAGCTTCCTGCATCCGCACGAGATTCTGGACCGCCTGAAGAAGAGCCCCGGCTACTTCAACCAGTCGCGCACGACCCTGTCGGGCCTGCTGTCCGGCGAGGACGGCATGTCGCTGGCCGACCGCCGGATGTGGGGCCAGATGCGGATGGACCCGCGCGACATCGCCGACGTCAACGGCACGACCTACACCTATCTGGTCAACGGCCATGGCCCGGCCGAGAACTGGACCGGCCTGTTCCGCCCCGGCGAGCGGGTTCGGCTGAGGGTCATCAACGCCTCGGCCATGTCGATCTTCAACGTCCGCGTCCCGGGCCTGGCCATGACGGTGGTCAATGCCGACGGCGAGAACGTGCGCCCCGTCGAGACCGACGAGTTCCAGATCTCGGTCGCCGAGACCTATGACGTCATCGTCCGGCCCATGGACGACCGCGCCTACACCCTGGTCGCCGAGTCCGTGGATCGCTCCGGCATGGCGCGGGCGACGCTGGCGCCCCGGCTGGGCCTGACGGCCGAGGTTCCGCCGCTGCGCCAGGTTCCGACGCTCACCATGCGCGACATGGGCATGGGTGGCATGGCGGGCATGGACCACTCGGCCATGGGTCACGGAATGGATCATTCCGCCATGGAACACGGCGCGCCGGCCGCCGCGTCGATGGATCATTCTGCCGTGGGGCACGAGGGCATGGCCCACGACATGCGCAACCCGGACAACGCCCCCGCCGGCATGGCGGTCGGCGTCGGGGTGGACATGATCTCGTCGGACCCGGCCAACCGCCTGGGCGAGCGGCCCATGGGGCTGGAGGACGTCCCGCACCGGGTGCTGGTCTACACCGACCTGGTGTCGCTCGCCCCCAACAAGGACCAGAGGCCGCCGTCGCGCGCGCTGGAAATCCACCTGACCGGCAACATGGAACGGTTCATGTGGGGCTTCGACGGGCGCAAGTTCTCAGAGATCGTCGAGCCGATCCGTTTCGAGCGGAACGAACGGGTGCGGGTGACCCTGGTCAACGACACCATGATGGCCCACCCCATCCACCTGCACGGCCACTTCTTCGAGCTGGTGACGGGCGGCCCGCCCGGGCATCAGCCGCTGAAGCACACGGTCAATGTCGCGCCGGGGTCCAAGGTGACCTTCGACCTGACGGCGGATGCGCCCGGCGACTGGGCCTTCCACTGCCACATGCTGATGCACATGCACGCGGGCATGTTCAACGTCGTCACCGTCCGCCCGCTGGATGGAGCGGCGTCATGATCCGCCTCATGACCGCGCTCGTCCCTCTGCTGCTGGTCGCCGGGACGGCGGCTGCCCAGGACCACAGCCATCATGCGACGCCCGCCCGACCGCCGACTCAGACTCCTGCGGCTGATCCGCATGCGGGACACGCCATACCCGCGCCGGCTCAGGCCGCTGATCCGCACGCCGGGCACGACATGGGCGCACCCTCTCAGGCCGCTGATCCTCACGCGGGTCACGCGATGCCGGCCCAGAACGACCCTCACGCAGGTCATGATATGAGCCGCCAGTCCGCCGGAGGTCCGCCCGACGTGCCGACCAGCGCGGATGACGAGGGCCGGCCGAGGCAACCGCCCCTGCCGCCCGCCGCCCTGTCCGGCCCCGCCCATGCCGCCGACGCCATCTGGGGAGCGGACCAGATGGCCGGCGCCCGCGACATCCTGAGGCGCGAGAACGGCGACGTGCGCGCCACCGCCGTTATCATCGACCGGCTGGAAGTCGGCTTCGACGACGGCGAGGAAGGCTGGACCTGGGACGTCGCGGGCTGGACCGGCGGCGACATCAACCGCTTCTGGTGGAAGTCCGAAGGTGAAGGCGACTTCGACGGCGAGGTCGAGGGCGAGGTTCAGGCGCTCTACAGCCGCGCCATTTCGCCCTTCTGGGACGTGCAGGCCGGGTTGCGCCAGGACTTCCGCGAGGACGGCGAGGATCCGACGCATCTGGTGCTCGGGCTTCAGGGCCTGGCCCCCTACTGGTGGGAGTTCGACGCCGCCGCCTTCCTGTCGACCGAGGGCGACCTGACCGCGCGGGTCGAGGCCGAGTACGACCAGCGCATCACCCAGCGCCTGATCCTGCAGCCGCGCGTCGAGATCGAGGCCTCGGCCTCCGACGTGCTGGAGCTCGGTCTGGGCTCGGGCTTCACCCATGTCGAGGCTGGCGTGCGATTGCGCTATGAGATCGCCAAGGAGTTCGCGCCTTACATCGGCGTGGAATGGAGCCGGGAGCTCGGCGACACTGCCGATTTCACTCGCGCGGCGGGCGGAGAGCCTGAGCACACCCGGTTCGTCGTCGGCTTGAAGGCCTGGTTCTGAGGAGTATCGAGATGCGCACCCTTCTTCCCCTTGTCGCCGCCGGCCTGTTCGTCGCCGCGCCCGCCCCCGCACAGGACGCCCACACCGGCCATGGGGCGCATGCGGGCCATGGCCAGGCCGCATCCGGCGACCACGCCGCGCATAGCGTCGTCACCAGCCCGGCTGACGGGGCCATGACCGACGGCCCGCCCGACTGGTTCACCGCGACCTTCCCGCACGCCATGACGCTGAAAGCCGTCACGGTTCAGGCCGAGGGCGGCTCGGCCGTGTCGGTCCCGGTCGCCGCCGCCGCTGCGACCACGCGAGTCTCGGCCGAGCTACCGACGCTTCGGCCCGGGAACTACGTTCTGAACTGGACCGCCGAGGGCGGGGACGGCCACGCCATGACGGGCACCGTCCGCTTCATGGTGCATTGATGATCCGCGCCCAGACCCGGCGCGCCCTTCTGGCGGGGGCGGTCGCAGCGACCGCAGCAGGGCCTGTCCCGGCGCAGGACCGGCGGATGACGGCCTACAAGACGCCCTGGTGCGGCTGCTGCGACGGCTGGGTGGCGCACATGCGCGCGGCCGGCTGGACGGTCGAGGTGGTCGAGCGCGAGGATCTGGCCCCGATCCGCGCACGGTACGGCGTGCCGGATCGCTATGCCGGGTGCCACACCGCCGTGGTCGGTGCCTACGCCATCGAGGGCCATGTGCCCGCCGCCGATGTGGAGCGCCTGCTGCGCGAGCGGCCAGCGGCGGTGGCCCTGGCCGCGCCCGGGATGCCCGCCGGATCGCCGGGCATGGAGGCGGCGGGTCGCCAGCCCTATGTCACCCTGCTGATCAACCGAGCTGGAGAAGCCACCGTCTTCGGGCGCCACAACGGGGCCTGAGCCTCAGGCGGCCTCGCCCTGGAAGGCGGCGATGATCGGGCATGGCCCGGTGTCCTTCGACGCGCAGGCTCCGGCCAGCCGCCTTAAGCCCGCCCGCGCCTGCTCCAGATCGGCGATGGTCCTGTCCAGCGCCTCGAGGCGTTCGGCCGCGAGCGCGCGGGCCCGCTCGCGATCCTCGCCGGCGTCCAGCGAGAGCAGCTCCCGGATCTGCTCCAGGGTGAAGCCCGCCGTCTGGGCCGAGCGGATGAACTTGAGGCGCCGCACATCCTCGTCGCCATAGCGCCGGATGCCCTCGCCCACGCCGCTGGAGGACCACCGTTCGGGCTTCGGCATCAGGCCGCGCCGCTGATAGAAGCGGATGGTTTCGACGCCCACGCCGCCTTCGCGGGCCAGGCCCGCGATCGTTCGAACCTTCATGATTGACT
Organism: Brevundimonas sp. AAP58; assembly: GCF_001295975.1. Lineage (GTDB taxonomy): Bacteria > Pseudomonadota > Alphaproteobacteria > Caulobacterales > Caulobacteraceae > Brevundimonas. Next base: position 31,697 of record NZ_LJHU01000018.1, on the reverse strand, counting down.
CCGTACCTCAGTACGGAACCTAGGCTTGCCGCTCCGGATTGCAAGCTGCGGAGCGCATCGTGTCCAACCTCTCCCGAACCGCCGTCCTTTATCGGATGGTCATGCCCGGCCAGATCTGTCCCTGGGGATTGAGAGCGCGTTATCTGCTCAAGGGGCGAGGGTACGCGATCGATGATCGCGGCCTGACCACACGAGACGCCGTCGAGGCCTTCAAGGCTGAGCGAGGGGGGAAGTCGCTACCTCAGATTTTCATCGACGGCGTCCGTATCGGGGGCTACGACGACCTGCGCCGCTATCTGGGCCTCAAGGTGCGCGAGCCCGAGTCTCTGACCTACACGCCCATGAGGTGGTCGTACTAGTCGGAGCGCCGATCTTCACCATGACACACCGTGCCGACCCGTCTGGTCCTGCCGAGGCGACCACTTCGCCAGCCCCTACCTTACAAGGAACCTCCGCTGTCCTGACCCTTATCGCCGCCGCGACGGCGCTGCTGGGTTGCGCGTCCGTGCCTGTCGTTGATCCGGTGCTCAAGGACGACGGCTCCGCTGGTTTCGCGGCTGCCTGTGTCGGCGTGCTCGCCGCAGAGAGGGGCCTATCCCAGCGACAAGGGGCCGATCTCGATGTTGTCGGCCTCCGGGCGCTCAGCGAATGGATGTTTCAGGCGAGCCAGCGGAGCTCGCCGTTCGACGATGAAATCGGCCGATCAACTGAACGACGTCAATGGGCCGAGCGGCTGTCGGCTGATGACCGCGCTTCCCGAATCCGGACTTGCGTCCAGGAAGCCTCAGTCTGACGGCCTCTTGTCGATAGCCACGGCAGTCGCGTCGACGCTCAAACCTGACATTCGGTCTGAAGGTCGGGCGTCCGGCGAGCCAGGACTCTCCTCTGGTGGCGCCATCGCCATGACGGTGACTGCTCTCCCCACGCCGCCTCCGGCGCCAGGCCCGGAATCGTTCGAACCTTCATGATTGACTCCGTACCTGAGTACGGAACCTAGGTTCGCCGCCTGGATTGCCAAACCAAGGAGTGCACCATGTCCAACCCGTCCCGAACCGCCGTCCTGTATCGAATGGTCATGCCCGGCCACACCTGTCCCTGGGGGCTGAAGGCCCGGCATCTGCTGAAGAGCCGGGGCTATGTCGTCGACGACCGCTGGCTGACCACGCGTGAGGCGGTGGACGCCTTCAAGGCCGAGCACGGCGTGACCACCACGCCCCAGGCCTTCATCGATGGCCAGCGCATCGGCGGCCACGACGACCTGCGCCGTTTCCTCGGCCTGAAGGTCCGCGACCCCAAGGCCCTGACCTATACTCCGGTCCTCGTCGTGTTCCTGACCACGGCCGTGATGGCGGCGATGCTGAGCCTGACGGTCCACGGCACGCCCCTGACGGTTCAGGCGGGCGAATGGTTCATCGCCCTGTCGATGATGGCGCTGGCCATGCTCAAGCTGCAGAACGTCGAGAGCTTCTCGACCATGTTCCTGAACTACGACCTCCTGGCCAAGCGGTGGGTGCCTTACGGGAAGATTTATCCTTTCGCCGAGTTCGGGGCGGGCGCCCTGATGCTGGCGGGGGTCCTGACCTGGCTATCGGTCCCGATCGCCCTGTTCATCGGCGGCATCGGCGCGGCCTCGGTGTTCAAGGCCGTCTACATCGACAAGCGCGAACTCAAGTGCGCCTGCGTCGGCGGCGACAGCAATGTGCCGTTGGGCTTCCTGTCCCTGACCGAGAACCTGATGATGATCGCCATGGCGGTCTGGATGGTGGCGATGGAGGTCGGCGGAGGTCGCGAGATGATGGCGATGTGAGCGTGCCAAGGTCCGAAGTTGGAGGCCTATCCGATGACCGCTCCGGGCGCTAAATGGTCATACCAGACCTGGTCCAGGACTGCGTTTGACCTGCGCGATCATGCTTCGCCGTTGATCGGTCCAGAGCGTGGCGCGGCAGTTGACTGTCGCGGCTATAGTGGCCATTAGACCGCGCTCCAAAGGTCCGGGCCCCTCTGGCAGCCGAGGCGTCGGCTGCGATGTCGGATCGCCGTATGGATTGGTGCCACGCAGCGCCATCTCACATTGCTCGGGGGTGCGGGATGCTGGAATCCCTTCCGTTTCTGGCTGCGACCTATGCAGGGCAGCCCATTTGGCTCTGGATCGCCTTCCTGGCGTTCATCGGCCTGCTGCTGTGGCTCGATCTGGGGGTCGTCAACAACAAGGACGGCATCGTATCGGCGAGGAAGTCCGCCGCGATGTGGGCGTGCTTTGCCTCGCTCGCGATCGCGTTCGGGGCCTATATCTACTTCGTCTACGAGCCCGATCCCACCTACTATATCAGTCCTGAAAACCTGAACCAGCAAGCGCTTCTGCAGTACTTTACTGGCTACCTTCTGGAAACCGCCCTCGCGTTTGACAATATTTTTGTCATCGGGATGATCTTCACCTTCTTTGCGGTTCCGAGAGAGTACCAGCACAGGGTGCTTTTCTGGGGCATCATGGGCGCGATTGTTTTCAGGGGTATCTTCATCTCGCTCGGAGCGGCGATCGTCAACGAGTTTACCTGGGTTCTGTTCATCTTCGCCGCCTTCCTGATCTTCACGGGCTGGAAGATGATTTTCGGCGCCGACCACGAGATGGACCTGAACCAGAACCCCGTCCTGAAGTTCCTCAGAAGGCGGCTGCGGATCACCGACACGATCGAGAACCACAACTTCTTCGTCAGGAGACCGGATCCGAAGGGGTCCGGCCGGCTGATCCTGTTCGCAACCCCCCTGTTCCTCACCCTGATCATGGTTGAGGTCGTGGACGTCATCTTCGCGGTGGACTCCGTCCCTGCGATCTTCGCCGTCACCAAGGACCCCTTCATCGTCTACACGTCCAACATCTTCGCGATCCTGGGCCTGAGATCGATGTATTTCATGCTCGCCGAGGCTGTGGCCCGGTTCAAATACCTGAAGTACGGCCTGTCGATGGTGCTCGTGCTGATCGGGGTGAAGATCATCTGGAACTTTGGGCTCTACAAGGGTTGGAAGGACATCACGGGCGAAGCCCTCGTGCCCTACCTCGAGCCTCAGTGGTCCCTGATCGCCACCCTCGCCCTGATCGGTGGAGCCATGGCCTACTCCTGGTTGAAGACGCAGGACACCGGAAAAGACGGATAAGGCTCTGGGTGCGCCCGGCGGCCCGCGCCGTCCGGTCCCTCTGGCGAGCCATGTCGCCGCGATTGTGTGGCTTGGCGACGGGCTCTAAGGACCCTGGTGGCGGATGGCATCGGTCATCGCACGGGTGTGGTGGCGAACCTGGGAGGCTTGCTGATGTCCGGGGCTGGAACGGGCGGCGTCAAGGCTGTCCCGGGTGCGGAGATCGAAGGCCCGCCGGCCGAGGGCGGCGGAGCGGGACCCGCCGGGCGCAAGCTGGGCCTTGTTCTGGGCCCGGCGATCGCGATCTGCCTGCAGCTGGTCGGTGCGCCCGGGGGCCTGTCGGCCGAAGCCTGGTGGGTCGTGTCGATCATGGCCCTCATGCTCGTCTGGTGGGTGAGCGAGGCGGTCCCCATCGCCGCCACGGCCCTGGTCCCGCTGATCGCGCTTCCGCTCACCGGCGCGGCCACCGCTGCCGAGGCAGCCCGACCCTATGCCGACCCGATCCTGTTTCTCTTCATCGGGGGCTTCATGCTGGCCGCCGCCATCGAGCGCTGGGGTCTGCATGCCCGGATCGCTCTCACGGTCGCCGGGGCGGTAGGCGGGCATCCCATGGCCCTTGTCGCAGGGTTCATCCTCGCGGCGGGGCTGTTGTCCCTATGGATTTCCAACACGGCCACGGCCCTGATGCTGACGCCGATCGCCGTCGCCGTCGCCCGAGCCATGGCTGACAATGGTCATCGCGATCCCCGTCTTGGCGTCGCGCTCGTGCTCGGTGTGGCCTATGCGGCCTCGATCGGCGGCATGGGCACGCCGGTGGGGTCTCCCACCAACGTCATCGCCATGGGTTTCCTGAACGAACGGGGGGTCGACCTGTCTTTTGTTCAGTGGATGATGCTCGGCGTTCCGGTGGTCGTGGTTATGCTCCCGATCCTGTGGTTCATCGTGACCCGCGGATTGCTGACCGCCAGCGCTGACGACGCCGCCCGGGGGCGGGCCGTGTTGCAGCGTGCGCGCGAAGCCCTGGGTGCGGCCACTGTGGCCGAGAAGCGGGTTCTGGTGGTCTTTGCCGCCGTCGCGTCGGCCTGGATGCTACGCGAGCTCGTACTCGTGAAACTGCCCGGCCTGGAGCGGCTGAGCGACATGGGCATCGCCATCGTTGGGGCGCTGGCCCTGTTCATCCTGTCGTCTGGCGATCCACAAAGGCCCCGGCTGCTGGACTGGTCGAGCGCGGAACGCATCCCCTGGGGCATCGTCATCCTGTTCGGCGGGGGGCTGTCGCTTGCTGCAGCCATGGACGGCACCGGCCTGTCGGCGTGGCTCGGTGAGGCGATGGAGGGCCTGCGGGGACTTGAGCCGTTGATCATCCTGCTCGCCCTGATCCTGATCACCCTGATCGCGACCGAAATGTTGTCGAATGTCGCGACCTTGACGGCCATGCTCCCCATTGTCGCCGCCCTCGCGGCGGCGCTTGGGATCAATCCCCTGCTCCTGGTCTTCCCGGTGACCCTGACCGCCAGCCTCGGATTCATGCTACCGATCGCAACGGCGGCCAACGCTATCGCGTTCGCGACCGGCCTTCCATCGCTGCGAACCATGCTGTGGAAAGGCTTCTTGCTGAATGTGGCGGGCGTCGTCGCGATCCTCGCTGTGAACACCCTGTTCGCGGAGGGGGTGCTCGACCAGCCGGCCCCCTGACGCCCAGTCTCGGCGATGGCGTTCGATGACGGACGCGTGGCCTTGTCGTCCCGCCTCGGGGCGTTTGAAGATGCACGACCGGGGAAGGCCGCATCGAAGCGGCCTTCCAGAGCATCCTGATGACCGTGCTGGCAGAACCGGTCCGACGCGACCGTTCCGGCCGTGGCTGCCAGTCCTCGGTAAAGCGACAGGGCGCGCCGGCAAGGCCCGCGGCTAGGTCGGGTTTGCTGGCGAAGGCTTGATCGGGTCGGATCGCGTGGTAACGGCGGCGTCCTCGGGCAGGGGAATGAACTCGTGGTCGTCCTCGGTCGGCAGGGTCATGCGGCCCGCCTTCCAGTCGTGCTTGGCCTGTTCGATGCGTTCGCGCGACGAATGGACGAAGTTCCACCAGATGTGCCGCTCGCCCACCGGTTCGCCGCCCAGAACCATGACCGTCGACGGGCCGATGGACCGTACGGTCGGTTCGGCCGTCGGCTCCAGCACGATCAGCTGGCCCTCGTGGAAGGTGCGGTCGCCGATCTCGACCGAGCCCGTGGCGACATAGAGCGCCCGCTCCGACATGCCGCCCGCGCCCCTGCCCGGCGGCGGAGCCGTGCGCACGCCGTCCTTGAGCTCCCAATGGACATAGAACAGGGGCGAGGAGACCTGCACCCCGGCCTTGGCACCATAGGCTTCGCCGGCGACGAGACGCGCGAACAGGCCGCCGTTCTCATAGAGGGGCAGGCCTTCCTCGCCGATGTGCTGGAAGCTGGGGTCGGCGTCTTCCGCCTCGGTCGGCAGGGCGATCCAGGCCTGCATGCCGTTCAGCTTGCCCCCTTGCGCCTTCCTCAGCGGATCGGTGCGTTCAGAGTGGACGATGCCCGTGCCGGCGGTCATCCAGTTCACCTCGCCGGGCCGGATCGGCTGGGTGTAGCCCAGACTGTCACGGTGCAGGATCTCGCCCTCGAACAGATAGGACAGGGTCGACAGGCCGATGTGCGGGTGGGGCCGGACGTTGATGGCCTCGGCACCCGGCGCGAACTCGGCCGGGCCCATGTGATCCAGAAAGATGAAGGGCCCGATCATGCGGCGCGAATGGAACGGCAGCACGCGCCCGACCTCGAAGCCGCCGAGGTCCTTCCTGCGGGCGTCGATCACCATCTCGATCATGGTCGGGCCTCCTGAACTGTGCCTGGGACTATTGCACGTGGGGCGTGACGATGCCCAGCGGAAGGGTAGTGACGTTCTTCACGCCGCGGGTGACGATGTGGCTCTCGCAGTCCGAGACGATGCCGAGGCTGAGCAGCTTCTCGCGCAGGAAGTTGTCAAAGGCGTGCATGTCCGACGTGATGATGCGCAGGACATAGTCCTCGCGGCCGGTGATGGTGGCGCACTGGACGACCTCGGGCCAGTTTGCGACGGCCGCCTCGAAGGCGTCGAGGTTGTCCTTGGACGGAAGGCTCAGCTTGACGATGGCGTAGACCTCGAAGTCCAGACCCAGAAGCCCGGCGTCCAGCAGGGTCACCCGCTTGCGGATGAAGCCCGTATCCTCCAGTCTCTTGATCCGTCTCCAGCACGGCGAGGCCGACAAGCCTACCCGCTCGGCGACCTCCGCGACCGACAGGCCGGCGTCCTGTTGCAGGATGTCCAGGATGCGGGCGTCGATCGGGTCCAGTTCGTCAGCCAAGGCGTTTCTCCGATTATCGTTATCGCGCAATAAAATACCCTAAATCGACCTTGCGCAAGGTGATAATAGGCGAGCGTTAACGCGAGGTGCGTGTTATGAGCGCCGGAAATCAGTGACGCGCTCGGATCAACCGGACGGCAGGATGGAATGACCAGGAACTCAAGGCCGCTCTCGCTGCGCGTGCCGGAGCCTTCGGGCCGCCCGGGAGACGCGCCGGACTTCAGCCACATCAAGATCGACGCCGCAGGTAGCGTGGACCGTCCGCCGGTCGATGCGCGGCCGGTGCAGATGCTGGACCTGGCCTTCCGCCTGGTGCGGGTTCTGGACGACGAGGGCCGGGCGGTCGGGCCGTGGGATCCCAAACTGGATCCCGAGACGATGCGCCGGGGTCTGAAGGCCATGATCCTGACCCGCGCCTTCGACGACCGGATGCACCGCGCCCACCGCCAGGGCAAGACCAGCTTCTACATGAAGTGCACCGGCGAGGAGGCCATCGCGGTGGCCCAGGGCATGATCCTGAGCCGCGAGGACATGGGCTTTCCGACCTATCGCCAGCAGGGCCTGCTGATCGCGCGCGGCTATCCGCTCGCGGCGATGATGAACCAGATCTATTCCAACGCCGAAGACCCGATCAAAGGCCGCCAGCTGCCGATCATGTATTCGGCCAAGGACTATGGGTTCTTCACCATCTCTGGCAATCTGGGCACCCAGGTGCCCCAGGCCGTCGGCTGGGCCATGGCGTCTGCCTACAAGGGCGACGACAAGATCGCCATCAGTTGGATCGGCGACGGGGCCACGGCGGAAGGGGACTTCCACAACGCGCTCACCTTCGCCGCCGTCTATCGCGCCCCGGTGATCCTGAACGTCGTCAACAACCAGTGGGCCATCTCAAGTTTCATGGGCATCGCCGGCGGGCTGGAAACGACCTTCGCCTCCAAGGCCATTGGCTATGGCCTGCCGGCGCTGCGCGTCGACGGCAACGACTTCCTGGCCGTCTGGGCGGTGACCCAGTGGGCCGAGGAGCGGGCACGGACCAACCAGGGCGCGACGGTGATCGAGCTGTTCACCTATCGCGGCGCGCCGCATTCGACCTCGGACGATCCCAGCCGGTACCGCCCCGGCGACGAGCACGAGAAGTGGCCGCTGGGCGATCCGATCGCGCGGCTCAAGCAGCACCTGATCGCGCTCGGCGAATGGTCCGAGGAGCGGCAGGCCGAGGCGGAGACCGACGCCGTCGAACAGGTCCGCGCCGCGGGCAAGGAAGCTGAGGCCATCGGCACGCTCGGCCAGTCGCGCCCGAGCGTGAAGACCATGTTCGAGGAAGTCTTCGCCACCGAGGACTGGCGCCTGATCGAACAGCGCCGGGAGGTCGGCGTATGATGCTCCTTTCTCCCCGCTCATCCCGGCGAAAGCCGGGACCCAGTGCTTTGGGCGATGACAACAACCGCATCCGCACCGGCCGTTATCCGGCGCACTGTGCTTCACAAAAGAACTGGGTCCCGGCTTTCGCCGGGATGAGCGGAGGTTTTCATTGACCGAAGCCACCTTCACCGACGCCGACATCCAGGATGGCATCGAGCCCGACATGGAGGTTCAATCGAACGCCCCGGCATCCGACGCGCCCGAGGCTCCGGCCGTCGTGCCAATGAACATGATCCAGGCGCTGAACTCGGCACTGGACGTGAAGATGGCCGAGGACCCCAACGTGCTCTCCTTCGGCGAGGACGCGGGCTATTTCGGCGGGGTCTTCCGGGTCACGGATCACCTGCAGAAGAAGCACGGCCTGACGCGCAGCTTCGATGCTCCGATCTCGGAATGCGGCATCGTCGCCGCGGCCATCGGCATGGGCTCATACGGCCTGCGTCCGGTCGTGGAGATCCAGTTCGCCGACTACATCTATCCGGCCTACGACCAGATCGTCTCGGAAGCCGCCAAGCTGCGCTATCGCTCGGCCGGCCAGTTCACCGCCCCGATCGTCGTGCGAAGCCCCTATGGCGGCGGCATCTTCGGCGGCCAGACCCACAGCCAGTCGCCCGAAAGTCTGTTCACCCACATCGCCGGGCTGAAGGTGGTGATCCCGTCCAATCCGTATGACGCCAAGGGTCTGCTGACCGCGGCGATCGAGGACGACGATCCGGTCATCTTCTTCGAGCCCAAGCGCCTCTACAACGGCCCCTTCGACGGCTGGCACCAGAACCCGGTCTCGCCGTGGAAGGCCCAGGCCCTGGCCCAGGTGCCGACCGGCAAACATGTCGAGCCGATCGGCAAGGCGCGCATCTTGCGCGAGGGAGCCGACGTCACCATCCTGGCCTATGGATCGATGGTATGGGTGTCGCTGGCCGGGGCCGAGCACGCCGGCGTCGACGCCGAGGTCATCGACCTGCGCAGCCTCGTTCCGCTCGACATCGAGACCATCGAGGCCAGCGTGAAGAAGACCGGCCGATGCGTCATCGTGCACGAGGCTCCGAAAACCTCCGGGTACGGAGCGGAGCTGTCGGCGCTGGTGCAGGAGCGCTGCTTCTATGAGCTGGAGGCACCGATCACCCGCGTCTGCGGCTGGGACACGCCCTATCCGCATGCGTTCGAGTGGGAATACTTCCCCGGCCCGCAGAGGGTCGCCGACGCCCTGAGATCCGTGATGGCGGGAGGACGCTGATGGGCCGCTACGTCTTCAAGCTGCCCGACGTGGGCGAAGGCACCGCCGAGGCCGAACTGGTCGCCTGGCACGTCGCCGTGGGCGACACCGTGGCCGAGGACCAGATCCTGGCCGACGTCATGACCGACAAGGCGACGGTGGAGTTGACCAGCCCGGTCGCGGGCAAGGTCACGGCTCTACATGGCGAGCCCGGCGTGATGTCCCCGGTCGGCGGGCCGCTGGTCGAGTTCGAGGTGGAGGGGGCGGGGAATGCCACTTCTTCTCCCTTCCCCCTCGAGGGGGGAAGGGCCGGGGATGGGGGTGGAGCCCCGCTGCCTGAAGCGGCCCAGGAAGACGCCGACGGAGTCTCCGCGTCCGACGACGAAGATCGTGCCTCCACCCCCACCCAACCCTCCCCCCTCGAGGGGGAGGGCTCGAGTCTCGGCAATTACGTCTTCAAACTCCCCGACGTGGGCGAGGGCACGGCCGAGGCCGAGCTGGTCGCCTGGCACGTCGCGGTCGGCGACGCGGTCTCCGAAGACCAGCTGCTGGCCGAGGTGATGACCGACAAGGCCACCGTCGAGCTGACCAGCCCCGTCGCGGGCGTGGTCACGGCCCTGCACGGCGAGGCTGGAACCCAGGTTCCGGTCGGCGGCCCCCTGGTGCGCTTCGACGTTGAAGGCGCCGGAAACGTTGCCGCCTCGGCCAGAGCCGCTGCGCCCACCCCGGCTCCGGCCGCCAAGGCTGCCCCTGCGCCGAAAACCGACAGTTCCAAGCCAAAGCCGGTTCCGGCGGTGTCCACCGCTCCGGTCGCGCGGCAGGCCCAGACCCCCGGCGTCCGCCCCCTCGCCTCGCCCGCCGTGCGCAAGCGTGCCCGCGAACTCGGCATCGAGCTGCAGTTCGTCCCCGGCTCCGGCCCCGCCGGCCGCATCGAGCACGGCGATCTGGACGCCTTCCTGGCCGGCGGATCGCGTCCGGCTGCGTCCGCTTCGACAGGCTCCACCTACGCCCGCGCCGAGGGCACGACCGAGGTCCGCATCATCGGCCTGCGCCGCAAGATCGCGGAGAAGATGGCCGAGAGCGTCCGGCGCATCCCCCACATCACCTATGTCGAGGAGATCGACGTCACGGCGCTGGAGGAGCTGCGCGCCCACCTGAACGCCCAGAACAAGGGCACGGATCGGCCCAAGCTGAACGTCCTGCCCTTCATCGCCCGCGCCATCGTCGTGGCGCTGCGCGACCAACCGACGATCAACTCCCACTACGACGACGAGGCCGGGGTCCTGACCCAGCACGCCGCCGTGCATCTGGGCATCGCTGCCCAGACGCCCAATGGCCTCATGGTGCCCGTGGTCCGCCACGCGGAGGCGCGCGACCCCTACGACACGGCGCTCGAGATCGCCCGCGTCTCGGGCGCGGCCAAGGACGGCTCGGCCAAGAGGGACGAGCTGACCGGTTCGACCATCACCATCACCTCGCTGGGCACGCTGGGCGGCGTCGTCCACACCCCCATCATCAACCACCCGGAGGTCGCCATCGTCGGCCCCAACAAGATCCAGGAGCGGGTGGTGGTGAAGGACGGCCAGATGGTCGTGCGCAAGATGATGAACCTGTCGTCCAGCTTCGATCACCGCATTGTCGACGGCCACGACGCGGCGGTCTTCGTGCAGCGGATCAAGGGTCTGCTCGAGCAGCCCGCGACGCTGTGGATGGGGTGAGGCTGGCGGTTCATCCCCGCGCCGCTATATGATATACGCAACGTATATCACGGAGATCGACATGCGAATTCTCGTGGACGCCGATGAGGGTCAAGTCGCCGCGCTGGACGCTCTGGCCAAGCGCGAGAAGCGGCCCCGCGCGGCGGTCATTAGAGCCGCGATCGACGACTATGTAGCCCGCCACAAACAGCCGGCGCCGCTCGCGGACTCGTTCGGCCTGTGGGGCAAGGACGGCGAGGACGGGCTCGCTTACCAGGAAAGGCTGCGCAGCGAGTGGTAGCGGCCCTTCTGGACTCCAACATCCTGGTCGATCACCTCAAGGGCTATCCCCAGGCGACGGCGGAAATCGAACGATATCCAAGCCCGGCGATCAGCATCGTGACCTGGATTGAAGTGATGGTTGGAGTGGGGGAAGACTCGTCCGAACGCACTCGACAGTTTCTTGATCGATTCATCGTCGTCGGTCTGACCGATGCCGTCGCTGAGCGCGCCGTGGATCTTCGCAGGGCCCGCCGGTTGAAGTTTCCTGACGCGGTGATCTGGGCCTCCGCTCAGACGACCGGCCGCCTCTTGGTCACTCGCAATACCAAGGACTTTCCGGCCGACGAGCCGGGCGTCCGCGCCCCTTACGCCCTCTGACAGGTTTCCGATGCAGCAGCTCAAGACAAAGGTCCTCATCATCGGCGCGGGCACCGGCGGCTATGTCGCCGGCATCCGCTGCGGCCAGCTGGGGCTGGAGACCGTGCTGGTGGACGGCGGCGACGGGCTGGGCGGGACCTGCCTGAACGTCGGCTGCATTCCGTCCAAGGCGATCATCCACGCGGCGTCGAAGTACGAGACCGTGGCCAAGGCGGCGGGCGACGGGACGCTGGGCATCACGGCGTCCGCGCCCGCCATCGACCTGTCCAAGACGGTCGAGTGGAAGGACGGGATCGTCCGCAAGCTGAACAGCGGCGTCGCGGCCCTGCTGAAGAAGGCCAAGGTCAAGGTCATCAAGGGCTGGGCGACCTTCCAGGACGCCAAGACCTGCCGCGTCGAGACCGAGGACGGGCCGATCACCATCACGGCCGAGCACGTCATCCTGGCGACGGGGTCGGAAGCCGTCGAGCTGCCCTTCCTGCCGTTCGGCGGCGATGTCATCTCCTCGACCGAGGCCCTGTCGCTGGACGCGGTGCCGGGCAAGCTGGTCGTCGTCGGCGGCGGCTATATCGGACTGGAGCTGGGCATAGCCTATCGCAAGCTGGGGGCCGAGGTCGCCATCGTCGAGATGGCCGACCGCATCCTGCCGCTGTACGACAAGGCCCTGACCGATCCGGTCCACAAGTGGCTGGAGCGGCACGGGGTCCAGCTGTTCCTCGGGGCCCGTGCGGGCGGGTTCGGCGACGGAGCACTGTCGATCACCACAAAGGACGGCGAGCCCCTGTCGATCCCGGCCGACAAGGTGCTGGTGACGGTCGGTCGCAAGCCGCGCACCACCGGCTGGGGCCTCGAGAACATGGGCGTCGCCATGGCCGGGCCGTTCGTGAAGGTCGATGATCGCTGCGCCACCAGCATGAAGAACGTCTGGGCCGTCGGCGACCTGACCGGCGAGCCCATGCTGGCCCACAAGGGCTCGGCCCAGGGCGAGATGGTCGCCGAGATCATCGCCGGGAAGGACCGCCGGTTCGACCCCGTGACGATCGCGGCGGTCTGCTTCACCGAGCCGGAGATCGTCTCGGCCGGGCTCGGACCGCTCGATGTCGAGGGCCGCGACGACGTGATCCAGTCGGTCTTCCCGCTCGCCGCCATCGGCCGGGCCCTGGCCATCGAGGCGGGCGAGGACGGCGGCTTCGTGCGGGTCATCGCGTCGAAAACCGACCACCGCATCCTCGGCCTGCAGGCCGTCGGCCAGCACGTCGCCGAACTGTCCAACAGCTTCGCCCAGATGCTGGAGATGGGGGCGGTGCTGGAGGACGTCGCGGGCGTCATCCATGTCCACCCGACCCTGGGAGAGGCCTTCCACGAGGCGTCATTGCGCGCTCTGGGCCACGCCATTCACATCTGATCGACGGACGGCGTCCGACCGATTCTGACGTATCGATGCCCTATCCTCGGGCTCATCGGGATTCCGCTTGCGCGCCCGAACCGACGAAAAGTGCACGATGTGCACTCAAAAAATGAAAGTGCACATTCGGGTCGCGCCCGAGCCGGAGCGAGGCAGACCTGTCGATTGGACCTAGGATCGAGCGGTCACGCGTGGCTAACTCCGTCACAAACTGGAGGGACCCCATGAAGCCGATCATCGCCGCCGCCGCGCTCAGCCTGCTGCTCGCAGGCACTGCCGCCGTCGCCCAGGAGGCGGCCTCGACCGGTCCGGTCACCCTGGTTCAGGCCGGACGTCTGCTGGACCGACCCGGCCAGGCACCGAGGGGCCCCTCCACCGTCGTCATCCGTGACGGCCGGGTGGTGGAGGTGCGGGACGGCATCGTGGGCGCCGACGCCTTTCCGGGCGCACAGATCGTGGACCTGTCCGACCGTTTCGTCCTGCCCGGCCTGATCGACAGCCACGTCCACCTGGCGACCAGCCAGGCGGGGCAGGCGGGCCTGATCGCGGGCTTCACCGAGAGCGTGCCGACCACGGCCTATCGCGCGGCCGAGAATGCGCGCGTCACCCTGATGGCGGGCTTCACCACGGTGCGGAACCTGGGCGACGGGGACGGCGTGACTCTGGCGCTGCGCGACGCCGCCGCGCGCCACGCCCTGCCCAGCCCGCGCATCGTGGATGCGGGCCGCAGCATCTCCACCACCGCCGGCCATATGGATGGACGCAACGGCCTGAACGATGAGCTGCGCGAGCACACCGACCACGACAACGTCTGCGACGACACGGCCTCGTGTCGCGAGGCCGTGCGGCTGCAGATCAGCCGGGGGGTCGACGTCATAAAGATCGCCACGACTGGCGGCGTGAACAGCCGGATCGGCGCTGGTCTGGGCGCCCAGATGTTCGAGGACGAGGCGCGCGCCCTGATCGAGACGGCGCATCTGTATGGCAAGCGGGTCGCGGTCCACGCCCACGGAGCCGATGGCATCGCCCTGGCGCTGCGGCTCGGCGCGGACTCCATCGAGCACGGCACTATCTTCGACGACGAGACGATCCGGCTGTTCCGGGAGTCCGGTGCCTACTACGTCCCGACCCTGTCGACCGTGAACGGCTATCGCGAGCGGCTGGCCGCCGATCCCAACGCCTACTCCGCCGAGGTCCTGCCCAAGATTCTGTGGCGCATCTCCATCACCGGCCAGTCGCTGGAACGCGCCGTGCCCGGCGGCGTGCGCATCGCCTTCGGCACCGACGCCGGCGTGTCCATGCATGGCCGCAACGCCGACGAGTTCGAGCTCATGGTCCAGCACGGCATGACGCCAGCCACAGCCATCCAGGCGGCCACGGTCAATGCCGCCGACCTGCTCGGCCTCGGCGAAGAGCTGGGCTCCCTCGAGCCCGGCCGCCGCGCCGACATCATCGCCGTCGACGGCGATCCTCTGAGCGACGTTACCGTGCTCAAGGATGTCGACTTCGTGATGCGCGACGGCCGCGTCTACAAGCACGAAGACTGAGCTTCGCCGTTGCCTCTTCAGCGGTCATGGGACAGGAAGCGCCCATGACCGTCGATCCCGCGCTCCCCCGCCACGACTGGACCCTGACCGAAGTCGAGGCCCTGTTCGCCCGTCCCTTCATGGATCTGGTATTCGAGGCCGCGAGCGTCCATCGCCGCTGGTTCGATCCGTCGGAGGTCCAGACCTCGCAGCTTCTGTCGATCAAGACGGGCGGTTGCGCCGAGAACTGCGGATATTGCTCCCAGTCCGCCGCGTTCGACACCGGGCTGAAGGCCGAAAAGCTGATGGACGCGACCTCGGTCATCGCCGAGGCCATGGCGGCCAAGGCGGGTGGGGCCAGCCGTTTCTGCATGGGCGCGGCCTGGCGCGAGCTGAAGGACCGCGATACGCCCAAACTTGCCACCATGATCGCGGGCGTGAAGGCTCTTGGTCTGGAGACCTGCGCGACCTTGGGCATGCTGACCGCCGATCAGGCGCGCCAGCTGAAGGACGCCGGGCTGGACTACTACAACCACAACCTCGACACCGGGCCGGACTACTACGCCGACGTCGTCACGACGCGCACCTATCAGGATCGGCTGGACACCCTGGAGCATGTGCGCTCGGCCGGCATGAAGACCTGCTGCGGCGGCATCGTCGGCATGGGCGAGAGCCGTCGCGATCGCGCGGGTTTGCTGCACGCGCTGGCCACCCTGCCCGAGCATCCTGACAGCCTGCCGGTCAATGCGCTCGTGCCCGTGTCGGGCACGCCGCTGGGCGATCGGGTGAAACGCGAAGGCGAGATCGACCCCATCGAGTTCGTCCGCACCGTCGCCGTCGCGCGGCTGGTCTGCCCCAAGGCCATGGTTCGGCTTTCGGCCGGACGCGAGGGCATGAGCGCGGAGATGCAGGCCCTGTGTTTCCTCGCCGGCGCCAACTCCATCTTCGTCGGTGGCCGCCTGCTGACCACGCCCAATCCGGGCGAGGACGCCGACGCGGCCCTGTTCGCCAAGCTGGACCTGCGGCCGATGGCGCTCGGCACCGAGGCGAACGCTGCGTAACCCGACCTTAAGCGGCGCCGTGGCAGAACGGCGATCATGGATCGTCGCGCCCTTCTCGCCGCCCCACTGTTGCTCGCCGCCGCCACGCCTGCGTTGGCGGGAGCCGGAGGCGGGTCCGCGCCGTCGACCGGCGGCTACCTGCGCTATCCCACCATCACCGCGACCACGATCCGCTCGGACGGACGCCGGGGGGTCATGACCGTCGAGACCGGCGTCGACGTCGCCGATCCCGCCCTCTTCCTGCGGGCCCAGCAGGCGCAGCCGCGCGTGCGGGCGGTCTTCGCCATTCTGGTCCAGCGCGAGGCCGAGCGCCTGCTCCCCGGTGGGGTGCCCAACGTCGACCGGCTGGCCGCCCAGCTGCAGTCGGCGATCAACATCATCCTCGGACGTCGCGGCGCCGCCAAGTTGCTGCTCGGCACGGTAATGGTCGTCTAGCGCCGCGCTGGAAGAAAGCGCGGATTGCGTAGCAGGGCCGCCGAAATCAGCGAGACCAGCACGCCGACCGGGAAGATCTCGATGAAGGTCACCGGCAGGCGATAGAGCGGATTGGCGTACTGCACCGCGAAGTCAGCCATCTGGGCGCGCAGGGTGGCGATTTCCTCGGCGCTGGCACCGGTCGCCTGTTTTTCGGCCACCATCGTGTCGGTGTATTCGGCGACGAAGCCGTAGCCGGTCAGGGCCTGGGTCAGTTCCCAGGTCAGGACATAGATGACGCCGGCCACGGCGCTGATGGCCAGGCCCATGCCGAGCGCGGGCCAGAACCTGATCACCCCGCCGCCGACCGTGTCTCGCTGCCGCTTCACGGCCAGGAAGACCGTGGACAGGGCGATCAGCATGGTGGTGTAGCCGATCGCCATCGCGATCGGCACGGGCGGATGCTCCTCCAGAAGCAATCCCTGAAGCAGCATGGGGGTGCCGACGATGAGGCCTCCGACGAGGCCGTAGACGAGAATGGTCCTGAGCATGGAAATCTCCCTCCGTGTGACCGCCATCAGCGCCCCATCCGATCGGTGTGGCAATCACCCGAACGGGGGATCTGGGCGGAATCGTCCGGTCAGGGGATGAGGCCGAGTTCTCGCGCCCGCAGCACGGCCTCGGCGCGCCGGCGGGCTCCGAGCCGTTCGTAGAGCCTCGCCAAGTGGGTCTTCACCGTCTCGGGCGAGATGCCGAGGCGACGCCCGATCTCCTTGTTGGATCGCCCCTCGGCCAGTTCCTTGAGCACGTCCAGCTCGCGCCCGGTCATGCCCAGCGCCGCCTGCGCCTGTGGGTTGCCGTCGAACGGAGCGGCCTCTCTCACGAACAGGACCCGGCCGAGCCAGAGACCCAGGGCGAGGAATCCTCCCGCGATCAGGCCGATATAGATTTCCGTGGTCCAGGCGCGCGCCAGCCTCTGGTAGTCCAGCCACTGGAGCGCCGCCGCGCCTAACGCCAACAGGGCTCCGTAAAGCGCGATCCGCTTCCACATGGCGCAAGGCTAGCGGTTCCGGTCCGAGTGGGGGAGGGGGATCGAAGCGTCACTCTGCGCTGTCGATGTCTGGCGGATCACCGCGCCGGTCGATGCCGGCTCGCAAGCCTCAGCCTCCATCCGCAGCGAAGACCATCTCCAGTACTGTGGTCGCGGACGAATAGAGGGCGTAGGCCTCGCTCGCCTCCCTGCAAGTCTGGAAGCGCGAGAACGGGTGGGTCCGGTTCAGATGCTCCAGAAGCGCCCGGGCCCGGTCCGGGGTCAGCCAGTCCGGAGGGGTGCCGGGATCGAGCGTCGACACATGCGTGGCCAGATGGAGAGCATGGCTTTCCTCGGCTTCACCGACGCAATCGGCCATCAGGGTGTGGAGCGGCGTGTCCGGGGCGTCGGCCGGAAACATCAGGATCGGGATGTCATGCATCGCCGAGGCCGGACGGCCCGCGCTCACGAAATCAGCGCTAGCATAGGCGTCAGCCAGACCTGGAACGGAGGCCATCACGCCTGTCGTATCGCGGTAAACGCCACCGATCGGATAGGCGAGGATCACGCGTCTTTCAGTCTGCCCTTGAAGGGTGAACCGCCCGTCTGCGGCTGTGATGGCCGGCGGCAACGCATCACGCCCAACGAAGCGAACCCGTGCTCCCTGCACAGGTCGACCGGTCTCGGCCCGGATCACGACGCCGCCCGCGTCTGGAGCGAGAACCTGCTCTCTCTGGGTGATGCAGGCCGCCAGGGAGAGGCTGAGCAGTGTTGCCGCCGTCAGCGTCCTGAGCCGGTTCAGCATCCGCCTGTCCTCCCTCAATCCTTCGTTGGATCCGCCGCCTTGGGGTCACCATAAGTCAGGGCGACGAAGACGTCTTCCAGGTCGGGGTCCTCGGTGGTGATGTCGGCGATGGTCACGCCCGCCGCGCGCACAGCGGCCAGTACCTGCTCCACCGACGACCGGCCCTTTCTGTAAGTCACCGCGAAAGCCCCGTTCGGGCGAGGGGCCACCTCGAAGCCTTCGAGCGCCGGCGGCGCGGGCAGTTCGCCCTCCGGCGTCACGATGACGTTTCTCGTGTCCAGACGGCGCAGAAGCTGGGGCGTCGGCTCGCAGGCCACCACCTCGCCCCGGTTCATGATGGCGATGGTGTCACACAGCTCCTGCGCCTCTTCCAGATAGTGGGTGGTCAGCAGGATGGTCACGCCCTCGGCGTTGATGCGGCGGACGTATTCCCACAGCTGGCGGCGCAGCTCGACGTCCACGCCCGCCGTCGGCTCATCCAGGATCAGGACCGGCGGATTGTGCACCAGGGCCTTGGCCACCATCAGGCGGCGCTTCATGCCGCCCGACAGGGCGCGGACATAGGCGTTGGCCTTGTCCGACAGACCCAGCGCCGCCAGCAGTTCGTCCGAGCGCCGCTCATTGGCCGGCACGCCATAGAAACCCGCCTGCACCTCCAGCGCCTCGCGCGGGGTGAAGAAGACGTCGGCCACGATCTCCTGCGGCACCACGCCCAGCGCGGCGCGGGCGTCGCGAGGGCGCTCGTCGATGTCGCGGCCCCAGATCGAGGCGTGGCCCGCCGTCTTGTTCACCACCCCGGCCAGGATGTTGATCAGGGTCGACTTGCCTGCGCCGTTTGGGCCCAGCAGGCCGAACATGGAGCCGCGCGGGATCACGAGGTCGACGCCCTTCAGCGCCACTTTGGGCGGTGCCTTCTTGGATCCCGCGTAGGTCTTCTCCAGCCCGCGCACCTCGATGGCGTTGACGGGCAGGGCTTCGGTCTCGGTCATGCGGGCTTTCGGGTGGCGGGAGGGCTTTCGGCGACGCGCCGTGGCGTCTAACTATGCGCGCGCGCAACCCGCGCCAAGACCACGGCCAAAACCACGGATCGCTTCATGCCGCCCCGCCATCCCGATGTCCTCGTTCTTCCGCCAGAAGAGATCGTCGTGACCTCCAAGCGCGTGGCCTGCGACGGTGGCGGCGTCCTGGGTCACCCGCTCGTCTATCTGGACATGGGCGGCGAGGATTTCGTCGAGTGCGGCTACTGCGACCGACGCTTCGTCCTGGCCGGAAAGGGGCGGCCGGAGAATGAGTATCTCGACCCTGCGGCGCGTCCGCCGGAAGCGCACTGACGGTTCGGAGAACGGTCTTCGCGAGACGGGCGAGACCTCGACAACCTTGACGCGCGAAAGGCTTCGTGCGCTCCTGTTGATGGCCCTTGCAGCGCCGCATGTTTTTCAGGATCGACTGCGGGCTACGGGAGACTGCGATGATCCGATCAGTCGTCATCCTTGGTTCGGCCGCCCTTAGCCTCGCCGCCTGCGCGACGGCCCCCGCGAGCCCGCCCGCCACCCTCGCCGAGCTGACCGCCCAGTGCGATGGGCTCGGCGGTGTGCTCGTTGCAAGGCGACCCGACGCCCGACGCGGCGGTGGCGACTATGTCTGCCGTAGTGGCGGTTTCAATGCCCGAATGGCTCAGGGTGCGAGCGGACGCAGGACCGGGCTCAATCAAGCGACCGATCAAGCGCTCCGTCGAGGCTATTGAGGCCTAGACGACCTGCCCGGCCGCCCAGCCCGAACTCCAGGCCCACTGGAAGTTATAGCCGCCCAGCCAGCCGGTGATGTCGACGACCTCGCCGATGAAGAACAGGCCGGGCACGGCTTTCGCTTCCATCGTCTTCTGGTCCAGCTGGTCCGTGGCGACGCCGCCCAGAGTGACTTCGGCCGTGCGATAGCCCTCCGAGCCCACGGGTTTGACGGTCCAGGCATTCACGGCGGTCTCCAGTCGCGCCAGCACCTTGTCGCCCACCTCCGCCAGCTTGCCGTTGGCCCCTTCGCGAGCGGCTAGGGTCTCGGCCAGACGGCGAGGCACGATCTCCGACAGCGCCGTATGGACGGCTTGCTTGCCGCCGTTCTCGGCCTTTCTCGCCTTCAACCGCTCCAGCACCGGAACGCCCGGAGCCATCGACACCGTGATCGGATCGCCCTCGCGCCAGTAGCTGCTGATCTGCAGGATCGCCGGGCCGGACAGGCCGCGATGGGTGAACAGCATGGCCTCCTCGAACCTGGTCCGGCCATGGCTGACGACGGCGTCGACCGCGACGCCCGCCAGCGGTGTCGTCTGTTCCAGCAGCCCGTGCTCGAACGTCAGGGGCACGAGCGCGGGCCGGGTCTCGGTCACCGTCAGGCCGAAGTGGCGCGCCACCTCATAGCCCCAGCCGGTGGCCCCCATCTTGGGGATCGACTTGCCGCCGGACGCCACCACCAGCGATGCCGCCGACACGGCCGAGCCGTCCGACAGGGTCAGGTCGAACCGCTCGCCAGACCGGTCATAGGTTTCCACCGCCGTGCCCAGTCGCAGTTCAACCCTCGCCGCCCGCATGTCATCGGTCAGCATACGGATGATCTGCTTGGCGCTGTCATCACAGAAGAGTTGGCCGAGAGTCTTCTCGTGCCAGGCGATGCCGGCCCGGTCCACGCGGGCGATGAAGTCGGCGGGTGTGAATCGCCCCAGCGCCGAGCTCGCGAACCGGGGGTTGGTGCCCAGGAACCGGTCGGTCCGCCCGGCCTCCAGATTGGTGAAGTTGCATCGGCCGCCACCGCTGATGCGGATCTTCTCGCCCGGCGCGCGCGCGTGGTCGACGACCAATACGCGCCGTCCGCGCCGCCCGGCCTCGATGGCGCACATCATCCCGGCGGCGCCCGCGCCGACGATGACAACGTCGAAGGTCTGGGGTCGTGGGTTCACAGCGAACCCAGGAAAGAGAGGAGAGCGGCGTTGACCTCATCCGGCCGCTCCTGCTGCAACCAGTGGCCGGCGCCGGGCAGCACGGTCTGGCTGCGCAGATCGGTTAGCCAGTCCTTCAGTCCGGCCTCGTGCTGGCCGGCGTAGTGGCGCACGGGATCGCGCTCTCCCACCATGAACATGGACGGCTGGGTGATCTTTTGCCCCTGGAGGAAGGCCGTCAGCGACCAGTTCAGGTCCAGGCACCGATACCAGTCGATCGGCCCCTTGAAGCCCGAGGCGGTGAAGGCCTTCACATACTCCGCGAAGTGATCCTCGCTCATCCACGGCGGCAGGGTGGCGTCGTCGGGGATTTCGGACAGGAAGTCGTGGCCCGGGGCGATGAAACCCGTCGACTGGCGGCCGTCC
This sequence comes from Brevundimonas sp. AAP58, assembly GCF_001295975.1. Lineage (GTDB taxonomy): Bacteria > Pseudomonadota > Alphaproteobacteria > Caulobacterales > Caulobacteraceae > Brevundimonas. Next base: position 10,619 of record NZ_LJHU01000018.1, on the reverse strand, counting down.
GGCGTCGCCCCGTCATAGGCGTAGAAGCCCTTGCGCAGGCCCGCCGCCACATCGGCCTCGAAGATGCGGTGCGCGTCCGGGTTCTGGAACTGGTTCATGTAGAGCTCGCCCCGGCCCAGCCGCTTCGAGATCGCAGCCATCGCCGGTGTCGGCGGCCCGGCCGCCCGGCGCGGCTGGAACGGCACCGACAGCCCCGCCACCGCCGTGAACACGTCGGGCCGCATCAGGGCGCAGTGCCAGGCGACCGGCGCGCCCCAGTCGTGGCCGACGACGACGCAGGTCTGATGCCCCAATGCCCGCACCAGATCGACCATGTCGCCGACCAGCTGCAGGATGGTATGATCCTCCGTTCGTTCCGGCTTGTTGGTGCCGCCATAGCCGCGCATGTCGGGTGCGGCCGCGCGATAGTCGGCTTGCGCCAACGCCGCGACCTGAGCGCGCCAGCTGATCCCCAGCTCGGGAAAGCCGTGGATCAGCAGGACGAGAGGTGCGTCTTCGGGGCCCGCCTCCAGTACGCGCTGGACCAGGCCGTCGGTCGCGATGTGACGAGTTTGCATGACGGCGATCTTTCCAGGTTCGGCCGGACTTGTGCAGTGACCGATCTCGGTTACACCGGATGACACAGCGCGGACACACCGTCCGTTGCGGGGGAAATCTCAATGCGTAACCTGTTCCTGGCCGCCGCCGCCTGCGTCGCCTTTGCCCTGCCTGCATCGGCCCAGACGGGCTCAGTCTCGTTCTCGATCGTCAACAACTCGAACGCGACCATCGATTCGATCCTGTACGGACAGTCTTCGTCCGATGAATGGAGCGACAACATCCTGGATTACCAGGTCGAGCCTGGTGACTCGGTCGAGATAACAATCGACGATGGCCTCGAAGACTGCATGTACGACTTCTATTATACATTCGACGACGGATCGGATTATGTCGAGCGCGTCAACATGTGCGAGATCGACGGCCAGGAGTTCGAGTTCACCGGCTCCTGATCCAGGTGCCTGAGGAAACGAAGACGGCCCCGGGAGCGATCCCGGGGCCGTTTCTGCTTCAAATCTGGCTGACGGTCAGGCCGCCGCCTTCTGCCCCGTGAACCGGCCGTAGAAGGTCTCGCCCTTGGCCGCCATGTCGCGGAGCAGCTGCGGCGGGCTGAACCGCTCGCCGTACTTCGCGGCATAGGCATCGGCCTGCTCGACGAAGGCCTTGGCGCCCATCTGGTCGATGTAGGTGATCGGGCCGCCGGTCCAGGGCGCGAAGCCCCAGGCCAGGATGGCGCCGACGTCGGCCTCGCGCGGGTCGTCGATCACGCCCTCTTCCCAGCAGCGGGCGACCTCGACGGCCTGACGGAAGATCAGGCGCCGCTTCTGGTCCTCGACCATCTCGGGCGTCGAGTCGTTGATGGTGACCGGCGCCAGGTCCGACAGACCCTTCCACAGGGTCTTGGGCTTGGTGTCGTAATCGTAGAAGCCCTTGCCGTTCTTGCGACCATAGCGGCCCAGGTCCTCGACCATCGTCTTGACGATCTTCCAGCCGGGCAGCGGCACATAGGCGTCGCCCAGGTCCTCGGCGGTCTGTTTGGCGATCTTGACCGACAGGTCCAGCGCCACGTCGTCGTGCATCTCCAGCGGGCCACGCGGCATGCCGGTCATGCGGCCGATGTTGTCGATCAGGGCCGGGGCATAGCCCTCCTCCAGCATGGCCAGGCCCTCGGCGACATAGGTGCCGAAGCAGCGCGAGGTGTAGAAGCCGCGGCCGTCCTGGACGACGATCGGCGTCTTCTTGATCTTCATGACGTAGTCCAGCGCCTTGGCGAGCGCGGCCTGGCCGGTCTTGGCCCCCATGATGATCTCGACCAGCATCATCTTGTCGACGGGCGAGAAGAAGTGGATGCCGATGAAGTCCTCAGGCCGGACCGAGGCCTCGGCCAGGCCCGTGATCGGCAGGGTCGAGGTGTTGGATCCGAACACGGCGCCGGGCGTGAGCTGGGCCTCGGCGCGCCTGGTCACATCGGCCTTGATCTCGCGGTTTTCGAACACCGCCTCGATCACCAGGTCCGAGCCCTTGATGTGGTCATAGTCGGTGGTGGCGATCACGGATGCCAGCAGGGCGTCGTACTTGTCCTGGGTCAGCTGGCCGCGCGACAGGCGCTTCTTCAGCAGGTCCTCGACATGGGCCTTGCCCTTGTCGGCGCTTTCCTGGTCGCGGTCGATCAGGATGGTCTGGATGCCCGCCATGGCGTTCACATAGGCGATGCCCGCGCCCATCATGCCAGCGCCGAGCACGGTGACCTTCTTCGGATCCGATTGGGGCACGTCCTTGGGACGCACCGCGCCCTTGTCCAGCTCCTGCTTGGACAGGAACAGGCTGCGGATCATGCCCTGGGCCTGCGGCGTCATCAGGGTCTTGATGAAGTAGCGGGTCTCGATGCGCAGCGCCGCATCCATCGGTACCTGCACGCCCTCATAGACCGCCTTCATCAGGTTCACGACGGCCGGATAGTTGCCGTAGGACTGCTTCCTCAGCATGGCGTTGCCGACCAGGAAGTTCTGGATGCCGGCCGGGTGATAGGGGCCGCCGCCGGGCAGTTTGAAGGACTTGTCGTCCCACGGCTGCTGGGCCTTGCCGCCGCCCTTGATCCAGGCCTTGGCGGCCTCGACCTCGGTGCCGGCAGGCACGACCTCATGGACGATGCCCGCGCCCTTGGCGTCGTTGGGGCGGAAGGACTTGCCCTCGCTCATGGCCATCATCGCCGCCTGCACGCCGACCAGACGCGTCAGGCGCTGGGTGCCGCCGCCGCCCGGGAACAGGCCGACCTTGATCTCGGGCAGGCCCAGCTGGATCTTCGGGCTGTCGCCGACCACGCGGTAGTGGCACGCCAGCGTCAGTTCGAGCCCGCCGCCCAGCGCCAGACCGTTGATCGCGGCGGCCACCGGCTTGCCGCAGGTCTCGAGCGCGCGCAGCGCCCCGTTCAGCTTCCAGCCGGCGTCATAGGCGTCCTGCAGCGAGCCGCCCGTCAGCATCCCCGCGGCCATGTCACCCAGGTCAGCCCCGGCGCAGAAGCCCGAGGTCTTGCCCGAGGTCAGCACCGCACCCTTGATGGCGTCGTCGGTCTTGATGCGTTCGACCACCTGGGGGATCTCGGCCATGACGCCCGAGGTCAGGGTGTTCATCGAGCGGCCCGGCACGTCGAAGGTGACCAGGGCGATGCCGTCGGCGTCGACGTCGATCTTGAAGTTTTCCATGGCTGTCAGGCCTTCTCTCGAAAGCCCTTCCCCTCGAGGGGGAAGGGTTGGGATGGGGTGGAGGCAGGATGCCCGCCGTCCAGACTCGAAGACTCCGGAGTCTTCCGGGCTCGCCGGAAAGACCGGGGGTCCACCCCATCCCTGGCCCTTCCCCCTCGAGGGGAAGGGAGAAGAGGGGGCGACCCCGTGAAAATCAAACCCGCTCGATCACCGTGGCGGTGCCCATGCCGCCGCCGATGCACAGGGTGATGAGGGCGGTTTCCTTGTCCGAGCGCTCCAGCTCGTCCAGCACAACGCCGGTGATCATGGCGCCGGTGGCCCCCAGCGGGTGGCCCATGGCGATGGCGCCGCCGCAGACGTTGATCTGGTCGTGCGGGATGTCGAGCGCCTGCATGAAGCGCAGCACCACGGCGGCGAAGGCCTCGTTCAGCTCCCACAGGTCGATGTCAGACTTTGACATGCCCAGCTTGCCCAGCAGCTTGTTGGCCACAAACTCGGGTCCCGTCAGCATGATCGAGGGCTCCGACCCGATCGAGGCGGCGCCCCGGATCTTCGCCCGCGGCTTCAGGCCCAAGGCCTTGCCGGCTTCCAGTGAGCCGATCAGCACGCCCGCCGATCCGTCGACGATGCCCGAGCTGTTGCCCGGCGTATGGACGTGGTTGACGCGCTCGACCTCGGGGTAGCGCTGGTTGATCACGGCGTCGAAGGCCATCTCGCCCATCATGGCGAAGGACGGGTTCAACGCGCCCAGGGTCTGCATATCCGTGTTCGGACGGATGGTCTCGTCGTGGTCCAGGATGGTCAGGCCCAGCTGGTCCTTGACCGGCACGACCGACTTGGAGAACCGGCCCTCGGCCCAGCTCCTGGCCGAGCGCTTGTGGCTCTCGACCGCATAGGCGTCGACGTCGTCGCGGGAAAAGCCCCACTTGGAGGCGATCATGTCAGCCGACACGCCCTGGGGCACGAAATAGGTCGAAAAGGCGCTGGACGGATCGACCGGCCAGGCCCCGCCGTCACTGCCCATCGGCACGCGGCTCATCGCCTCGACGCCGCCGCCGACGGCGAAGTCGGCCTCGCCGGATTTCACCTTGGCCGCCGCCATGTTCACGGCCTCCAGGCCCGAGGCGCAGAAGCGGTTGATCTGGACACCGGCGACCGTCTGGGCCCAGCCGGAGTTCAGCACGGCGGTGCGGGCGATGTCGGCACCCTGTTCGCCGACTGGCGAGACGCAGCCCAGGATGACGTCGTCGACTTTCGACGTATCCAGCCCGTTGCGGTCGCGCAGGCTTTCCAGCACCTGGCTGGCCAGCGACAGGGCGGTGATCTCGTGCAGGGACCCGTCCTTCTTGCCCTTGCCGCGCGGGGTTCGAACCGCGTCGTAGATATAGGCGTCGGTCATGGTGTGGGTCTCCATTGAGGACGGATCGCGTGAAGGCTCTAAAGCGGACGTTTACGTCAACGTCAAGATAAGAGTTACCTTGACACGGAACGGCCGCGCGCGTCGGCTATTGAGAACGCCATGATACGCCTTGCCGCCTCCGCCGTCGCCGCCTCCCTGACCTCGGCTTGCGCCCTTGTTCCGGCCATTGGCCCCTCTCCTGTTTCAGCCCCAGCCGTGGCACCTGCCCCGGTCCCTGTGCCCGCCGATCCCGGCGGCCCGCGCTGGATCGAGCCGCCATCGCAAAACGCCCGGGTCGTCGTCCCCATCACCCCGCCGCAGGACAGTCGCCCGTCGGCCTCGGTCGAAGTCCGGCTGCTCGACGCCCACAACGCCGAGCGCCGCCGGGTCGGGGCGCCGCCGCTTGTCTGGAGCGCGGATCTAGAGGTCGAGGCGCGCGTCTGGGCCCGCGAACTGATGGCCACCAGGCGCTTCGCCCACGACCCGCGTCCGCATGGGCACGGCGAGAATCTGTGGACCGGCTGGGGTGACCGGGTCTGGACGCCGGAGGAGATGGTCGAGGACTGGACCCGGCAGCGCACGGACTACCGCCCCGGTGTCTTTCCGAACGTCAGCCGAACCGGGAACTGGACGGCCGTCGGCCACTACACCCAGCTGATCTGGTCGGGCACCACCCACGTGGGCTGCGCGATCGAGGCGCGCGAGGGCCAGCAGCTGCTCGCCTGCCGCTATTCTCCGCCCGGAAACGTCGACGGCCGGCGGCCCTGAACCGACCCATCGGATTGGCGCTGTGTTGTCATCCCGGCCGAACCCCGGCCCGGAGCCGGGGGGAAAGCCGGGACGCGGCGTCGCCGAACCCGAAACTCCCGGAAATCGCGCCAGCGATTGTCCGGGAGAATGGTGGATCGTCGACCATTGCCCCGGACAGGCGCTTCGCACCTTCCGGGGCTTGCCCTTCAAAGCGTCCCTGCGTCCCGGATAATCGCTGGCGCGATTTCCGGGATGACAAGGCGCTCTGAGGTCAGGCCGCCTTCTGCATGGCCTCGGCGTTGACGGCGGCGTCGGCGATGGCGGTGAGGTCGGTGTCGGTCTGGCTCTCCTCCTGCAACGTCTCGTCCAGCAGGCGGGCCGCGTCCTTCATGCCGAGCACCAGAGCCCAGCGCTTCAGCGTGCCGTAGCGGGTGATCTCATAGTGCTCCACGGCCTGGGCCGCCGCGAGCAGGCCGGCGTCCAGCGCCGCCGTGCCCTTGTACTCCTCGGCGATCTCGTCGCCCTCGGCCAGGATGCCTTCAATGGCGTCGCAGGTCTTGCCGCGTGCCGGCTTGCCGATGATGTCGAACACCTGCTGCAGGCGCTCGATCTGGCCTTCGGTTTGGCCGATGTGCTTCTCGAAGGCCGCCTTCAGCTCGGGCGACTGGGCCGCGCGCTGCATCTTGGGCAGGGACTTCAGGATCTTGCGCTCGGCGTAATAGATGTCCTTCAGCGTGTCGTGGAACAGGGTGTCGAGGGTCTTGTCGGCCATGGGTCAACTCCTTCCAGGGATGAGCCCATAGAACGATGCCCTGCCGTCCCCGTTCCGAAAGCCAAGCTTGTTAAATCAATGACTTAAGGCCACGCTTGGCCGCCAGTCAGGCCGCCTTGGCCAAGTCCGCCCTTGTTTCCGCGAGGATTTCCAGCGAGCGGACCCGCGCGGCATGGTCCCAGATCTGGCTGGTGATCATCAGCTCGTCGGCTCCGGTGCGATCGACGAAGGCCCGCATCTGATCGCGCACCGTCGCGGGGCCTCCGACTGCCGAGCACGACAGGGCCTGGTCGATCATGGCCCGCGCCGCCGGGTCCAGACGTTCTGCATAGCCCTCGACCGGCGGCGGCAGCTTGCCGGGCCGCCCGGTCCTCAGGTTGACGAACGCCTGCTGGACCGAGGTGAACAACAGCCGCGCCGCCTCGTCCGTCTCGGCGGCGAAGACGTTGAAGCCCAGCATGACATAGGGCCGGTCCAGCCGCGCCGAGGGCCGGAAGGTCTCGCGATAGAGGCGGATCGCCGCCATCATCTCGCCGGGCGCGAAATGGCTGGCGAAGGCATAGGGCAGGCCCAGATGCGCCGCCAGCTGCGCGCCGAAGGTCGACGACCCCAGGATCCAGATCGGCACGTCCTGCCCCTCGCCGGGATTGGCGCGCAGCCGCTGGCCCTCCTCGGCCGGCTCGAACCAGTGCATGAGCTCGACCACGTCCTGGGGGAAGCTGTCGGCGTCGCCGGCGAGGTTGCGCCGCAGGGCCCGCGCGGTCGCCATGTCCGACCCCGGCGCCCGGCCCAGCCCCAGGTCGATCCGCCCGGGATGGAGCGCCGCCAGCGTGCCGAACTGCTCGGCGATGACGAGGGGCGCATGGTTGGGCAGCATGATCCCGCCGGCCCCGACCCGGATCGTCCTCGTCGCCGCCGCCACCGCCCCGATCACCACCGACGTCGCCGCCGAGGCGATGCCCGGCATGTTGTGATGCTCCGCCAGCCAGTAGCGCCGATAGCCCAGCCGTTCGGCGTGGCGGGCCAGGTCGAGGGTGTTGGCCAGCGCCCGCGACACGTCGGACCCCTCGGGAACGGGCGCGAGGTCGAGGATGGAGAGGGCGGTCATGGGCTGCGTTTAGGCCTAGGGAGACGAGATTTAAGGAGCAATCCAGTTCTTCGTCGAGTGCTTGCTTATCGGAGATCTGGAGATGAATCTGTAGGCCGTCGGCATTAGAACGCTATACTTCACGCGAGATTTAGGTTGGATCCAGTGTGCCAAATTATTTCATTGATACTGAAGACTTTCTCACATATATTTGAGCGGGTGATCAAGAATTTTGTCCGAGACGACGTATGACAGACACTGGTCCCCCGACGACGGTCGGAGACGTAATCGTCAACGGGCAAACGCGCCGTGCACCGAGCCCCTATGCTACGATCCAGTGGCCAACGAAAGGCACGGGCACTGGAGACCAGCAACAACAGATCACCGACGATCCCAATGCGCCGATCCCGGAGGGATTTACTGAGGAGCAGATAGCGTGTCCCAGCGAGGAAGGTCGCCGACAATGGGACTCAGACGCCATGGCCCGTGCCGCTGTTTCCGCGCTTTTGGCCGCCGCATTTGCGCGTTTCTCAGAAGACTTACAAAATCGCGAGTTTGGCGCGCTTATCTGCCAAGCTGGTGACGGAACCTTGATGCTCGGCCCGATCCATGACGGTCCTCCAATTCTCGGTGAGGACGGCAGGCAGATAATCTACTATGGACCCGACGGTCAGCCAGATAGTCAGCCTACTGTAGCGATTAACCCTGACGGTTGCGCGGGCAGCATTCCAGTCGGATTTATACACTCTCACCCTGGCGTTAACGCAGGTATCCCTTCGCCAGGAGATTTCGCCTTCGCGAGATGGCTAGTGGAAAACAGGTCTGCTCCGAACTCAATAAGCATTTACACGGCGGCATCATACCTGAATCCCAATACAAATCAGTATTTGAATCAAGTGACTCGAGCAAACCTCTCCGACGAGTCAACGGCACAATCCGGGACGTTTGTCCCCCGGTTCGTCGATCCTAACGCAACCTTCTGCCCAACTGTCCCATGATGACCCATGTCGCGATGTTGGTGGCCATGCTCGTGGGAGGTCAAGCCCAACCGGAATCTGGCTGGCGCCACACTGGCATCGTGGCTGGGCAGCGGACTGCGATACGTGTTGGTCCTGACGAACCAAACGAGCCCGAAATCATGCGAATAGTGTTGTCAGGGCGGGCGGGTCTTTACACTCACACCTTCTCTGTTTTCGATTGCGCAGCAGGCACCCGCATCGACCGAGGCAGCACAACGTGGAGCACCGAACAAGACCCCGTTCGCCAGTCGTTTGCGCCGGCACGTATCCATTTCCTGGCGACGGAGCCAGAGTTAGCCGCGCAGTTCGAGGCGGTCTGCCGTCCCCGAGAGAGTGACGGCCCCATAAGCCTAACATTGGACGATTTTCTCGGGCGGTACCCCTCCTGACGTGCGGAGGCTCGAGCGCGCGGATTCGCCTCGGGCCTGATACGGCCCCGACGCCTCTCAGCATTATACATTACCCCCTCCTCAAATCCGGCGGCGTCGCCTCCACTGTCAGGATGCGGATGGCCTCGTCCAGGCTGACCACCGTCTGCTCCTGCGAGCCCAGCCGCCGGATCGCCACCTCGCCCTTTTCGGCCTCGGAGCGGCCGACGACGGCGATGACGGGGACCTTGCCGACCGAGTGTTCGCGCACCTTGTAGCCGACCTTCTCGTTCCTCAGGTCGGTCTCGACGCGCAGGCCGGCGGCCTTGAACCGGGCGGCGACCTGGTGGGCATAGTCGTCGGCGTCGGAGGTGATGGTCGCCACCACGGCCTGGACCGGCGCCAGCCACAGGGGGAAGGCCCCGGCGTAGTTCTCGATCATGATGCCGATGAACCGCTCGAAACTGCCCAGGATGGCCCGGTGCAGCATGACCGGCCGGTGCTTGCCGCCGTCCTCGCCGACGTACTCCGCGCCCAGACGTTCGGGCAGGACATAGTCCAGCTGGATGGTGCCGCAGGTCCATTCGCGGCCGATGGCGTCCTTGACCACGAAATCCAGCTTGGGCGCGTAGAAGGCGCCGTCGCCCTCGGTCACCACCGGCTCGGTCCCGGCCGCGCGGGCCGCCTCGGCCATCAGGGCCTCGGCCTTGTCCCAGAATTCGTCCGTGCCGGCGCGCACCTCGGGCCGGGTGCCGAGGCTGATGTAGGCGGTCTCCATGCCGAGGTCGGCGTGGACCGAGCGGGCGAGCGCGATGAAGTTCGCCGTCTCCTCCACGATCTGGTCCTCGCGGCAGAAGATGTGGGCGTCGTCCTGGGTGAAGCCGCGCACCCGCATCAGGCCGTGCAGCGACCCGGACGGCTCATAGCGGTGGCACGCGCCGAACTCGGCCATGCGCAGCGGCAGTTCGCGATAGGACCTCTGGCCGATGCCGAAGATCTGCACATGGCCCGGACAGTTCATCGGCTTGAGGCTGAGCGTTTCCCCCTCGACCGTCTCGCACACGAACATATTGGGCCGGTACTTCTCCCAGTGGCCCGAGGCCTCCCAGAACTTGCGGTCCAGCACCTGGGGCGTCTTGACCTCGACATAGCCGGCGGCGTCCAGGCGGCGGCGCATATAGGCCTCGATCACCTGCCACAGCACCCAGCCCTTGGGGTGCCAGAAGACCATGCCCCGGCCCTCTTCCTGCATGTGGAAGAGCTCCATCTGGCGGCCGATGCGGCGGTGATCGCGCTTCTCGGCCTCCTCCAGCCGCTTCAGATAGGCGTCCAGATCCTCCTTGGTCGCCCAGGCGGTGCCGTAGATGCGCTGCAGTTGCTCGCGGTTCGAGTCACCGCGCCAATAGGCCCCGGCCAGCTTGGTCAGCTTGAAGGCCTTGCCGACGTGACGCGTGGAGGGGAAGTGCGGCCCCCGGCACAGGTCGATCCACTCGCCCTGGCGATACAGGGTGATGGTCTCGGTTTCGGGCAGGTCGCGGATCAGCTCGGCCTTGAAGCTCTCGCCGCGCGCCTCGAAGAACAGGATGGCCTCGTCCCGGTCCCAGACCTCGCGCTCGAACTTCGCGTCCCGGTCCACGATCTTCGCCATCTCCTTCTCGATGGCGGCGAAGTCGTCGGTCGAGAAGGGCGTCTCGCGGTAAAAATCGTAATAGAAGCCGTCCTCGATGGCCGGGCCGATGGTGACCTGGGTGCCCGGGAACAGCGTCTGCACGGCCTCGGCCAGCACATGGGCCGTGTCGTGGCGGATGGTGTAGAGCGCCTCGGGGTCGTCGCGCATGATCAGGCGGAAGGAACCGCCCGTCTCCAGCACCCGGTTCAAGTCGCGCTGCTCGCCGTTCAGCTCGGCCAGCACCGCCTTCTTGGCCAGCGAGGGCGAGATGGCGGCCGCCACGTCGCGCGCAGTCGAACCGGCGGGGGAGTCTCGC
>NZ_LJHU01000017.1 GCF_001295975.1 Brevundimonas sp. AAP58 | reverse complement strand
CCGACGACCTGCACGCGCTCGACCGCAAGGGCGAGCTCGACCCGCTTCTGGCCGCCTGAGCATGTCGGGGCTGCCCGTCACCCTGATCCAGACCCGCACCCCGGCCACGGCCGAGGCGGGCCTTGCGCACGTCGAGCCCCTGATCCGGCAGGCGGCGTCCGAGGGCGCCAAACTGATCCTGACGCCCGAGGGGACCAACCTCCTCGAACAGCGCCGCGACCGCCGCGCCGCCGCCATCACCGATGAGGACCAGGACCCCTGCGTGGTCGGCCTGCGCCGTCTCGCCGCCGAGCTGGATGTCTGGCTGCTGATCGGCTCGGCCATCGTCCGCTCGGGCCATACCGGCGACGACCGCGCCGCCAACCGCTCCCTGCTGATCGACCCGGCCGGAGCCATCGTCGCCCGCTACGACAAGCTGCACGTCTTCGACGTCGACCTTCCGAACGGCGAGACCTATCGCGAAAGCGCCACCATCCGGCCGGGCGACTCCGCCGCGGTCGCCGACACCCCGTGGGGCCGGATGGGACTGACCGTCTGCTACGACGTGCGCTTCCCCCACCTGTTCCGCCAGTTGGCCAAGGCGAACGCCGCCCTGATCGCCGTGCCCGCCGCCTTCACCGTGCCCACCGGCGAGGCCCACTGGGAGACCCTGCTGCGCGCCCGCGCCATAGAGACCGGCACCTTCGTCCTCGCCCCGGCGCAAGGCGGTCAGCATGAGGACGGCCGCAGGACCTGGGGCCGCTCCACCGTCATCTCGCCCTGGGGCGAGGTCATCGCGAAACTTGACCATGACGACCCCGGCGTGCTGCACGCCAGCCTCGATCTTTCGGAGGTCGCCCGCGCCCGCGCCGCGATCCCGGCCCTGACCCACGACCGCGAATACGCCCCACCTCAAGCCCTGCCGCAATGATCCGCTACGCCCTCCACTGCGACGCCGACCACGGCTTCGAGGCCTGGTTCGGCTCCTCGTCCGACTACGACGACCAGTCGGCGCGGGGTCTCGTCGAATGCCCCTTCTGCGGCTCGCGCCAGGTCTCCAAGCAGATCATGGCCCCCGCTGTCGCCGGGACCAAGCGCACCACGCCCGCTCCCGAGGTCGCCCAGAACATGCAGACCATGATGATGGAGATGGCCCGCGAGGTCCGCGCCCACGTCGAGCAGAACTTCGACTACGTCGGCGACGCCTTCGCCCGCGAGGCCCGCGCCATCCACGAAGGCAAGTCCGAGAAGCGCGAGATCTACGGCGAGGCCACCCCCGCCGAGGTCAAGGCCCTGAAGGAAGACGGCGTCCCCTGCGCGGCGCTTCCGCCCGCCCCGCCGGACCCGGCCAAGGTCAACTGAGAGGCCGCCCATGTCCACCGCCCTGCTCGCCGCCCTCGCCCTCCAGACCGCACCGACGCCGATCGAGGACCTGTCCTGGCTGGCGGGCTACTGGCTAAGCTGCGAGGGCGGTCGTGAGGTGTCGGAGACCTGGAGCGATCCGCGCGGCGGGTTGATGGCGGGGGTGACCCTGACCGTCGGCCGCTCTGGCCGGGGCTCTGTTGAGTTTACCCGCATCGCCACGGTGGACGGACGCCTCGCCTTCCTCGCCCAGCCGAACGGCGTTCCCGCCACGACTTTCCCCTTGGCCGAGTCCTCGCCCAGTCGCGCCGCGTTCGAGAACCCCGAGCACGACTTCCCCCAGCGCGTCATCTACAGCCGCGAGGGTGATGTCCTGACCGGCCAGATCGAGGGCGTAGCAAACGGCCAGCCGCAGTCGATGAGCTGGACCTACACCGCCGCCCCGCTCAACGCGCGATGCCCGGACTGACCTGGCGGCCGATGACGCCGGACGATCTCGACGGCGTCTGTGCCGTCGCGGCGGTCGCCTTTCCAGATCACTTCGAGGATCGGGAGTGCTTCGCCGATCGCCTGGTGCTTCATCCTGAGGGCTGCCAGGTTCTGACCGACGGCCGTCAGGTGTCCGGCTATCTGATCGCCTATCCCTCGCGGCGAGGCTCGATCCCTGCGCTCAACAGCCGCCTGAACGCCCTGCCCGACGCCTCGGACGTCCTTTACGTGCATGACCTCGCCCTGCGACCCCAGGCCCGGGGTGCCGGACATGCCCGAGCGGCGATACGGGCACTGGTCGAACAGGCCCGGGGCGACGGCTGGCAGGCCCTCGCGCTCGTCGCCGTCAACGACGCTGAGTCTTTCTGGGCCCGCCATGGCTTCGAAGTCGATCCCTCGCCGGAGCTGGAGGCGACGCTATCCGGCTATGGCCAAGGCGCGCGTTACATGCTCCGGCGGCTCTGATCAGAAGCGATAGGCGATTCCGAACCGGAGGTTCCGTCCCGGGAGGGGCGCGATGTCCTTCAGGAAACTGACATGCTCGCGCGCCTCGGTATCTGTCAGGTTGCGGGCCTCGGCGAACAGGGTCACGCCCGGGTCCGTGAACGGCCGCCAGGCACCCGACAGATTGACCATGGTATAGCTGTCGGTCGGCAGTTCGAACTCCGCGACCTCGTCCTGCTCGGCGACATGGCGGACCTCCAGCCCCAGGTCCAGCGGACCCGAGCCGTACTTGACCCGTCCCGTCAGCGACAGAGGCGGAATGCGCGAGGCCGGACCCAGATCGGTGTCGGCATCGACATAGTCGATGGCACCTTCAAGGGTCACGACGCGATTGCCATCGGCCCAAATGTCGTAAGCGATCTCGGCCTCGAAGCCCCGGAAATCGGCGTCCGTCTGGAGATAGGCGAAGATCGGGAACTCCTCGATCTCGCCATCCTCGTCGAACTCGATCTCCAACCCGGTGTCGCGCAGGTCGATGAAGCCATCATAGCGCGAGGCGTAGACGTGCAGGTCGCCGCGCAGGCGACCGCCGTCGTAGTGCAGCGTGCCCTCCAGCGTCGTCACCGACTCGCTGTCCAGATCGGTATCGCCCAGTTCGTAGACGCCCGTGGCGATATGCACGCCGTCGGCGAACAGTTCGGTCTCGGAAGGAGCGCGTTCGTTGCGGGTCAGGCTCAGGCCCAGGAACAGACCCTCGGACGGGCGCAGGAACACGGCACCGGAGGCCGACCAGTTGTCGTATTCCCGCTCCAGCTCGCTCGTGCCGCCGATCGGCGTCGCCGAGACGGTGCGGCGATCATAGCGAAGGCCGCCCTCGAAACCGTAGGAACCCCGGTCCCAGCGCTGGACGGTGTAAACGCCCGCCTCATCCGTGGTGCTGCCGGGAATGTAGGCCTCGTCGCCGACGGCCAACAGGTCCCGCGACAGGGCCTGGACGCCGATGGCCCCATTCCAGCCGTTCTGATCGCGCTGGATCAGGTCGGCGCGGGCTTCCCAACCGTCGGATTCGAAGACCGTGCCGGGTTCGTCCACATCCTCAAATTCAGTGTGGGTATAGTCGGCCTGCCCAAAGGCACCGCGCAGGGCCCGGAACGGCCCCGTGTCGAAGCGCAGCTCGCCGCGCGCGTCGAACCTTTGCTGCTCCAGTTCGATGAAGACGCCTTCCTCGGCCACGACGCCGTAGGTGCTGTCCGTCTCTTTGTATGACACACCGGCGAAGCCCCGGTCACCGACGAAAGAGCCCCCGATGCCCCAGGCGTCCAGTTCCGAGAAGCTGCCGGGCACCACGCCGGTCCGGTCACGGTCGATGCCCTCCGCGTCGGCGAGCCTGCGCGAAATCGGCGAGGACGGGACTTCATAGTCGTCCGCCTCCTTGGTCACCGCATCCAGATGCAGAACGAAGTTTCCGAACGCGATGTCGGCGCGTCCACCGAACGACGTGCCCTCGTCCACCGTCGAACCCTGGGCGACCAGTCGACCTTCCAGGCCGCCCTCGGGCAGCGCCTCGGGAATGCGTCCGTCCAGTACATTCACGACACCGCCGATGGCCGAGCCGCCATAGACCAGGGTCGAGGGGCCGCGCACGATCTCGATCCGGTTGGCCTCCGCCGGGTCGGCCGCGACCTGGTGGTCCGGCGACACCGAGGAGGCGTCGATGAGACCGATGCCGTTGGTCAGGACCTGCACGCGCGGCCCGGTCAGGCCGCGGATCACAGGACGTGTTGCGCCCGGCGCGAAGGAACTGGACCGAAGGCCGGGTGTCCCGGCCAGCAGATCGCCCAGCGTGGCGGCCGGAGCCGTGGCCAGCGCTTCCTCGTCGACCACGGTGGTGGCGATGATCGACGCGCTCTGACTGATGCCAAAGGGGGCGCCGGTGACGATGATGTCGTCGAGCCGGTCGTCCTGCACCGGCCCGGCCGACTGGGCGGTCGCGGCACCGGCGAGTGCGGTCCAGCTGACGGCGGCAAGCAGAAGCGGGCGGGCGGTTCGCAAAGCAGTCATCGACAACGGTCCTCCTGAAGAGCGCGACCGTTATGAAATAACATACCTCGCCGTCAAGCGTTCTGTGGTCAGCCGCCGGTCATGGACATGGGCCGCGCCACGGCAGCCCCCGCGCCCGCCGCGATGCGGAAGTCATGAGCGCCAGGCTTCCTGGCGACCGCGTCCCGAATCGCTCGTTCCACGCCTGCCTCTCCACCGGCCTCGAGAGCCGTCGCCAGATCGGCTTGGTCGTCCTGGCCCAGACATAGATACAGCCGACCGGTGCAGGTTACTCGCACCCGATTGCAATCGCCGCAGAAGTTGTGGGTCATCGGCGTGATGAAGCCCAGCGTACCACCAGTCTCCTGGACCCTGACATAGCGCGCCGGCCCCGCCGTTCGGCGATCCAGGGCACTCAGGGTCCAGCGGGTCTCGAGCTCTCGTCGAACCTCGGCCAGCGACAGGAACTGCGCCGTCCGGTCCGCCCCGATCTCGCCGATCGGCATGGCCTCGATCAGACTGATCTCATGGCCCTCGCCATGCGCCCACGCGATCAGGTCCGGCAGCTCGGCGGCATTGTCGTCCCTCAACGCCACGACGTTGATCTTGACCGCCATTCCCGCCGCATGCGCCGCAGCGATCCCGTCAAGAGCCCGGCCCACGTCACCGCCCCGCGTCAGCCGCCGATAGGTCCCGGGGTCGCGCGTATCGAGCGACACGTTCACCCGCCGCACCCCGTGATCGGCCAGAGCCGCAGCATGCTCGGCCAGACGCGTCCCGTTGGTCGTCAGCGTCAGCTCCTCCAGCGCGCCCGACGCCAGATGCCGCGACAGCCGCTTGACCAGGTCCATCACGTCGCGCCGAACCAGAGGCTCGCCGCCCGTCAGACGGATGCGACGCGCACCCAGATCCACAAACACCGAGGCCAACCGGTCCAGCGCATCCACCGACAGGACCTGATTCCGGGGCAGAAAGGTCTGCCGCTCAGCCATGCAGTAGACGCAGCGCAGATCGCAGCGATCCGTCACCGACAGGCGCACATAGCGGATCGCCCGTCCCAGCGGGTCGATCAGCGGCGCAATGGGAGCGGGCGCAAGCGCGGTCATCCTTTTCCGAGCATACCCCCGACACGCCGACACGAAAGCGGCGCACTGATCTTCGTCCGGTCTCCCGCTCCGGTTACCAGCCGTCTCGCTTTGCAGAAGGGAGAGGAAGATGGCGCACCCGACACGATTCGAACGTGTGACCTTTGCCTTCGGAGGGCAACGCTCTATCCAGCTGAGCTACGGGTGCGTCTGGCGCGGTCGCTCGCGGCGACCGGACGAAGGGCCTTACAGCAGCCGGGCGCTGCCCTCAATCCCGAATGCGCGGAGGGGCGCGGGTCGGGCCGCAGCCGTCACCGTCTGGACGATTTGTAAGGTTTCGCGCCCGGGAGACTGGGCTAGCGTCAAGGCGAATGTCTGAGGGGAAGGATCGATGATGCGGGCGCTGCTGCTTGGATGTCTGCTGTTTCTTGGCGCATGCGCGACCACACCGGTCGCGCGGCCCGATCCTTCGGGCGACAGTCTGGACGCGGTCGCGCGCGACTACGTTGCCCTGATCCTGGAGATCGGCGAGCGAGAGCCCGGCTACGTCGACGCCTACTATGGCCCGCCGGAGTGGGCCGAGGCCGCCCGGGCCAACCCGCGCGACGTGCCCGCATTGATCCAGGGCGCCGCCTCCCTGACCGAGCGTCTGAACGCCATCTCCGTCGCGGGGGCCGAGCCCACCGTGGCCCAGAGGAAGGCCTATCTTCTGGCCCACGTCTCGGCGGCCGCGGCGCGGCTTCGCATGATCGGGGGCGAGCGGATGAGCTTCGCCGACGAGGCCGAGGCCCTGTTCGGCGTCCGCCCCGAGCTGCGGCCCCTGTCGGACTTCGACCCCATCCTGGCCGAGATCGATCGCCTGGTCCCCGGCGTGGGCGAACTGGCGACCCGCGTCGCCGCCTTCCGGGGCGGGTTCCAGATCCCGACCGACCGGCTCCAGGCCGTGTTCGACGCCTCGATCGCCGAGTGCCGCGCGCGCACCATCCGCCATATCGACCTACCGGCGAACGAGCGGTTCACCCTGGCCTTCGTCACGGACAAGCCGTGGTCGGGCTACAACTACTATCTGGGCGGCGCGGCCAGCCGGATCGAAATCAACACCGACCAGCCCATCTTCACCGACCGCGCCATCGACCTGGGCTGTCACGAGGCCTATCCAGGCCACCACGTCTACAACGCCCTACTGGAACAGACCTTCGTCGTGGAGCGCGGCTGGGTCGAGATGAGCGTCTATCCCCTCTATTCGCCCATGTCTTTCGTGGCCGAGGGCAGCGCCAACTATGGCATCGACCTGGCCTTTCCGGGAGACGAGGCCGCGCGGTTCGAGCGCGACGTGCTCCTGCCGCTGGCGGGCCTGACCGGCGCCCCGGTCCAGCAGAAGGCCCAGCTCAACGCTCTCGTCCGCCGTCTGGCGCGGGCTGAATACACCATCGCCGACGACTATCTGGCCGGCCGCATAGACCGGGCCGAGGCCACCCGGCTCCTGTCTCGCTACATGCTGACGACGCCCGAGCGCGCGGCCCAGCGGGTGCGCTTCATCGATACCTACCGCAGCTACATCATCAACTATGGCCTCGGCCGCGATGTGGTCCAGGCGTGGATCGAGCGCCAGGGGACGGACCGCTGGCAGGCGATGGAGACGCTGCTGTCGAGCCAGATTTTGCCGGTAGATTTGCTGTAGCGGCTTAGGGCTTCTCCCTCCCCCTCGGGGGAGGGCAGGTCGCGCAGCGACCGGGTGGGGGCGGCAAGGCGTTGCATAAGCGACGTCAGAGTTTGGCGCACCGGGCCGCTCCCACCCGTTCTCCGCCATGCTCCGACCACCCTCCCCGAACGGGGAGGGAGAGCCAGAGCCTCACTGCGCCGTCATGCCGCCGTCGATCTTGAACTCCGACCCGGTCACGAACTTCGACTCATCGGACGCCAGATAGAGCACGCAGTAGGCCACGTCGTCCGGCTCTCCAATCCGCTTCAGCGGAATGCCGCGCGCCAGCTTCTGGTGCGCCATCTCCTCGTCACCGCCGGCCATGGCGATGAAGGGGTCCAGGATCGGGGTCTTGATGAAGACCGGGTGCACCGAGTTGCAGCGCACGTTCCAGTCCTTCTTGGCGGCCTCGAGCGCGAGCGTCTTGGTGTACATCCACACCGCCGCCTTGGTGGCATTGTAGGCACCCATCCCCGGCCCGGCCGCCAGAGCCGCGATGGACGAGATATTCACAATCGAGGCCGGGGCCGCCGCCCTCAGATGCGGCATGGCGTATTTGGCCCCCAGCATCACCGACTTCAGATTGATGTCGAACTGGCGCTGCCAGTTCTTGACGGTGTCGTCCTCGACGAAGGCCAGGGGGCCACCGACCCCGGCGTTGTTGATCAACACCGACAGCGAGCCCATCGCCCCAACCGCCTGTTCGACCACCTCGGCCCAGCGCGCCTCGTCGGCGACGTCGTGCTGAAAGGCGAAGGCGGAGCCGGGCGTCTCCGCGTTGATCGACGCGGCCAGGCTTTCCGCCCGCGCCCCGTCGATGTCGGTGACGGCGACCTTGGCCCCCTCGCGCACCAGCATGCGAGCCATGGCCTCGCCCAGCCCGCCTGCGGCCCCCGTGATCAGGGCGGTCTTGCCCGCGACGCGTCCGGTCATCTCATTTCCCTCCCAGAGCTGACGCCGCCTCGTCGATGAAGCGGGCCAGCATCGCGTCCAGCTCCGTCACCCCGCCCGCGTCGTGGGTGGTCAGCAGCACCTCGACCCGGTTGTAGACGTTCGACCATTCCGGATGGTGGTCCATCGTCTCGGCCTTCAGGGCCACCCGGCTCATGAAGCCGAAGGCCGTGTTGAAGTCGGCGAACTTGATCTCGCGGCGGATGGCGGGGCGCTCGCCCGGCGCGACGGACCAGGCGGTCAGGTCGGCGACGGCGGCGGCGGGGTCGATGACGGCTCGGCTCATGCCTCCCGCCTAGACCGCCGCCCGATCCGCGACAAGCGTGCCGACATGCCGGCGATCATCGTTCGGAACGCACGGCCAAGGTTGGGCGTTTGGAAGCGTCGCCATTTCTCGGAGGCTCGACATGGACAATCTCTGGATCGCCTCGCTCGCCGACGTCGACCGTCAGCGGTTGGAGCCGCACCTCAACGAAAGGCCCTTCGCCCAGGGCCAGGTGCTCTACGATGCCGGCGAGGAGGTCGACGAGGTCTGGTTCCCCCTGACCGGCGTGGTGTCGCTCATGACCGTCCTGCCCGAGGACCGGTTGATCGAAACCGCCGCCATAGGCCGCGAGGGCCTGGTCGGCGTGACCTGTGGCCCCATGAACGGCCGCGCCTCAAGCCGCGCCATCGCCCAGATCGAGGGATCGGCCGCCTGCTGCCCCGCCGACGTCTTCTCCGATGCGCTGGGCGAGAGCGCGGACCTGCGCAACGCCCTGTCCCGCTTTACCGAGAGCCTGTTCGCCCAGGTCCAGCAGACCGCCGCCTGTAACGCCCAGCACCGCCTGGACGAACGTCTGGCGCGCTGGCTGCTGACCCTGCACGACCGCGCCGAAGGGCCTCGCTTCGACCTGACCCAGGCCGACATCGCCGGCATGCTGGGGGTGCGCCGCGCCACGGTGTCGGAGGTCGGCACCGAACTGGAGGACAAGGGGCTGATCCGGCGCGGGCGGGGCTGGGTCGAGGTGCTGGATCGCCCCGCGCTCGAGGCCCACGCCTGCGGCTGCTACTCGGCCATGCGTGGGGTGATGAAGGACTTGGGCATACCTCGGCCCAAGGCGGCGTGACACGCTGCGCCTGCGGCCACGCGGGCGGATGACGCCGGGCCTGCGACCCGCTAGACCGCCCGCATGACCGAGACCACTGCCACCTCCTCCTTCGGCTTTCGCGACGTCGATGCGCGCGAGAAGGTGCGTCTGGTGCGCGGTGTCTTTGACAGCGTGGCCTCCAGCTACGACCTGATGAACGACCTGATGAGCGGCGGCGTCCACCGGCTGTGGAAGGACGCGGCGGCCGCGAAGCTCAACCCCCGTCCGGGCGAGACCATTCTGGATGTCGCGGGCGGCACCGGCGACATGGCCCGGCGCTATTCCAAGCTCGCCCGCCGCGCCCAGGAACGCCGAGGCGGGGCCGACGCCTCGGTCATCGTGCTCGACTACAACGCTGAGATGATCCTGGCGGGCGTCCAGAAGGGCGGCGAGCCCGAGATGGTCTGGACCGTCGGCGACGCCATGAAGCTGCCCATCCCCGACGCCTCGGTCGACGCCTATTCGATCAGCTTCGGCATCCGAAACGTCGCCGACATCCCGGTGGCGCTGCGAGAGGCCCGGCGCGTGCTCAAGCCCGGCGGCCGGTTCCTGTGCCTGGAGTTCTCGCGCCCGACCGCCGAGGCGGTCCGCAAGGCCTATGACGCCTGGTCCTTCAACGCTATTCCGGCCATCGGCGAGTGGGTCGCCAAGGACCGCGACAGCTATCAGTACCTCGTCGAGAGCATCCGCCGCTTCCCCGACCAGTCCACCTTCAAGGCCATGATCGAGGAGGCGGGGTTCAAGAACGTCGCTGTCACCAACCTGTCCGGCGGGGTCGCGGCCATCCACTTCGGGTGGGCGATCTGACCCCGCAGGCTCCCAATCCGTCCTACCGCGTCGCCCCGGCCGCCCCACCGACCGAGCCGGTGCGCGATCCTCTGGGCGCCACCGTCCGGCTGATCCGCTGGGGTGGGGCGCTGGCGCGCCACGATGCCCTGATCCCGCGCGAGATCACCCATCTTCTGCCCGCCTGGTTCCGGCCCATCGCGGGGTTCGTGCATCTGTTCGCGGGCAAGGACGGGCGCAACGGCCGCCCGGGCCAGCGCCTCGGCCGCGCCTTCGAGACGCTCGGCCCCGTCGCCATCAAGCTGGGCCAGGTCATGGCCACCCGCGCCGACATCTTCGGCATCGAGTTCGCCCGCGACCTCGGCCGGCTGAAGGACAAGCTGCCGCCCTTTCCGACCGATCAGGCCCGGCTGGAGGTCGAACGCTCCATCGGCCGCACGGTCGAGGAGCTGTTCATCGACTTCGGCGACCCCATCGGCGCGGCCTCTCTGGCCCAGGCCCATCCGGCCTACCTCGCCGATGGTCGCAAGGTCGCGGTCAAGGTGCTGCGTCCGGGCGTGGAGCGTCGCGTGGCCAAGGGGCTGGACGCCATGCGCCTCGCTGCGCGCCTGGTGCATCGCTTCGTCGTCCCCGCGCGGCGGCTGGAGCCCCAGGCCTTCGTCGAGACCGTCGCCCGGTCGATGTATCTGGAACTGGACATGCGGCTGGAAGCGGCGGCGGCCTCCGAACTGCACGACGTCATGCAGAAGGCCCGTGCCGACGGTATGATGCACATGACCTCACCCAGGGTGGTCTGGGACGGGGTCGGCAAGCGGGTGCTGACGCTGGAATGGGCGCCCGGCGTGCCCATGACCGACCCGGACGCCGCGCGTCAGCCGGGGCTGGACAAGGACCAGCTGGCCGACAATGTCGTGCGCGCTTTCCTGATCCAGGCGCTGGATCACGGCGTCTTCCACGCCGACCTGCATGAGGGCAACCTGTTCTGCCAGGCCCCCGCCGACCTGACCGCCGTCGACTTCGGCATCGTCGGCCGCATCGGCCCGGCAGAGCGGCGCTACCTGGCGGAGATCCTGTGGGGCTTCCTGACCCGCGACTATGCCCGGATCGCCCGGGTCCATTTCGAGGCCGGTTATGTCCCGCCGCACCACTCAGTCGACGCCTTCGCCCAGGCGCTTCGGGCCGTCGGCGAGCCAGTCATCGGCCGGGCCGCCTCGCAGGTCTCGATGGGCCGGCTGCTGGGCCAGTTGTTCGAGATCACGGCCCTGTTCGACATGCACCTGCGGCCCGAGCTGATCCTGCTGCAGAAGACCATGGTCTCGGTCGAGGGCGTGGCGCGCCGTCTCAACCCCGACCACGACCTGTGGTCCGCCGCCCAGCCTGTCGTGGAACGCTGGATCATGCGAGAGCTGGGCCCGCGCGCGCAGGTCCGCGATGCCCTCAAGGAAGGCCTCGCCGCCGCCCGGGCCATCTCCCGCCTCGTGCAGGACCCGCCCCAGACCCAGACCGTCGTGATCGAGCGGACGAAACTCTCGCCGTGGCTGGGCGTTGGCGTGGGCGTCTCCGTCATCCTGTCGGCCGCCGCCTTGCTTCTGTCGCTTTGGCCCCGGATTCTCGGCTGACCCCCTCGAAGGACACCCGATGATCCGATCCCTCGCCCTGACCACCGCCTTGTTGGGCCTCGCCGCGCCGTCCCTGGCCCAGACTACGGCTCAGGCGGTGCCGACGGCGGGTGAGACCCGTTCGCTCGCCCCGACATCCTCGCCCGCGGTGGCGGCGACCCTGCCCAACACATTCGATGGACCGGCGCGGACACCGGCGGCTTCGGCCGGGCCGACCGCTCCGGCCACCTCGCAGGCTGGCGTGACCGATGCCGATATCGCCGAGGGCGCGCTCCGCGTCATCATCGCCGACCTCGCCCAGGGTCAGCTGGACACTGATCTGTTCACGACCGATCTCGCCAATCGCCTGCGTCCCCAGCTCACCACCCTTCAGCCCGTCGTTCGGGGCTTCGGTGAACTGGGAATGATCGAGGCCCAAGGCCTCAGCAACGGGGCAAACCAGTTCCTTGTGATCTTCGAGAACGCGGCCACCCAGTGGATCATCGGCCTGGATGGGGAAGGCCGGGTCGCGGCCCTGCTCTTCCGTCCAGCTCCGGCCGTATCGTCCGAGCCCGAAGAGGCCCCGACGACCGCTGTACCCTCTGCGCCGGCAACGGAGGGGCAGGCCCCAGGAGCGCGCCCCGGGCCCCCGTCGGCCGCATCGATCGGGGATGACGATCGCTAATCCAGATCGGGTCGGCCCCGTCCGGCCTTGATGGCGGATCGTCCCGACTTGGCCTGGAGCCGCCGCTCCTTCGACGCCCGCGTCGGACGGGTGGCGATCCGCTTGATCGGCGCCACCGAGGCCTTGCTGACCAGTTCCTGCAGCCGCTCGATGGCGTCGGCCCGGTTCCGTTCCTGGGTGCGGAATCGCACGGCGGTGATCACGATCACTCCGTCCAGCGTCAATCTCTGGCCCGCCAGCCGCATCAGCCGCTCGCGCACCGGCTCGGTCAGGCTGGGCGAGTTGAGCGCGTCGAACCGCATCTGAACCGCAGTGGCGACCTTGTTGACGTTCTGTCCGCCCGGTCCCCCGGCGCGGAAAAAGCGGAACTCCAGTTCGCTCTCGGGAATGACGGTCACGTCAAGACCCGCTTCGCCCGCACCACCGCTGTGTCCAGCGCCTGGAGGAAGGCGGAGCGGTCCTTGGGTCCAAACGGCAGCGGTCCCGACGTCGCCACCCCCATCGACCGCAGGTGTTCCCCCACCATGCGGCCGGCCAGTGCCGATCCGATCATGTCGGGTGTGAAGCTCTGTCCATTGGACTTCAGCACCTGCGCTCCGGCCTTCAGGCAGCGGTCGGCCAGGGGAATGTCCGCGGTGATGACGATGTCGCCCGGCTCCGCCCGTTCAGCGATCCAGTCGTCGGCGACATCCGGTCCGGCATCGACCACGATCTGTTCGATCCAGGGCTGGCGCTGGGTATTGATCCAGCCATTCGACACAACGAACACATGCAGCCCATAGCGCGCGGCCACCCGATAGACCTCGTCCTTCACTGGACAGGCGTCGGCGTCGATGAAGATGCGCGGCTGACCCATGACGCGACGTTTAGCGCAGCCGGTCAGAGGTTCACCACCTCCAAGCCGTCCTCGGCCGCCAATCGCTCGGCCAGCACCGCGCGGTGACACCCCGCGTGATCAGCCTCGAAGCACAGCAGCGCGACACGGCGTTCGCCGGCCAGCGCCTTCAGCCTCGCCAGCTCCACCTGGGCCTGCGGCTCGGTCAGATGGTCGGCGAAGATGGCGCGCATCTCCCCGATCCGACCCTTCCTCGCCGCGTCCCGTCCGGCCTTGGGCGTGCCGAGCGCGCGCAGATGGAGATAGTCGATCCCTTCGGCCTTCAGGCTCTCACCCAGGATCGTCTTGGAGAACCCCGCCCGCCGCGACGCCGCCACGGCGCGGACGTCGACCAGGGTCTCGACCCCCGCCGCCTTCAGCCGCCCGATGACCTCGGGCTGGGCGGCCCCCTCATATCCGATGGTGAACAGCTTCATAGGGTGAAGATGGCGCGCGACCGGCCGCCGCGCCAGCGTCGCCTTGACGTCCGGGCCGGGAGGGCCGCAACTCCGTGTCCAATCTTCGCCGCTTCCGGACCGCCCATGACTCGCGCCTTCCTCGCCGTCGCCTTCGCCGCCTTGGCCCTGCCCGCGTCCGCCCAGGACCTGCTGATCCGGGGCGGAACGATCCACACGGGCGTGGACGGCGCCGCGCCCGCCGAGATGGTCATCGCGCGCGGCGGCCGCATCGCCTACGTTGGCCCTTCGGCTGGCGCTCCGTCCACGGAAGGCCTCGAGGTCGTCGAGCTGAACGGCGCAACCCTGTTTCCCGGCTTCACCGATGGCCACGCCCACCTCGACGGCATCGGCTGGCGCGAGCTGACGCTGAACCTGGAGGGCTCCGCGTCCGTCGTCGACGCCATGAGCCGCCTGACCGCCTGGGCAGAAGCCAACCTCGAGGGCGTCATCATCGGCCGGGGCTGGATCGAGACGCGCTGGCCCGAGAGCGCCAGCGGGGCCCGCTTCCTGACCGCTGCGGACCTCGACGCGGCCGCGCCGGGACGGATCGTGCTGCTGCAACGGGCTGACGGCCATGCCACGGTCGCCTCCACAGCCGCGATGCAACAGCTGGGCATCACCGCCGAGACCCAGGCCCCCTTCGGCGGCGAAATCCTGAAGGGCCCGGATGGCCAGCCGACCGGCATGTTCATCGACGCCGCCGAACAGCTGCTGGCGCCGCTCATGCCCCAGGCCGACCCGGAGGCGACGCGCTCCGCCTATCGGGCGGGCTTTCAGGTCGAGGCCCGATATGGCTGGACCGGCATCCATTCCATGAGCGTGCCGTGGCGCGACGTGCCTCTGCTGGAGGCCATGGCGGAGGCGGGCGAGGCCCCGGTCCGGGTCTACAACAGCGTCACGCCCGACGGTGCCACCGAACTGTTCCAGACCGGTCCGCGCTCGGTCGCCGACGGCCGCGTCATCACCCGCGCGGTCAAGTTCTACGCCGACGGGGCGCTGGGCTCGCGCGGCGCGGCGCTCCACGCCCCCTACTCCGATGCGCCCGAGACCTCGGGCCTGATGCAGGTCACCCGCGAGCAGCAGGTGCCGCTCTACGAGCAGGCCCTGCGCGCGGGCATCCAGCTGGCCACCCACGCCATCGGCGACCGGGGCAACACCGAGGTGGCGGCATGGTACGCCGAGGCGCTCGGCAATGTGCCGCCGTCGGAGCGCCCGAACGGCGAGGATGTGCGCTGGCGCATCGAGCACGCCCAGATTCTGAGACCGTCCGACTATCGCTGGTTCCACGAGCTGCCGATCATCGCCTCCATGCAGCCGAGCCACGCCATCGGCGACTTCCACTTCGCTCCCGCCCGGCTCGGCGACGCGCGGCTGGACGGCGCCTATGCCTGGCACAGCCTGGTCGATCGCGGTGTGATCGTGGTTGGCGGCTCGGACGCGCCGGTCGAGCGCGGGGATCCCCTGATCGAGTTCTACGCCGCCGTGGCCCGGCGCGATCTGGAGGGCTTCCAAGGTCCGGACTGGCGGCCGCAGGAGGCCGTGGACCGGGCCACAGCGCTCAAGATGTTCACCCTGTGGCCCGCCTATGCCTCGTTTCGCGAGAATGAGCTGGGCACCATCGAGGTCGGCAAGCGCGCCGACTTCACCGCCTTCAACATCGACCTGATGACCGTGCCGGAAGCCGATATCCCGCGCGGTCGCGCCGTCCTGACCGTCGTCGACGGCGAGGTGGTGTATCGGGCGGACTGAACGAAAAACGGCCGCTCCGTTTCCGGAGCGGCCGTCAATCAGGGGAGGAAGACGTTGGAGATCAGAACCGCGCGGTCAGGCTGACCGAGGCGCTCGAACCCAGATCGTAGTTGTTGATCCGGATCTTGTTGCCGAGTTCCTGGTACTCGTCGAACTCGGTGCCGAGCAGGTTGCGCAGCTCGAGCGCGAAGCCCAGGTCGCGGCCCATCGCCGTGAAGTCCTTGCGGTAGACGAAGTCCAGGAAAACGCCCGGCTCCTGGATGTAGTCCGGCTCACGGCTGCCGCCCACGCCCGCGCCACGCGCGGTGATGCGCTCGGAGACGTAGTTGACGATCAGGGTCGCCTGCGACCGGGCGTTGTCGTCTTCCCAGCCGAACTGGGCGTTAACGACGTGCTCGGACTGGCCCTGCATGCGGCTGCCGTCGGCGATGAAGAAGGCAGCGCTTTCCGGGGCCCCGGCACCGCCCAGGGTGAAGACCCGGTCACTCGCGTCCACCTGAACCTCGGAGTCGGAGTAGGTGTAGTTGGCCTGGACCAGCCACCGCTTGTTGGCGATGAAGCTCATGCCGCTGTCGGGGAACTCGAAGTACTTCTTGGCTTCGAATTCGGCCCCGATGATGGTCGCCTGCGGCGCGTTCAGGAACGACTGCTGACGCTGGTTGCCGACGTCGACGATGATCGACTCGACCGGGTTTTCCAGGTCCTTGTAGAAGATCCCGGCCGTGATGAACTGCTGGCGGGCGAAATACCACTCCCAGCGGGCGTCAAGGTTCAGGATCTCGGTGTCGATCAGGAACGGGTTGCCGATGAAGGTCCGGTCCGAATCGGGGTCGGTGTAGGACTGGGGTGCCAGTTCGCGGAACTGGGGCCGGCCGATGGTTTGCGAGGCCGCCAGACGCAGCTGCATGTCCTCGGCGAAGTTCCACGTCACCGTGGCGGCCGGCAGCCAGTACTGCTCCTCGATGCCCGTGCCCGCGAAGGGCGCGGCCCCGCCGAACAGATCGCGCGGCGAGACCGACTGCTCGCCGTCCTCGTAGCGGACGCCGACGGTCAGATTGACCAAGGGGATGATCTCGGCCTCGACCTGGCCGTAGACGGCGTTGACCGTCAGCTCGGCGTCGTAGGCCGCTGCGCCGTTCGAACCCGTGATTTCCTCGATCTGCAGGGTCGTGCCGTTGATGTTGAAGTCCGAAAACAGGAAGTCGACGCGCGATTCCCGCTGGTCGTCCGTCAAACCGCCCGGCGAGATGAAGCGCAGGTCGCGGCGCTCGGAATCGCGGGTGTTGTCGAAGTGGGCCAGGCCGAGGCTGAACACCGCCTCGCGGAAGTCCGAAAGGGCCAGGGTGTAGCGGAAGTCCGCGCCAGCCGAGAAAACGTCGTCCTGAAGTTCGCTGAAGGAGATCAGGTTGCGGTTGATGTCGTGGACGAAGTCTCCGGCCCCGTTCACGCCATAGCCGAACCGGGTCTCGTAGGGCGCGTCGCGCGACGTGGTGGCATAGGCCGCCCGCCAGTCGATCTCGAAGTTGCCGTCAGCGAAGTCGTGCTCGCCGGCCAGCTGTGTCGTGAACAGCTCGCGGACGAAGTATTCGGTGAAGTCGTCGCGGATGACCGAGCCGCCGGCGTCGAAGTCGGGGCCGGCCTGGCTGCGGGCCTCCTTGGTCGTGTTGCGGACGTAGAAGTTGGTCCAGGTCACCTCGTGGTCGAGGTTCGACAGCGACAGGGCACCCAGGAAGTTCAGCTGGACGTCGGTCTGGGTCGAGGCGAAGGCCTTGGACGTCGAGACGACCAGGTTCGAGCCCGAGAACTGGCCCTCTTCCTGGAAGCCCTGACGGGTCTGGCTGCTGTAGTCATAACCGGCCACCGCCAGCACGCCGAGCGTGCCGATCGGCGTCTCGTGCGAGAAGCCGCCTGAGGCCTCCAGGCTGCCGTCGATCGGGATCTCCTCGCGCTGGAGCAGTCGCAGCGGCGCATTCTCAAGCGACTGGCCGATCTGGCGCAGCTGGGTCGCCGTATAGTTCGGGCCCGCCTGGATGCGGTTACCGGTAGAGAAGGCCAGAGCCAGCGGGCCCGGCACGTCCCGGGTGCCGTCGTCGAAGCCGAGGAAGTCGGTGCGGCTGCCGTAGTAGATCAGGCCTTCCTGGGCCGTCGTCTCGGTGTCGTAGCCGATGCCGACCTTGAAATCGAAGAAGGGCTCGTTGGGCGCATCGATCGTCCGCAGGTCGATCACGCCGCCGCCGAACTCGCCCGGATAGTTGACCGAATAGGTCTTCTGGACCGTCACGCCCTCCAGGATGCCGGAAGGGAAGAGGTCGAGCGGAACGACGCGCTGCAGCGGCTCGGGGCTGGGAAGCGGGGAGCCGTTCAGCAGGGCCGATGAATAGCGCTCGCCGAGGCCGCGGACGTAAACGAAGCGACCTTCGACAACCGACAGGCCGGTGACGCGGGTCAGGGCCGCGGCCGCGCTGGAATCGCCGGTCCGCTGGAGGTCTTCGGCCGTCAGAAAGGCGGCGACCTCGGGGCTCTCGCGGTTGGGTTCGGGAATGTAGCGACCGAGAACGACGATCTCGTCGACCTGGGTGGCGTCGTCTTGCGCCTGTTCAGCCGGGGTCTGCTCGACCGGAGCCGTCTGGGCGTGGGCCAGACCGGGCGCGATCAGCGCGCTGGTGGCCAGGAGGACCCCTGTCAGGGTCAGGGAGAATGTCTTCATGATCTGCGCGCCTTGAAGGGGTTCAACGGAAAGCGGGAAAGGCGGCGGCGGCCCAAAGGACCGCCGCCTCGCTTCCGTCATCAGCAGGTCGTGCCGCCCGACAGACCGCAGGTCCAGCCGGCGTACCAGGTGTCGGCAGCGTTCTGGACGGCACCGATATAGGTCGTGGCCGTGAAGAAGCTGTAGACCGCCGGAGCGTTGACCGGGGTCACGGCGGTTTCGTTCGCGCCGTTGATGAAGGTCAGGACCTGGTTGGTCAGGGTCGTGCCCGAGGTCGGGGCCGTCATCGTGTTGGTGCCAGCGGCGGTGTTGCCGACGCTCGGAGCCGTCGTGAAGACCGCCGTGGAGCGGGCCACATTGTTCGAACGGTAGGACACCGGGCAGGACATGAAGACCGACCGGAAGTTGACGCCAGCGGTCTGGGTATCAGCGTCGGCGATGTCGAGGCAGCCCGCGAGCGAGCCGGTCGGTGAGGTGAAGACCGAGTTGATCACCGTCGCGGCCGAGCCCGTGTCGAAGTGGGCGACCGTGTGGTTGGTGTTGCTGGTGTTGCGGCCAACCAGGGTCCAGTTGGCGATCTGCGGACGCGAGTTATAGCGCGAGGCCAGGGGGGTCGCGGCCGGAGCGGCCGAGAACTCGAAGCCGGCCGAGCGGCTGGTCGACGTCGGCGGACGCTGGGTCACGATGCCGAACTGGGCACCCCCACGCCAGCCGGTGTCGGTGTCGAAGCCGTCGTCGTCGGCGCCGGTGATGACGATGCGGCGCAGGTTGACGTTGCCACCGAAGATTTCAATGCCGTCGTCCGAGGAGTTGTGGACCTGGACGAACTCGACCGTGGTGCCCGAGCCGACGCCACCCATGGTCAGGCCCTGCAGTTCGTTGCCAGTCGAGATCTCGAAGCCCGAGAACTTGATCTGGACGTAGCGGACGCGGCCCGAGTTGTCGGTCGGGGTGTTGCCACCATAGAAGGCCGAGGTGCCTTCGACCTGGCCGGTGCAGGTGACCGGAGCGGTCAGCTGGCAGTTGGCCTGCGGCGCGCGGCCAGCGATGACCAGGCCGCCCCATTGGCCCTGGGATTCCAGCGTCGTCGTGCCTTCGACGTTCTGGCGGCTGGTGAAGATGATCGGGTTGGTCGCGGTGCCTTCGGCGAAGATCTGCGAGCCGCGGTTGATGATCAGGTAGTCCGAACCGCCCGAGGCGAAGATGCGAACGCCCGGCTCGATCGTCAGGATGCCCTGCTGGCCGGTGGTGGAGGCCGGGTCGATGCCGCGGTCGGTGCCGACCTGGGTCCGGCCGGAGATCGCATAGATGGTGCCCGCGCGGTTCGCCAGGGTCAGGTTGCCGATGATGTCAGCCGGCAGCTGGCAGGCACGCAGGGTGCCGTTGGCGACCAGGCCAACATTGGCCAGGCCAGCGGGGCAGTCGGCGGCAGGCGTACCCGGCGGCGGCGTGGTCGGCCCCGTGCCACCACCCGTGCCGCCACCCGTGCCCGTGCCGAAATCGCCTTCGCCCGGCGAAGCCACCTCGGCGGAGCCACACGCGGCCAGCGCCATCACGGCCGCACCGGCCAGCAGAACCTTGGTCAGTCGAAGCATCGGGGATCCCCTCGCGTTGAAATGTTCGGATCGCCACTCGCGTCCGAACGACGCAGTCCCAGCAACCCCGCGCCGCCTTTAGGACGTGAGTGCAATGCTCCCGTGACAGAAAATCTGCAGTTTGTTACAGTTGTTCAGGAAACGGATCAGTCTTCGCTCGGCTGTAAGAAATGAATACTTGCGATGAATTTGAGACAGTTTATCCGAACCCGGATTGTGATGCAGCCTGACGCCAGTCCGGCAATCTGCGCTTGAGGCTTGCGCCGGTTCCGCTAGTTTGGGCGGCGGCTCCGCGGGCGTGATGTAGTGGTAGCCTGAAAGCTTCCCAAGCTTTTCGTGCGGGTTCGATTCCCGCCGCCCGCTCCAGCACTCGGCCCGGCCGAAAACGCCGCCCCGCAAGGGGCGGCGTTGGTCTTCGACGGTGTGATCTAGGAGCGCCTGCGGCTCAGCAGATCGCCACAGGACCCGGCCGTCGTGGCGACGCCGATGGCCGCCCAGAAAATGGCTTCACCCCAGTTCTGGAACCACAGATGGAACCCGACCACGGCCACCCAGATCAGCGCCAT
The DNA here is from genome assembly GCF_001295975.1 of Brevundimonas sp. AAP58. GTDB lineage: Bacteria > Pseudomonadota > Alphaproteobacteria > Caulobacterales > Caulobacteraceae > Brevundimonas. The sequence continues at coordinate 8,133 of NZ_LJHU01000017.1, read as the reverse complement.
GATGAGGGTCGCACCCGCTAACCCAGGACGCCCGGCGGGACCGTCCGCAGAGGGTCGAGTCACTGCCGCGTGACCGTGACGCCACGGTCCTCCAGAATCTGCTGGACGCTATCGTCGCCAGCAAGGTGGGCGCTGCCGACCGCGATGAAGGTCGTGCCCGAACCGGCCAGAAGGGTCTGGATCTGGTCGGCCCAGTCGACGTTACGACGGACCAGAAGGGCCTCATGAATCTCGGGCGACACGGTGCGCATCTCCTCGACGGCCAGACGGTTGATGCCTTCGACGTCACCCTGGGCCCAGGCATCCACCAGAGCGTCGAGGTCCGTTGTGGCATCATCAAAGGATTGCAGCGTCAGCCGCAGGAAGGCGAGCTGGGTCTCTTCAGACAGGGTGGCCAGGATGCGCACCTGCTGGTCGATGGTCTCGAGACCCGAGACCGGCTTGCCGGCCGCCTGGGCGCGCGCCTTCAGGACCACCTCGACGCCTGATTGGGGATCATAGCCGGCCCGGATGACCGGCGCGACGGCCAGCTGCAGGCTGGCGATCCAGGGACGCAGGGAATCCAGCTGGGCCGCGCTGGCCCCCAGGGTCTGGGCCGCCGCATCAAGATCCGCGAGCTCCTGGGGCGTCAGCAGGCTGGAGAGCGGGCGATCCGGCGACACTCCGTACTGCTGGATCAGGGGCAGAAGTGCAGCCTGATCATCGGGGTTGGATATCTCGAAGATCACATTCTGACTGGACTCAAAGGCGGCATCGACCTTGGCCGATCCCCAGGCCGTGGTCGGGCGCAACACATGGATGGTCCCGAACAGATAGATGGTCGAATCGTCGTCGCTGACGACCCACAGAGCCGGACCCTCCCCCTGCGCCTGGGGCACAGAGGCGGGAGCGACCTGGGCGAAGGCGTCGGCGGGGGCCGAAGCCAGCAGGGACACGGTCAGGCCGAGACCCAGGGCGGCGCCGGCGGCCGAGCGGCCGATGCGGGCGACGGAGGACTTGAGCTTTGAGACGAGTTTCATCGTTCCGATCCTTTCGATCAGTTGGGCAGGCGTTGAAGTCAGGAGGAAGGCGAGAAGCGTCAGGTGATCCCGCGCCGCGCCGAGGCGACGATCGAGGACAGCAGATAGACCGCCATGAGGATGCCCACGAGGGCCCAGCCACTGATGGTGTCGACCAACCCCAGGCGCTCTGCGGCGGCGTAGAGGAACAGCGCGGTCTGCAGGGCCCAGAAGGCGATGGCGGAGGTCTCGGCCATGACCTGGCGCAGCATCTCGTCCGCCCGACGCCATAGCATCACGTTGGCCACCGTCTGGATGGCCAGCAGGACCGCGATACCGCCAAAGACCATGTCCGGAGCCAGCGATGCGGGGGCGTACATGGGCAGGAGGAACATGGCCCCGGCCAGCAGGAAGACCACGATCTGGAGAATCCCGCAGCCCTTGGGCATCGTGGAGGGACGCGTGGCCATGACAACGGCGCTCATCAGGCCGACGGCGATCAGGGCCACGGCCATGGCCGTGGCCAGCACGTCAGGCCACGGGGCACCGTCGGACTCGAAGTAGCGAGCCATGCCATAGCCGGTCAGGGCACCGGCGCCGCCCAGGACGACAGCCATGCCGATCTTCATGATCAGCGATTGGGGACGATCTTGAACTTCAGACATCATGATCAGGCTCCAGTGTCCGAGAAGATGGATTCGATGGGTTGGTCGAAGACGCGGGCGATCTTGAAAGCCAAAGGCAGGGAGGGGTCGTAGCGCCCCGTCTCCAGAGCGTTGACCGTCTGGCGCGAGACGCCGAGCGCGGCGGCCAGATCGGCCTGGCTCCAGTTGCGTTCCGCGCGAAGGACCTTGAGGCGGTTGTTCATGGGATTATCGACGCTGAAGCCACCAAAAGGCCCAGGCGATGCCGTAGCCCGCAGTCTGTCCCAGCGCCAGAATTCCGGCACCGCCCAGTAGCAGGTCCTTCGGCTCGGCCGTCAGCGCGCCCGGCGTGGCGTAGGCAAGAGTGAACAAGGCCACGCTGCCGATGGCGAGGCCGAAGGTCGAACCCCACCACCAGGCCCATTTGTGGGCTTCCTGCGCCGCCTCATCCAGCGAGCGCCACCAGCCAGCGCAGACCCAGAGACCTGCGGCCATGGCAAGACCAACGGAGCCGGCCACAATCAGGGGACCCGCGCCAGCCGTCTCGCCAAAGGCGGCCGAGACGCCGCCGGCGATGCCGCCCGCGATCAGGCAGACCGCCATCAGAAGGCCGTAACGGGCCAGGGGACGTTCCGACACTCTCGCCTCCATCGTCGTCATGACAAGCACCCATGTCTGTTTGACAAGGGTGTTTTACACTGCCTTGCGGCGTTGTCAAGTGACCTTGTCAGCGGTCGGGAGAAACTTCAAGAGCGGGCGTCTGGGCCGCGCCATCCCCCCTTGTTCGGGTCGCGTCCGACAGCAGTTCGGGGCGGTTGATCGCCCGAGGCGCGGCGTCGACGGGAGCCATCACCGGCAGTTCCTTGCCTTCGTGATCGACCTGCAGATCCTCAAAGCGGCGCGCCGAGACCATGACCTGGGTTTCCAGCGAGCCGACGAAGGCGTTGTACCTGCCGACCGCCTGCTCCAGCGCGCGACCGACACCGAAGACGTGGCCACCCATCACCGAAAGGCGCTTGTAGAGCTCCTTGCCAAGCTTGGCGACCTCGTCGGCGTTTCGGGACTGTTCCTCGGCGCGCCAGCCATAGGCGACCGCCTTGCAGATGGCGAACAGGGTGGTCGGGGTGGCGATCAGGACGCGGGAAGCCATGGCCTGGGACAGCAGGTCCGGTTCGTGATCCAGGGCCGCAGCGAGGAAGGACTCGCCCGGCACGAACATGACGACGACATCGGGGCTGGGCTTGAACTGGTCCTGATAGGCCTTGGCTGACAGCTGGCGGACATGGGTCTTCATGCTGGCGGCGGTGCGCAAGGCGACGGCCCGGGCCTGGGCCTCCTCGTCGCCGTCGGCTGGGTCCGGCAGGGCCAGCGGCACCTTGGCGTCGATCACGAACATGCCGCCACCCGGCATGCGAACGATGAAGTCCGGCCGCTGCTGCGCACCCGTCTCGTCGGCCGCCGAGGTCTGCTCGGTGAAGTCGAATCGGCCCGCCATGCCGGCGGCCTCCAGCACGTTCCGGCAGGTCTGCTCTCCCCAGCGACCGCGACGACCGGTATTGCCGCGCAGAGCTTCCGTCAGCTTGCGCGCCTCGTCGCGCGTGGCCGATGACGCGATCATCAGGGCAGATAGCTGTTCCTTCAGCGTGCCCGTCTCCTCGGCGCGGGCCTTGTCGAGCGCGGTGACCCTTTCCTCGAACGCCTTGAGCGTCTCGGCCACGGGCTTGAGCTGGGCCTCGAGCCTTTCACGGGCGACGCGGTCCTGGGCCTGGAAGGTTTCCGTGGCGCGGGTGACCATCTGATCGGCCACGGCCTGGGCCGACTGGGCGGCCTGGGCCTTGAGGAACTCGGCCATGGTCGCGCGACTGTCCTCCAGCAGGGACAGCTTTTCCTCGGCCAGAGCGATCTGGCCCTTCGCCGTGCGCCAGGCGAGGAAGGCCCAGATGAAGGCGAGGGCGAAGCCGACGGCGAGAGCGGCAAGGATCAGGGTCGAGGCGTTCATGATCCGTTCGATAGCCGGAGTCGGGGCCAGGAGCGAGATGGCGAGCGACGGCCGCAAAACAGCGTGCGAATAGTCTGAAACGTCTGAAATCGGCAGGAGCGACGGCGCGGGTGAAAGATCATGCCGCCAGTGTGGGTGATCGATACGTCAGAAGCGGACGCAGGCTTCGTCCATGCAAGAATGAGACACCGCGGGGCGGGTCACGCCGGCCGGCGCGCTCGAAGGGCCTGGACGATGGTGCCGTCGTCCAGCCAGTCGAGATCGCCGCCGACAGGGACGCCTCGGGCGAGAGAGGTGATCTCCAGACCATCACCGGCGATCCGGTCGGCGAGATAGTGGGCGGTGGTCTGGCCGTCGACGGTGGCGGGAAGCGCCAGAACGAGCTCGCGCACGCCGCCTCCCCTCACCCGGCCGACCAGTTCGGAGACGCGGAGCGCTTCAGGCCCCACGCCGTCGAGCGCGGACAGCAGTCCGCCCAGCACATGATACTTGCCGCGAAAGGCGCCCGACCGCTCCATGGCCCAGAGCGCGCCAGCCTCTTCGACCACGCAGATCAGGCCGTTGTCACGCGAGGGGTCCGAGCAGATGGCGCAGGGGTCGCGGGTGTCGGGCGTGCCGCACACCGAGCAGGAGACGACCTTCTCCGCGGTTTCGGCCAGGGCGGCGGCGAGGGGGACCAGCAGCTGCTCACGCTTTTTCAGCAGGGCCAGGGCCGCGCGCCGGGCCGAGCGGGGGCCCAGCCCCGGCAGCTTGGCCAGGAGACCGATCAGTCGCTCGATCTCGGGTCCGGCGGAGGCGGCCAATCAGAACAGCTTGGGCATGCCGGGGATGTTGAGCCCCGCCATGGGCCCGGCGGCCTCGCGCATCAGCTCGGCGTTGACGGCGTCGAGCTTTCGCTTGGCGTCGGCGTGGGCAGCGACGATCAGATCCGCCAGGATCTCGCCCTCGCCGGGGACCATCAGGCTGTCGTCGATCCGGACCGCCGTGATCTCGCCCGGGCCTTTCAGCGCCACGGTCACCATGCCGCCGCCCGAGGTGCCCTCGGCGGTGGTTTCGGCCATCTTCGCCTGGGCGTCCTGCAGCTTCTGCTGCATCGCCTGGGCCTGCTGCATCAGGGCGCTGAGATCTTTCATGAGCGCTAGATAGGCGCGGGCAGGCGGTGGGAACAAGGGCGATCTCGCCTTTGCCCGCGACACGCCCATCCAGGAGCGGGCCAGACGGACCGGCCTTCACTGACCACGAATTATGGCCGGGAGCACCGTCTCTGCTGGGCGATGCCCTTCAGGAAACCGCGTCGAACCAGACCCGCGCGAATAGCCGCCTGGACCGCGCGGTCCTGGGCGGCTGCGCCGGACAGTCGGCGCACCCAGCTTCGCAGCGGGATGAAGTCAGTGGCCGTGCTGCGCACCACGTCCAGAGCCGCGCCCCCCGCCTGCTCGCCGGTGCCCTGTTCCGGCTCGGGTTGGTCGACGTCGGGTCCCAGGGCCTCATCCAGTTCCTCGATCTGGGCCAAGACCGCGCGACACTGCCGGAGACCCTGGGTGTCATAAGGCGCGCGCCGGGCGGCGATGAGAACCTCGGGCACCTCCTGTCGGCGAAGGTTCAGGTCATCCAGCGGCGCCGTCGCCGCCGCGCCAACGCCCTCACGGAATGTCGCCGCGCCCTGATCCGCCTGGGCGCGGTTGAGTTCGATGTTGGGCAGGCCCATGCCCGAGGCGCAGCCGCCCAGTGTCACCGCACCGGCAAGAAGGGTCACTGGCAGAATGCCACACGTCATCACCCTCATTTCAATCCTCCCACATCGATCAGGCCCGCAGGCATATCGACCAGCGAAGCCGGTGTCAGGGTCTGGCCGACTCCGTCGCCGGGAAACGCACCGGAGACCCGCGCGGTCCTGGCCACTCGTCAGGGGATAAACCCTCTCAGCCTGATCCGTCATCGGGAGGCGAAGCGGCCCGTCGACCCTCGGCGGGTTCGACATCGATCAGATCACCCGGCCGGCAGTCCAGCGCGTGACAGAGCTTCTCGAGGGTCTCGAACCGTACGCCCTTCACCTTGCCGGACCGCAAAAGCGACAGGTTCGTCTCGCTGATCCCGATTTCCTGGGCAAGGTCGCGGGCCTTCATCTTGCGACGGGCGAGCATGACATCAAGCGTGACTATGATTGCCATGAGTCAGGCCAACGGATGGATGTCCAGCTGAACGTCGGAAAGCCGCGCGCATGGTCTTCCGAGCAGATTGCGGGGGGGCTCGGCGGTCTGGCAGACGAAGCGTCCGAAGGGCCGACCCGGGGTGGCAGACCCAGGGCGGTTATGGCGCTCGCGAGGATCGTGATGATGAGCGGCATCGGTCAAACCATCTGATCGTTATCCGCCTTGATATCGGCGGCGAGCTCAAAGGTTCTGCCAAACAGACGAATGGCGAGCCCCACCAGGGCCAGCACGACAGCGCTGTAGTTGAAACCGACGGTCTCGACCGGGATACCGGCCGCTCGACCGATCGTGGGCGAGATGATCAACGCCGCCGCCGCGCTCGCGATCAACCAGTCCCCGGCCCGGGTGAGGCGCCGTCCATTCGAGGGGATGAAGATCTGGCCATCCGCAAACTGAACGAACAGCCGGCGCAGCGTATAGACCGCAATCAGGGCGAAGATCACCGGCAGGGCTTCGACGACCACATCGCTGAACGCGGCCACGGAAGCCAGAGCGTCACGCTCGGCGCTGACAAGCGCTGCGCCCAATCGCTTGAGCGGCACGTAGGACATGGCCGCGAACAGCCAGAATGCCGTCACCCAATAGGTCCAGCTCAAGATGCGAGCCAGATTGCGGCTTTGCGTTTCGATCCTTGCGGTGGCCACTGCATCCCCCATGTCGATGTCGCCTCGGAACAATAAGATTACGTCTTACATAAATTTTTTTACGATCTAGTCAAGAGCGACCCAGGCTGAAGCGCGCAGAGGCGACAGGCCTCCGACGCGGGCGTAGCGGCGATCCGCGGAGGTCATTGCCGCACCGCGCTCTGTCACACGGAAACATGGCTGCCCGGCCGTCTGGTCGTGACGATGGAAGCGAGGAGAGACGAGGGGGTGTCCCTCGCTAGTCTTCTTCCCCCACCTCGTCGGGGATGACGGGCAACTCCACCACTGGGGCCAGGGTCTTGATTTCGCCCAGCGTCGCGCCCGGGAACGCAGCCATGATGGACTGGACGAAGGGATCGGCCTCGACCTCGGCGCGGAGCGAGGCGGCGGCCTTCTTTTCCTGTTCGATCAGGGTCTCGCCGCCACCCTGGCCGTTGGCGACGACGAACCACTGGCGGCCAGTCCAGTCCTTCAGGCGGCCAGCCAGCCGGGTGGCGAGGTTGGCGGGGGCACCAGGCGCGGGCTCGAAAGTCAGCTGGCCGGGCTTGAAGGCGACCGGGCGGACGTAGCGCTGGACGTCCATCTGCAGTGCAATCTCGCGCTTCTCGCCGATCAGGGCGACGACGGCCTCGAAGCTCTGGGGGTCGGGAAGGCTGGGCTGGGCCGACGGGCGGGCGGCCAGCTGGGCGGATGCACCACCGCCTCCCCCACCCCCGCCGCGCGACGGGCCGCCGGGGCCGCCGGACAGAGGCTCGCCGGATTGCAGTTTCTTCAGCGCCTCCTCTGGCCCCGGCAGGTCGGCGGCGTAGGCCAGGCGGACGATGGCCATCTCCACCGCGTCGGCGGGGCTGGGCGCGCGGCGGACCTCGTCCAGCGCCTTCAGCAGCATCGACCAGGTGCGCGACAGGGTCCCGGCCGAGACCACCGAGCCGAGCGCGGCCAGACGCTGGGCCTGGTCGTTGGGCAGGCGGGTGGCGTTGGGGCCCAGCATCTTGGCAACCGAGGCCGCGTGGCAGTGTTCCAAGAGGTCGTTGGTCACCTGCACCGGGTCTGCACCATAGCCGTAGAGGGTACGGAACGTCTCCAGCGCCTCGGGCGTGCGTCCGGCCATGAGCTGTTCGAACAGCTGAATGGTCTGGCTGCGGTCGGCGAGGCCCAGCATGTCGCGCACCAGATCGGTGCGGACCGGCTCGCCGCGTTCGCCCTGGACGAGGGCCTGATCCAGCAGGGAGAGACCATCGCGGACCGAGCCCTCGGCGGCGCGGGCGATGAGGGCCAACGCATCGGCCTCGACCTTCATGCCCTCCTTGTCGGCGACACGGGCCAGGTGCTCGACCAGGACCTCCGGCTCGACGCGGCGCAGGTCGAAGCGCTGGCAGCGGCTGAGGATCGTCACCGGGACCTTGCGGATCTCGGTGGTGGCGAAGATGAACTTGGCGTGGGGCGGGGGCTCTTCAAGCGTCTTGAGCAGGGCGTTGAAGGCCTGGTTGGACAGCATGTGCACTTCGTCGAGCACATAGACCTTGTAGCGGGCCTCGACGGGCGCGTAGCGGACGCTTTCGAGAATATCGCGGATGTCGTTGACGCCGGTGTGGCTGGCGGCGTCCATCTCCATGACGTCCATGTGCTGGCCCG
>NZ_LJHU01000016.1 GCF_001295975.1 Brevundimonas sp. AAP58 | reverse complement strand
CGGGATCGGCGACGGCTTCCGCGGTCGGTTCGAGCCCCGCCTCGATCAGCCAGTCGGCAGGCAGATAGACCCGGCCGCCCTCGGCGTCCTCGATCACGTCCCGCGAGATGTTGGTCAGCTGGAAGGCCAGGCCCAGGTCCTGGGCGCGGCGCAGGACCTCCGGGTCGGTCACGCCCATGACACGCGCCATCATGACGCCGACAACGCCCGCGACGTGCCAGCAGTAGGCGAGGACGTCGTCGATCGTGCGATAGTCGCGGTGCTCCACGTCCATGGCGAAGCCGTCGATCAGGTCCATGGCCCAGCGCTCGGGCAGGCGGTGGCGGATCGCTACGCGCTGGAAGGCGGCGAAGACCGGGTCGGACATGGGCTCGCCGGTCATGGCGCGGCGCGTCAGGTCGTAGAGGCGGTCGAGGCGCCGATTCTGCTCCTCCGGAGACAGTTCCTCGTGGCCGAAGCCGTGGTCCTGGCCGTCGATCTCGTCGTCGCAGGCCCGACACCAGGCGTAGAGCAGCCAGGCGTCCTCGCGCACCTTCGGATCGAACAGCCGGGAGGCCGAGCGGAAGCTCTTGGACCCCTTGACGATCGACGCCTTGGACGCGGCGAGGACGGCGTCGGTCATCGAGCCTCCGCTTGCTCCAGCATGAGGCCCGCCGTCGCCTTGGCCGAGCCGACCACCCCGGGGATGCCCGCGCCCGGGTGGGTGCCGGCGCCGACGATGTAGAGGTTGGGGATCACGTCGTCCCGGTTATGCGGCCGGAACCAGGCGCTCTGGGTCAGGATCGGCTCCAGCGAGAAGGCCGAACCCAGGTGGGAGTTCAGGTCGTCCTTGAAGTCCTGGGGCGTCCAGATGCGTGTCGTCACGAGGTCGCGCCGCAAGTTCGGCATGTAGCGTTCCTCGAGATAGTCGATGATCTTCTCGCGGTACTCCGGTCCCTTGACCGACCAGTCGATGTCGGCGGCCCCAAGGTGCGGCACGGGCGACAGGACATAGTGGCTGGACTGTCCCGGCGGGGCCATCGACGGATCGGTGGCGCAGGGCGCGTGCAGATACAGCGAGAAGTCCTCCGGCAAGGTCGGGCCGGAGAAGATCTCGGAGATCAGCTCGCGATAGCGGGGGCCGAAGCAGATGGTGTGGTGCGCCAGCTGCGGCTGGGGCGTCGAGACGCCGAAGTGCAGCACGAACAGCGACATGGAGAAGCGCTTGGTCTTCAGCGACTTGGCCTTGGACTGTCCGCGCGGCGTGCGGCCGAGCAGGCGGTCGTAGGTGTGGACCACGTCGGCGTTGGAGGCGACCATCTCGGCCGGGATGACCTCTCCGCCCTCCAGAACCACGCCGGTGGCGCGGTCGCCCTCGGTGGTGATGCGCTCGACCGAGGCGTTCAGGCGCAGATCGCCGCCCAGGTCGGTGAAGAACTTGCACAGTCCACCGATCAGGGCGCCAGTGCCGCCCCGCGCGAACCAGACGCCGCCGCGCCGCTCCAGAGCGTGGATCAGTCCGTAGACGGAGCTTGTCTTGAACGGATCGCCGCCGACCAGCAGGGTGTGGAAGCTGAAGGCCTGACGCAGCTGGGGGTCCTTCACATGGCGGGCGACCATGGTGTGGACGCTGTTCCAGCTCTCGAGCCGCATCAGCTGGGGCGCCGCCGCCATCATGGTCCAGAAGGACTGAAACGGCACGGTGCCCAGCTTGAGGTAACCCTCCTGATAGAGCTCCTCGGAATAGGCGTGGAAGTTGTTGTAGCCTTGGACGTCATCGGGGTTGAACGACGCGATCTGGCGCTCCATCGCCTCCTGATCGTCGTTGTAGTCGAACGACCGGCCGTCCTCCCAGCACAGGCGATAGAAGGGATCGACGGGCAGGAGGTCGACGTAGTCCTTGAGCACCGAGCCGGTGCCGTCGAACAGTTCCTCCAGGCACGCGGGATCGGTGATGACCGTGGGGCCGGCGTCGAAGGTGAAGCCGTGCTCTTTCCAGACGTAGGCGCGGCCGCCGGGCTTGTCGCGCTTCTCGACCAGGGTGGTCTGCACGCCCGCACGCTGCAGCCGGATGGCGAGCGCGATACCGCCGAAGCCGGCTCCGATGACCACCGCCCGTTTGGCTGCGACGTCTCTCATGCGCTTCTTCCTAGACCGGTCTCGCGCAGCTGTCGAAGCGCGCGATGGATGGGGACGGGCGGTTTTCCAGTCAGGATGCGCGCCTTGTCCAGCGTCGTGCTTCGTCCTGCGTAGAAGCGCCGCACCAGGGGTTCGCTGAGGCCGTAGAAGCGACGCATGACGCTCCAGCGCTTCGACGGCTCGGCCGCGCGGAACAGCATGCGGTCCAGCAAGCGATAAAAGGCGCGGTCGGCCCAGATCCGCTTGGAGTGACCTTCGAGCAGAGCGCGCAAACCCTCGCCGGAAAGATCGTCGGCCTCGGCCACCAGCCGCGCCGTGGCGACTGCGTCCAGCAAGGAATAGCCGGTTGTCGGGTGGAACAGCGCCGCCGACAGGCCGGCGCGAGCCACCGGAGCGCCCTCGGCCCAGAAGGCGTCGATGTCGCCGTCCAGGGCAATGGGCAGGACGCCCTCCTCCTCGTCGATCACGGCCTCGACGGTCCAGCCGCGCGAGCGGATGTAGTCATCGATCCGTCTACGGATGATGTCGCGATCCAGGCGCGAGCCATCGACGTAGTAGGTGTCCTCGACCAGCACGGTGCGTTCGTCGAAGGGCAGCAGATAGACAAAGCGGTAGGCATCCCCCTGGGTCACCGTCGCGTCCATGATGGTCGGGCGGGTCAGGCCGTGGGGCTCGGTCAGGCGGACGGTGCGGCCGAGGAACAGCTGCCAGCCGAGGTCGAGATGGGGCGTCGGCGCAGGACCTCGCGCGTCGATCACGCCGCGCGCGCGGATCACGCTCTGGTCAGCCAGGGTGACGGAGTCCGGCGCGACGACGACCGCCTCGCCCCGGATCAGGCGGTCGCCGAGCAGGGGCGCGACGGCCTCATGCAGGCCTTCCGACGTCATGCTGTTGTAGGGCGTCGCCAGCGAGCGGCTCAGACCCGGAAAGTAGATGTCGTAGCCGCCTTCCCAGCGGTGCGGTGTCGCGGGTACCAGCCAGGCGCGATCCTCCGCCGAGATGTCGCCGTCGAAGAAGGACCAGGTATGCTTGCCGCCCAAACGGCCGTCGCGTTCCACGACCACGACCTTGAGTTCGGGCCGGTCCAGCGCGAGGCGCCAGGCGATCAGGCTGGAGGCGAGGCCGCCGCCGACGAGGATCAGATCAGGGTCGCCCGAGGCCATGGCCGATCCTTAGAGGCAAAAGGGGCCGGACGCGACCGCGCCGGAGCCCTTTCACATCATTTGAAGCGACCCTACTCGCGCGGCTCGATGGTCAGGGCGTAAGCCCCCGACTGACCCGGAGCGAAGCTGCGGGCGCGGATGATATAGTCGCCATCCTCCTCGACCGACCAATCGACCTTGGCGTGGGTGTCGGACAGGCCGTCGTCGTCTGATGCGACGCTGATCCAGTCGGTGCCCTCGCCGCGACCGATATCGAGGTAGGTGTCGAACTCATTGGAAACCATCGTCAGGCGCAGCTTGTCACCGGCCTTCACGCTGATGCGATAGGCGTCGTAGAAGCTGCCATCCTCGGCGATAGCGTCGTCCTCGCTCAAGGTGCCGCGCGCGGTGGCCCCCACGATGATGCTGCCCGGCGTGGGCTGGGGGCCACGATCGATCAACTCCAGCGAGTAGAGACCGTCGGCATCGGTGAACAATGGGCCCGCGCGAAGAATGAAATCCCCCGTCGACGGCAAAATATAGTTCAGGCGCGAGTCCGTACCCTCGCCCAGACCGTCGTCGTCGCTGGCCAGGGCATAGAAATCGCCTTCCGAGCCGCCGATCTGGAGGAATGTGTCGAAATCACCCGATCGCATGATGACCTGAATGCGGTTGCCTTCCCGGCCCGAGATGCGGAAGGCGTCGAAGCCACGGTTGTCATCGTCGCGCGGGTCGCTGTCGCTGATCTCGCCCTCGATGGTGCTGCCATACGCCAGCGGGATGGGGTCCGGATCGGGCGCGGCCTCGGTCAGGGATATCTCGTAGTTCCCACGGCCCGCATCGGAGAAGCCCCGAGCCTCGATGATATAGAGACCGTCTTCCGCAAGCGTGTGGGTCAGGCGCGAATTGGTTCCCTGCCCAGCCCCATCGTCATCTGAATCGACGATGTACCGACTGTCGCCTTCGCCGGTGTACAGATCGAGCCATGTGTCGAAATCGTCGGAACTCATGGTCACGACAACGCGCTGACCGGCCCGGCCACGGAATGTGTAGCTATCGGCGATCAAGCCGCCGGCGTTCTGGCCGTCGTCGTCGGAAAGTGCGCCCTCGACTGTGTCGCCGAAGTCAATGGACTGGGTCGACATCTGCGGCGGGCCTTCGGCGATGCCAACAGTGTAGGTGCCCGTCTGCGAGCCGCCCAGCGGCGCGGCGCGAACGATGTATTCGCCGTCGGCAGGAGCCGTAAAGACGAGGTAGGAGTTCAGGTCGCCGCCGCCCGGCCGGTCGTCGTTGTAGGCCAGTTCCTCAAAGGCACCGTCCACCATGCGGCCCACGCGGACGATGGGATCAAAGGCCTCACTCTGCATCGAGACAGCGATGCGTTCACCCTCGCGGGCCTGAAAGCTGTAGGCGTCGTACAGGTAGCTGGAATATTGGTCCGCGCTTTCATGCTCCGGGTCGTCGCCAGCGATGTCGCCATCGACCGGCACGCCTAAACGGATCGCGGTCGGGCGCGGTGCAGGCGGCGCGGGGCCGCGATCGATCATCTTGAGCGCATAGTCGCCGCCCTCGAGCCCACCGAGGGTGCGGGCGCGCAGGACATAGGCTCCGCTCTCGGCCACAGTGTAGCGCAGACGGGAATGCAGCCCCTCGCCCAGGCCATCATCGTCGGACGCCAGAACCTCGTCACTGCCCGCCCGCATCAGCTCCAGGTAGGAGTCGAAGTCGTCCGAGCGCATGGTGATCTCAAGCCGCTGACCCGCCTGCGCATCGATCGAATAGAGGTCATAGACATACCGACCGCTGTCCATGTCGTCGATGCGGGCATCGTCATCGGTCAGGGCACCGGAGACGTCCTGGTCGAGACGCAGGGGCGTCGGGTCCTGGGCGAGGGCGGAGCCTGCCGAGGCGAGCAGCGCAATTGCGCTGACGGTGGCGATGATGATCGAACGGCGCATGGTTTCCCCCGTTGTGCGTAGCCAACATAGACGCCGATCCATGACGCCTGTAAATCGCTCGCGACCCTTCGGATTCTGACAAAACGGAGCCGCCCGTGGCCCCCATCGACGCACGCGCGCGCCTGATCGACGGCAAGGCCTTCGCGGCGAGCCTGGTGGAGCGCGTCGCGGCGGCGGCGGCGCGACTGGAAGCGGCTCACGGCGTCAAGCCGGGGCTGGCGGTCGTCATCGTCGGCGAGGATCCCGCCAGCCAGATCTATGTCCGCAACAAGGGCGAGACCACCGCACGGGCGGGGATGAGGTCGGACACACATCGCCTGGCCGAAACGACGAGCGAGGCAGAGTTGCTCGCGCTGATCGCGCGGCTAAACGCCGATCCGGGCATTCACGGCATTCTGGTTCAGCTACCCCTGCCTGGTCACATCGATTCGGCGGCCGTGCTGGGCGCGATCGATCCGGACAAGGACGTGGATGGATTCCATGTCGTCAATGCTGGCCGACTGGCGGTCGGACTGACAGGCTTGGTCCCCTGCACGCCGCTCGGGTCGACCATGCTGCTGAAGGACGCTCTGGGGGACCTGTCCGGGCTGAACGCTGTGGTCGTCGGACGCTCCAACATCGTCGGCAAGCCGATGGCGCAAATGCTGTTGGCCGAAAACTGCACGGTGACCGTGGCCCATTCGCGCAGCCGTGACCTGCCGGCATTTTGCCGGGCCGCCGATATTCTGATCGCCGCCGTCGGCCGACCAGAGATGATCCGGGGCGACTGGATCAAACCGGGCGCAACCGTCATCGACGTGGGCATCAACCGCGTGCCCTCGGCCGATCCGGTCAAGGCAGCAGAGGGCAAGACCCGTGTGGTCGGCGACGTGGCCTTCGCCGAGGCGGTCGAGGTGGCCGGCGCGATCACGCCCGTGCCAGGGGGCGTGGGGCCTATGACGATCGCCTGCCTGCTGGCCAACACCTATACAGCCGCCTGCCGCGCAGCCGGGGTCGAGCCGGAGACGCTGGCGGACTGATCACGGCGCTTGAAGACCCGTCATCTTGCGATGATAGTTCGAGCCAGCGTCCGGCTGGGACGGCTGAAGGGGGTTCTCATGGCTCGTAGTCCGCATAGTCTTGTCGTCACGCTCGGGGTCGCCGCGTTGGCGCAGGGCGTCGCCGCCTGCGGCTACAACGACATTCCGACCAAGCAGGAGCGGGCCGAGGCCGCCTGGGCTGATGTGCAGAGCCAGTACCAGCGCCGCGCCGACCTGATCCCGAACCTGGTCGCCACGGTTCAGGCCGCCGGCATCCAGGAGCGCACGACCCTGACCGAGGTGATCGAGGCGCGGAACGCCGCTGTCGCCACGCCCCTGACCGCAGAGCAACTCAGCGATCCGGCGGCCGTGCAGGCCTTCGTCAATGCGCAAGGCCGGGTGACCGCGGGCGTCCGGTCGCTGGGCGTGCTGGTAGAGGCCTATCCGCAACTGCGAGCCAATGAGAACTTTCTGAATCTGCAGTCCCAGCTGGAAGGGACGGAGAACCGCATCACCATCGCGCGGCGCGACTACAACGAGGCCGTGCGCGCCTACAACACCAGCCTGCGGACCTTCCCGACCGTGATCTGGGCCAACACCGTCTTCTCGGGCGAGGAGCCGATGCAGTTGTTCAACGCCACTGACGAGGCCCAGTCCGCACCGCGCGTCGAGTTCAACCTGAATGGCGCGCCCGCACCGGCCGGAAACACCGCGCCCGGCGGGGCTGCGGCCCCCGTCGCGCCCGGATCGACGCCGCCTGCCCAGTGACCCTGACGTTCGCGACACGCCCGACCCGGGCGGCCTGGGTCATCGCCCTGTTGCTCATGGCACCGCTGCTGGCGATGGCCGGTGGCTCGGTCGCGCAACCGACCTTCCCGTCCCTGAGCGGCCGCGTGGTCGACCAGGCGCGCCTGCTGTCCGACGCCAAGGAAGCGGAGATCACCGCCAAGCTGGAGGCTCTGGAAGCCGACACCAGCGACCAGCTGGTCGTCGTAACCGTCGACAGCCTGCAGGACCTCGAAATCGAGGACTATGGCTATCAGCTTGGCAGGGCCTGGGGCATCGGTCAGGACGGCGAGGACAACGGCGTCCTGCTGATCGTCGCGCCCAACGAGCGCAAGGTGCGCATCGAGGTGGGATATGGCCTAGAGCCGATCCTGACCGACGCCCTGTCCAACCAGATCATCCAGACCCAGATCTTGCCGCCGTTTCGCGAGGGCGGGTTCGAGCGCGGGATCACCGCTGGGGTCGACGCGATCGACGCCCAACTGAGGCTCGATCCGGCCGAGGCCCAGGCGCGGGCAGCGGCGGCCGAACCGACGGATGCGGAACTACCGGCATTTCCGGCGATCGTGATCGCCCTGATCTTTCTGTTCCTGTTCATCAACATCATGAGAGCGGTGGGCGGCGGGGGTCGGCGAAGACGTCGCCGTAATGGCCTCGATCCCATTCTGGTCTGGACGGCAGCCGAAGTGCTCGGCAACGCCAGCCGAAGCCGGTCAAGCGGGGGCTCCGACTGGGGCGGAGGCGGTTTCGGAGGGTTTTCAGGCGGCGGTGGCAGCTTCGGTGGCGGGGGAGCGTCGGGCGGATGGTGAGGCGAATATCTCAGGCCGATCATGCCCGGATCGCGGCCGCGATTCAGGCCGCCGAGGCGAACACAGCGGGCGAGATTTTCTGTGTGCTGGCGCGGGAGGTCTCGACCTATCGGGACGTGAGCCTGCTGTGGGCGGCGGGCGCGGCCTTCGTCCTGCCGCTGGCATTGATCCCGTTCGGTTTCGAGGCCGCCTGGATTCCGGGGATTTCAGCGGGCTGGGACGCAGCCCATCTTGCCGGCCGCGGGACCGAGACCAGCCAGTCGCTGGCGGCCTATGCCCTGGTTCAGGCGGCGGTCTTTCTGTTCGTCTATGCGGCCGTGCGATTGCCGGTCCTGCGTCGGCTGTCGACGCCGCGGGCTGTGCGTCGGGCGCGGGTCCGGAAGGCGGCGCTGCATCAGTTTCTGGCCCACGGCCTGCATGTGACCGAGGAGCGCACCGGCGTGCTGATCTTCGCGGCGCTGGGGGACCATCAGGTCGAGGTCATCGCGGACAGCGGCATCCACTCCCGCGTGGATCAGACCGTATGGGCCGAGGCGGTGGAGGCCCTGACCGACGGGCTGCGGGCCGATCGCCCGGCGGATGGCTTCGAGGCGGCCGTCGGCCTGGTCGGCGGCGTTCTGGCCGAGCATTTCCCGCCACGCCCGCGCAATCCCAATGAGATCGCGGATCGGCTAGTCGAAATCTGAGGCCCGGCGGGTCGCCAAGCGGCGGCAAATGGCTTAGCCCGTCCGACCGTGCGCCTCCTCACCTACAATGTGCATCGCTGCGTCGGCGTGGATCGTCGGCTGGACGTCGAGCGCATCGCCGCCGTCATCGCCGAGCACGAGCCGGACATCGTCTGCCTCCAGGAACTGGACGTCGGCCGGGCCCGCACGGGCGGGGTGGATCAGGCCCGCGCGATCGCGGATCGGCTGTCGATGGCCGTGCGATTCCATCCTGCCATGCGGATCGAGGCGGAGGAGTATGGAGACGCCATCCTGACGCGATGGCCGGAGCGGCTGATCCGGGTCGGAGCGCTGCCGACGGTGCGAGGCATTCCGGGGCTGGAGCCTCGGGGGGCGCTGTGGGTGAGGATAGAGATCGAGGGCGTCGAGGTGAATGTGATCAACACCCACCTGGGCCTGGTTCCGCGCGAGCAGAGGCTCCAGGCGGCGGCGCTGGTCGGCAAGGACTGGGTTGGGCATCCGGAGTGTGTGGGGCCGACGCTGCTGGCGGGGGACTTCAACGCGACATCGATCACCCGTCCATACCAGACGATCGCGCGCAAGCTCGAGGACTGTCAGCGCCAGCTCGGCTTGAAGCCGTCGGTGAAGACCTTTCCGTCGGGCTTTCCGGCCATCCGGATCGACCATGTGTTCGTGACGCCGGACGTGCGGATCACGGGCGTGAAGGCCCCCTTCTCGCCCCTGTCGCGCATGGCCTCGGACCACCTGCCGCTGGTGGTCGATTTCGAGGTTCAGGCCGGGAGCTGAGGCCGCTGTGAGCGATTTCGGCGCTTCCACGGACGCCAGGCGTCGGCGGGCGAGATGGGGTCGCCGATCTGGAACTCTGCGATGGTGCGCTGGACCAGAGACGGCGGCGTGGCGCCCAGCGGCGTCAGGCGGCCGGTGTCGAACTGGCGCATGGCCTTGCCGGTCGAGCCGAGCACCGCCTCGGCGGCAGCGAATTCCTGTCCCGCCACACCGATGAAATGGGCGATGGTTCGGTGGCGGAAGCGACGGATGGCGTCCCATCCGGTCGCGTCTTTCGGCGCGACGGCGACGTCGCACTCCGTGTCCATGCCCAGCGACCGGTTGTTCAGGTTCGTCGAGCCGATGCGCAGGATGCGGTCGTCGACGATCGTCACCTTGGCGTGGACGATGATGCGCTCCCCACCCGCCGTATTCGGACTGAAGGCGAAGAAGCGGTCGTGGTGGTCTGCACTCTCGAGCCGGAACAGGACCTCGGCGCGAGCCGTGTCCATGGTCATGCTGTCGAACCAGCTGGGGCTGCGGCCGGTCGAGACCAGCACCACCTCCGGCCCATCCGGCTCCGCCAGGCGCTCGGCTAGGGCGGCGGCGATGACGGGCGAGGTGAAATACTGGTTCTCCATGTAGATCAGGCGCTTCGCCTGGCGGATGGCCTCGACGTGGAGACGCTCGTTCTCACGCACTTCGGCGCGGCCGCCATGAGCGGGCTCCGTGCGGGCGATGGCGACGGGAACGTCCTGGAGGTCGGCTTGCACGCCGTCGGGCCACGGGTCGAAGCCGTCCGGGTCCGGCAGGGTCCGCTCCCAGGTGGCCTTGAACCAGCGCTCGCGGGCGAGGTCGCCCAGCGCGCGCGCGGCCGGGCCGTCCATGACGCACATGGTCTCGTGTCGGGGCGGCGAGATCGCGCCCGACGGTTGGGCGCGGCGCAGGTCGTCGTCGCGGTGGGCCTCCGAATCCCAGCGGTCGGTCGAGATGTCCCCTCCCCCACAGAAGGCCACCGCGTCGTCGATGACCACGACCTTCTGGTGATGACAGGCACCGAGCGGACCCGGCTGGTCCAGCCGGAACTCGACCAGGCGCTTGCGGAACCAGCCCTGGGCGCGGTGGGGGTAGAAGCCCTGCGACGCGGCGATCAGCAGCGGCGACTTCCAGATCAGCAGGCGCACATCCAGCTCTGGCCGCGTTTTGACCATCATGCGCAGCTGGTGGCCGATCTCAGCCTGGCGGTCGCCCGGACGCGTCTCGGGATCCAGCCGGGTGCGGGGGTCGAACTGCCAACCGAGAATGACGACGGATCGCTGCGCCTTGGACAGGGCGGAGGCCAGGGCGTCGAAGTAGGCCTCGTTCTCCATCAGGACGGCGAAGCGGCTGGCCCGGACCACCCGCCAGCAGGTGTCGCCGGGCACCAGCACGCTCGCGGCGTTGAGGGCCGGTCCGTGATCGGCCTCCTGCTGCATCCTGTGGCGCTCCCCTGTTCCCGTGCGGAGATGCCCCGGTCGCGTCAAGACGCGCGGGAGGCTTATCCGTTCCACGCGGCCCGGGTCGGGTCAACGCCGCGCGACCACCCTGCATTGTCCGGTTCAGCGAAATCGGGTATTGGAGCGACCGTGATGGGGGAGATGAACACGTGCAGGCGCTGATCGAACTGCTTGCCGGCTTCATCGTGATGTTGGCTACGGCCGCCCTGGCGCAGTTCGGGGTGTCGCTAGATCGGCCCGCCGAACCCCAGCCGGAAGTCCGCCGCGTGGTCGACTGCACGCCTTCGCCCTCGATTGCCGCGCCAGCCGACATGCCCCGCGACTGCTGATTCTCCTGAGTTGAATCGTACCCGAAGCCTTCCGGGACAGGGGCTTAGTCGCTAGGGTCCGGCCCTAACGCCCGACCGGCGTCAGCCCACCCGAGAAACCGCGTCCCATGAAGTCCCGTCACCGGCCGCCCCTGACCCTGACCGACCCCGCGCCCGAGGCGCAGGCTTCGCCGGAGCAGGTGGAGGTCGGGGCAGAGCCCTCGGTGGGCGCGACTGACGAACAAGGACCCGTCGACGTTCCGGCCATGGACGGGCTTCGCCCCATGTCCGAGCGCCGCCGCCGTCGTCTGCTGGAGCAACAACGACTGGAGCAGGAGGCCGCGTTCGCTGCGCCGCCGGCACCGGAACCGGAGCTGAGCGCTGCGCCGAGCCCGGTCGTCGCGGCCGCCGAGCCGGAGCCCGAGCATCAACCGATCACCTTCGCCACGAGCGCCGACGCTCCGCCCGCGACGCGGGAAGCCGCTCCGCCGCCCGCGCCGTTCACGGTGAAGTCCACATTGGGGCCTCCCTCCTCGGGCCGGACCTATCTGATCGCCGGGGTCGCCGCCGCCCTCTGGATCGGGGGCGTGGCCGCATGGGCGGCCTATGAAGTGGGGGCCGGCGACGTCACACTCGATCCGCTGCGCCTGGCGCTCTACGCCCTGATCGCACTCGCCCCGGCCGGGCTGGCCGTCATGCTGGCCCATGCGGTGCGGCAGGGAGCCGGGCTGGCTGCCGAGACGCGGCGGGCGCGGGATCTGTCCGAGGCTTTGGTGGCCCCGACGGCGCTCGCCGCCCAGCAGACCGGCGAGGTGCTGGCGACGCTGAGGAACGACATCGACCAGGCGGCGCTGGCGGCCGAACGCGCGCGAAACGACATGGCCCTGCTGCGCGAGGCTCTGGCGGCCGAGACGCAGCGGCTGAACGAGGCCGCCGAGGTCGCCAGCCGCACGGCGCGCCGGCTTACCGAGCAACTCGGCAAGGAACGCGAGGAGATGGCGAACCTCGGCGGTCGTCTGGACACCCAGGCGTCCGGCGTTCTGGACGCGGTCGAGAAGCAGTCCCGATTGATCGTCGATGCATCGGACCTGGCCCAGACGCAGTTGAGGGAGGCGGAAGCCGCGCTGGCCGCCCGAGCGGCCGATCTGGCGGCGGCCGCGACGGAGGCCCAGGACGCAGCGCGTCTGGCTGCGGACGACCTGGCGCGCCAGACGCTGAGGCTCGAGAACGCCGGCACCGGCGTGGCGGAGCAGATCCAGTCGGTTGAGGAAGGCCTGAGCCAACAACGCGCGGCCCTGGTGACGGCGGCTTACGCGCTGCGAACCGATCAAGAGGACTTCTCAGCACAGGTTGAGAGTCAGCGCGCCCAGTTGACAGAGCAGCTGTCGGCAGCACGTGCCGCAGCCGCCGACCTAGGCGATACCTCGACCAAGGCGTCGGAGAGCGTGCGCGACCTGGTCGAGGCGGCGACGGACCAGTTCCGCGCCCTGGTCGACCTGTCGCAGCGCGAGGCCGATGGGTTTGACGCCGCCACCAAGATATCGCTCGACAAGTTCGAAGCGCTGGCGGCCGAGGCGCGCGACACTGTGATCGAGGAAACGCGGCGAGCGCTAGCCATCCTGCAGGCCACAGCAGAAGAGAGCCGCCAGACGGCAACGGACGCCACGACCCAAGCGCAAATCCACGCGGATCGACTGGGCGAGGCGCTGTTCGATGCCGCGAGAAAGGCGGACGAGGCCGCAGACGCTCGCGTGGAAGGCGCGCGGCGGATCGTGCTGGAGACGACGGAGCTCGTCGACGAGGCGGGGCAGAAGGCGATCGAAAAGCTGGAGGCGACGCTGGGCCGCATGACCCAGGCCCTGGCCGAAGTCGACGCCGCGATCGGCGATCTGGACGAGCGCGCCGCCCGCCTGCCCGAGGAGGCGCGCGCGCGCGCCGAAGCGGTGCGTGTCACGGTCGAGGACGGACTAGCGGCACTGGCGGCGGCGTCGAGGAAGGCTGCCGAGGACACCGAGGCGCTCGACGCTGGCTTCCAGGAGAGGGTGCGGCGCAACTACGACATGCTGACCGAGGCCGTGCGCCTGATGGGCGTGGTTTCGGGCGATCCCGCGCCGATCCGCCGGCGCGAGCTACCGCGAGAGCCCGTCGCCCCGTCCGTCACCACGCACCATGCCCCCGCCGTACGAGAGACGGAGAGGCCAGCACCCGAGCGCGAACGTGGGTTTGGTCTGCGCGGCCGACTGCGGCTGGCGCCCACGGTCGAGGATCCGGGCGCGCGAAGCGCGCCACCTGCGTCGGATCGGCTGGACTGGGCCGATCTCGTGGATGACGCCGGGCCGGAGGCTCCTCTGGAACTGAACACGCCCGTGATGCCTGATGATGGCGGTGCCCTGGCCGATCGGATCACCGCCGCGATCCGGCGCATGGGGGTCGATCCCAATGCGCTGCTGCCACGTTCTCGGGTGGAAGAGGCCGCCGAGGCCTTCGCCGGACGCGATCCGGACCGGGCGCGCCAGATCGTGCGTCGTGTCGCGCCCGCCGCCGTGCGGAGCGTCTCCCGTCGGGTCATCAGCGACCCTGAACTACGCGCCGACGCCGAGCAGTTCGTTCGGGATCAGGCCGCTCGACTGGCCCAGCACGCGGCGGATGGCACCTCGGCCGTCATGGCCGCGCTGGCGACAGACACAGGTCGGGCCTTCATGCTGCTGGACGCCGCGATCGGCGATCTCGCCTGACGGGTGATTCCGGGGACGAATGACCTTAACCGGTCGGTTTCGACTTGACGGCCGCGCTCGATTTCCGACACGGTCCGGCCGCTGTCATGAGCCTGTCATGTGCAGCCCGGGGGGCCCTAGTCCGGTCTTCCGGTTGGCGTCAACGGCTTTCGCAAGGCTTCATGCTCGACACCGCCGCCGAGGAAAAGCCCGACCGCAGGCCCGCCATGCTGGTCTGCGTGTACGACGACGCTGATGACCTCTGGCCGATCGAGACGGGTGCGACGATCAATGCGCGGGTCCTACCGGTCGGACCGGACGACCCTGCTATGCTGGCTGGACTCATCACGGGGGAAATGGACGACGAGGCTTGCCGAGCCGTGCTGCTGGTCGGTCGGACGAAGAAGGCGGATCGATTCCGCATCCAGATGCGAGCGGAGAACCGCGCGCTGAGCGGTGGCAAGAAGTTGTCCTTGACCGGTCCAGCCGTGGCACGGGCGACGGCGCCGGTGTCGGAGATGGTGCGGGCGCTAAGCAACGCAGGCTTCGCCGCCGAGGCGACATCCGATAGCGAGGATGACGCCGGGTCCTACCTTTTGTACCGGGTGCTGACCGCCTTGCCGGACAATGCAGACGCGGTGGCAGTCGGACTGCTGCGCACGCCCTGCGGCCTGGCGGCCGAAGAGGCCCGACGTGGCGTCGAGGCAGCGGCGGCAGCCATGGCACGGCACCTGTCGCCCCTGCCCCGCGCGCGGCTCAGCTGATCCGCCCCCTGAGAGACCAGGCGGCGATGAGGCCGACGCCCGCCAGCGCCGCCATCGACAGATAACCGAGCGTCCCGAACGCGCCATAGAGCGGCCCGGCCGCCAGCGTCGCCAGACCGATCAGGACGCCCGCCGCCATGACCGAGTTCAGCGTCTGGGCGGCCGTGTGCTGGCCGGGCGGCGCCAAGCGTTCGATGATCTCGACCCCGGCGAGATAGGTCGCCGCAAACGTCAGGGCATGGAGCGCCTGGAGCGGCCAGAGCACCGCAAGCGGCGGCGCGAAGGCCAATGCGGTCCAGCGCACGACCGCCGCCAGGCCCCCGACCGTCAGGATCGTCAGGGCACCGATGCCGCGACGCCGCCGCCACGGCTCGACCCACCACATGAAGCCGATCTCCACGATCACGGAGAAGGCCCAGAGCAGGCCGGTCGCACGCTCGTCTAAGCCCTGCGCCTTCCAGGCGATGGCCGAGAAGCCGTAGTAGAAGGCGTGGGTGGCCTGGATCGCCCCGATGGCGAGGAGCGCGGTCATGAACAGGCGATCCTTCAGCAGACGCCCGACGCCGGCGAACCGGTCGCGCGCCCGGCCCCGCTCGGCCTCGCCGTCCGTGGGGAGCAGGGTCGCGGCCGTCAGGGCGAGCAGGCCCGAAGCGACCGCGACGCCGACGATGACGCCATCCACCGAGGCCCCGCTGAGGACCGCGCCCATCAGGACGTTGGCGATGACGAAGGCCGCCGAGCCGCAGCCCCTTGGCCAGGCGAAGGCGAACCCGGTGCGGCGCGCGGCCTGGAGGCTGAGCACGTCGGTCAGGGGGATCAGCGCCGCCATCGCCGTCGCCGCCACGAACCAGGCAACGCCCTGGATCCAGAGCCCCTGCCCCATCCCGGCGACGACATAGGCCGCACAGGCGACCGCCCCGAGCAAGGCGATGGGCGTGCGTCGGCGGCTAAAGCCGTCGGCCCAGACCGCGATGACCGGGCCGGTGACGAGGCGGGCCATCATGGGCGCGGCGAGCAGCCCGCCGATCTGGGCCGCCGTGAAACCCTGGGCCGACAGCCACAGGCCGGCGAACGGCAGGCTGACGCCGTTGGCCGCGAACAAGAGGACATATTGCAACGCCAGTCGGCTCGCGGGGCTCATGCGTCGATCCGATAGCAGACGCCGGAGATTGTGTGGGCTACGGTCGCGTAATGAGTTGGAATCGCTCGCTCGCAGGCTTCGCCGCGTTGAACGGCACCATGGCGGTCGCCGTCGGCGCCTTCGCGGCGCATGGTGCCGGGCCGCAGGTGAAAACGTTTCTGACGACGGGTGCGAGCTACCAGTTGACACACGCTCTGCTGGGCCTGGTTTGCGCCCTGTGGCCGGCCGCGCCGCGACTGGCGCATCTCGGCGGCTGGCTGGCAGCCGCCGGCGGGCTGATCTTCTGCGTGGCCCTGTCGCTGATCGGCCTGGCGTCACTGCCGGCACTGGGCGCTGTGGCCCCCGTGGGCGGGGTCCTGATGATCGCAGGCTGGGTCGTCGTCGCGCTCGCGGCCTTCCGGCCACCTTCCATCAACGCCTGATCATTTAGCAGCAATTCTCTGAGACTTCATGGCCTTCCCTGTGACCGAGACGCCCCGCCGAGAGCTCTATCCCGAGCTCGAACCCTTCGCGTCCGGCTGGATGCAGACCGGGAGCGTCCACGAAGTCTACTTCGAGGAATGCGGCAATCCGCAGGGCCAGCCGGTGCTGGTGCTGCACGGCGGGCCGGGGGGCGCAGTGAACCCGGCGATGCGGCGCTACTTCGACCCTGCGATCTATCGCATCATCCTGTTCGACCAGAGGGGCTGCGGAAGGTCGCGGCCGAACGCCTCGCTGGAGGACAACACCACCTGGACCCTGATCGAGGACATCGAGCGGCTACGGGAACGCTGTGGCGTCGACAAATGGACCGTGTTCGGCGGGTCGTGGGGGTCGACGCTGTCGCTGGCCTACGCCATCACCCATCCGGAGCGGGTCAAGGCGCTGATCCTGCGCGGCATCTTCCTGCTGACGAAGAAGGAGTTGCACTGGTTCTATCAGGACGGTGCCTCGATGATCTTTCCAGACGCATGGGAGCGTTTCTTGGAGCCGATTCCAGAGGATGAGCGGCACGACCTGATGGGTGCCTACTACAAGCGACTGATCGGCGACGACGTGGCCGAACGCGAGCGTTGCGCAGTCGCCTGGTCCAGCTGGGAAGGCGAGACCGTCAGCGTGGAGGGCCCCGCCGCACGGCCAGACAAATTCGCCGAGCCCGAGTTCGCCCTGGCCTTCGCCAGGATCGAGAACTGGTACTTCACCAACGGCGGCTTCTTCCCCGAGGAAGGCTGGCTGCTGAAGAACATCGGCCGCATCCGCCACATCCCGACGTGGATCGCGCAAGGGCGGTTCGACGTTGTCACGCCGCTCGCGAGCGCCTGGGCGCTGCACAGGGCGATGCCGGAGGCGAAGCTGGACATTGTGCCGGACGCGGGGCACGCCTCGTCAGAGCCAGGCATCGTCGACAGCCTGTTGCGCGCCACGGACTGGGCCGCGACGCTGTAGGGCGGCTCAGACCAAGCCGTAGCCCTTGGGCAGTTCCGCGTAGCGGTGGACGCGGGTCGAGAGCACCAAGCCGAAGCCGATCATGATCGTCATCATGGACGAGCCGCCGTAGGACAGCAGCGGCATGGGCACGCCGACGACCGGCGCCAAACCCATGACCATGGCCCCGTTGATCAGCACAAAGATGGCGAAGAAAGCCGTCATCCCGGCCGCCGAAATCCGTGCGAAATGACTATGCGCCAGGGACGCGATCCGAAGCGCGATCAGGATGATCGCGATGTAGCAGGCCAGCAACGCGAAGGAGCCGACGAAGCCGAACTCCTCCGCCAGTGTCGAGAAGATGAAGTCAGTCTCACGCTCGGGCAGGAACTCCAGCTGACTCTGACTGCCCAGCCCATAGCCCCGTCCAAGCAGCCCCCCGGAACCGAGTGCGATCTTGGACTGGATGATGTTGTACCCCGTGCCCGAGGGGTCAGATTCCGGGCTAAGGAACGTCAGAACACGGTTCCTCTGATACTCGTGCATGCCGAACATCACGAAGGGCGGCACGGTGACAAGTGCCGCCACACCGCCTGCCGCGATGACCCTCCAGCTAAGACCTGCGACGAACATGATCGCAGCACCGGTCAGGCCGATGATCATGGCGGAACCCAGGTCCGGCTGCTTGGCGACGAACAGGAACGGTATACCGATCATGGCGATCGGGAAAATCAGCTTCCAGGACCAGCGGGCCTCTTGCGCCGTATGGTCGTGGTACCAGCGGGCCAGCGCCAGAACGAGGCCCAGCTTGACGAATTCGGCCGGCTGGATGCGGATGAAACCGAGGTTCAGCCAGTTCTTGGCACCGGCACCGGCGGGTTCATAGCCCAACGGCGTGAACTCGATCATCAGCACCATGAGCACGACGAGAGCGTAGAGCGGATAGGCAGCCCGGAACCACCACTTCGGGTGCAGCATAGCGAGGCCGATCATGACGACCAGCATGACCCCGAAGCGCAGCAGGTGGTCGATGGCCCAGGGCTGCCACTGACCGCCCGCGACCGAATAGAGCATCGCTGTGCCGGTCATCGCCACCACGGACAGAAGGGCGATCAGTCTCCAGTCCAACTCCGACAGCTTGGTCGAAAGGCGGTCGCGCTCGCCGGGACGGGTCAGAGCCGAGGCGGTCATTGCGGCTCTTCCGGCAGATAGGGCCTTGGGCCTGCCGGCTCGGCAGCGGGCTGGGGGGACGCAGCAGCCTGCGTCGGCGCGGCGTTCTGAACCAGGCTGTCAGACTCGTGGGCCCCCGGGTCGTCAGGCGTCTCGGCGAAGCCTTCGCGCTCGATCCGCGCACGGATCTCGTCGTCCTTCAGCAAGACCACCTTCATGATCTCACGCGCGCGCGGCGCGCCGGCGGTGCCGCCGCCCATCCCCCCGTGCTGAACGATCACCGAAACGGCGTAGCGAGGATTGTCGATGGGGGCGTAGGCGATGAAGAGGTTGTGGTCCTTCTGGTTCCACGGCCGCCCCGCGCCCTTGCGGGAGCCCGAGCCATAGTTGCGGGACTGGGCCGTGCCGGTCTTGCCAGCCATGCGCACGGCGCCGAGGCCCAGCTGGCTGTTCCTGAAGCCCGTACCGCCGACGTCGGTCACCATCTCCATGCCCTCGCGCAGGATTTGCAGATAGGCGGGATCGTAGGGCAGGTCGGCGAATCCGCGGCCTCGGTCCTGGGCGACCCCGTCGATACTCTTGATGAGGCGCGGCATGACCGCCTTGCGGCCATTGGCCAGACGCGCGGTAAAGGTGGCGAGCTGGAGCGCGTTGGCGGTCAGGGCCCCCTGGCCGATGCTGTAGCTGGGGGTTTCGCCCGGATACCACATGGGGTCGCCTCGTACCGGGTTACGACGACGCCAGTCGCGATCCGGCACAAGTCCCTGGCGCTGGCCGTCGATGCCGATATCAAACGCCTGGCCGAAGCCCATATCGCGAGCGGCCTCGGCGATGGCATCAGGACCCATCTCGACACCGAGCGTCATGAAGTAGACGTTGCAGGAGTTCTTGATCGCCTCGCGCATATTCTGCGAGCCGTGGGTGGCGTGACAGGCGAAGCGGCGACCCAGGTAGTAACCGCCGTTGCAGACGATCCGGCGTTCCGGATCAGCGCCACGCTTCAGCGCAGCCAGCCCGACGACTGGCTTGAAGGTCGAGCCAGGGGCGAAGGTGCCATAGATCGCCTTGTCCAGAAGAGGCCGACGCTCATAATCCGCCAGCGGCCGATACATCGAACTGGGGATGCCGTTGACGAAAAGGTTCGGATCGAACGACGGTGCCGAGACCATGCACAGGATGTCGCCGTTGCGGACATCCATCACGACCGCGCCGCCAGACTCCTCGCCGAAGACCTCGAGCGCGCGGTTCTGGACATCGGCGTCCAGCGTCAGCACCACGTCCTTGCCGGGAACCGCCGGGCGCGATCCGCCAACATCTTCGGCCACCACGCGACCGCGCGCATCGACCTCCACGCGGTTGCCGCCCTCCACGCCGCGCAGGTCTGTCTCCAGCGCCTTCTCGACGCCCGTCCGGCCGATGCGGAAGCCTGGATTGTAGAGGAGCTGGGGCACCTCCTCATTTCGATCACGATACGCCTGGACGTCGCGATCCGACGGCTTGGCGACGTAGCCAACGACATGGGCGAACGCCCCCCCGAAGGGATAGTAGCGGGCTTCGTTCATGTCGGCCATGACGCCCGGCAGCTCATTGGCATAGAGGTTGACGCGGGCGAACTCTTCCCAGGTCAGGTCGGTCTTGACCGGGACGGGCGCGAAACGCGGCGCAGCGTTCACATCGCGGATGATGGAGCGGCGGCGGTCCACCGTGTCGGGCAAGAGCTGGCCGAGAAGGTCGAGCGTCTGGTCCAGATCCTTGGTCTCGTCGCGAACGACCAGGACGCGGAAGCTGGGTCGGTTGCCGGCGATGACGACGCCGTTCCGGTCCAGGATGCGCCCGCGCGGCGGCGGCACCATGCGGAAGTTGAACTGGTTCTGGCTGGCGAGCGTCGCATACTCCTGAGCCTGGACGACCTGGAGCTGGGCGAGGCGCACCGTCAGCGCCGTCACGCCGATGGCAGTCAGCCCGCCGACCACGAAGGTGCGCCGGAGGAACGAGCCCTGCCGCTCGTTGACGTCAGAAAAGAAGATGGACGGCTCGCTGCTCACCCTGCTTCGCTCCTTGCAGGAGCTTCGCAGGGCTTCGCCCCCGCGCGGTGCGAGTTACAGGGAAGGACCTGTCCTTCGAAGCCTTGGCGAAGAAGGATCATCGGAAGCGCACATCACCATCGTCGAACCACTGGACCATCCAGTCGGCCACAGGAAACAAAAGAAGCGTTGGCAGGACCTGCAAGAGCAGGGCCAGCAGGCTGGGCGGGTGCCCGGCGTCGAAACTGACGATCAGATAGGCCAGGAAGAAGGCGAGCGTGGTACAGATCGCATACCAGACGAACAGCACCCGGGTTTCCTGGCCGGCGAGGAGGTTCCGCGAACCCAGCACCACGGCATAGACTGTCAGAAGGGCGAGCGGCCACATGCCAAGCGTGCCGCCCCAAAAGATGTCGAGGAAAAGGCCCAGCACGAACAGGACGGCCGGAGCCAGCATCGACGGGCGGATCAGGGGCCAGGCGAAGGCCAGGACCAGCGGTATGACCGGCTCGGGCAGAGTCAGTCCGAATAACTTCACTGGGGTGGCCAGAACGATAGTCAGGGCGATCGCGATCAGAGCCGGTCGGAACACCAGCTCGAATGAGCCGACCACCCGAACCGCGACGGGCCGCCTCACTCCACCGCCCCTGCGGCCGGGGCTGTGGCCGGAGCCGGGGCCGGCGAAGTCTGGCGTGCGCGGCGGGCGGCGGCATCGCCGATCGCGGCGGTCTGGGCGGCGTCAGGCGCGGGAGCCGTCGCCAGTCCGGCCAGCGGTGGAGCGTTCAGCGCGTCCGGATCGACGAGCTGGCCGAAGTCCTCGAACAGCATGATACGGACATAGTCGATGGCCCCCCGGTCACTGAACAGCTTGACCCGCCAGGTGCCGTCGATGCCACGTGCCGCCACCCCGATCGGCACGCCGCGCGGGACGCCGCCGCCGTCGCCCGACGTCAGGATACGATCGCCGGCCTGGATCGAGCCCACGCCGCGCACGAACTCAAGACGTGGATTGCCAGAGCCGTCACCAGTCAGGATGGCGCGGGCGTCCGTGCGGTCGACCAGCACAGGCACGCGGCTGGCTACGTCGGTGACCAGGAGCATCCGGCTGACGCCACCGGTAGTGCCGACGATGCGACCGACCAGGCCGTGCTCATTGATCACCGGATTCCCGATCCGGACGCCCTTGCTCGAGCCGGCGTCCAGCAAACGGGCATTGGCGAAGGGGCCGCGCGATTCCGAGACGGACCGGGCCGTGGCCATTGCGACAGGCGGCTCGGTGCGCAGGCGCAGCATGGCCTCATATCGGGCGTTGACGTTCTTCAGAGCGATGGCCTGGTCGCGCCAGGGTTCCAGCTCGGCCACCTGACGGCGCAGACGACGGTTGTCGGACACAGCGTTGAAGTAGCCCCCAATATAATCCGAGGCGCTGCCGGCCCAGCGTACCGGGGCCGCGAGCACGCCACCGATGGGGGCCAGCACGGTGTCCACGCCGGCGCGGACAGGCCCGTAGCCGTGCGCGCCGCCGTCATTACGGCGATCGGCAAGGATCATGAGGATAGATGCGATCAGGGCGACGATCACCGCGACCGCGGCGGTCCAGGCCAGCGGCACCTTGAGCTGATCGAACGGTCCGTCGCGGAACGCCACGGCCTTGCCTTCCAAAAGAGGTCAGAATCAGCGGGACGCCTCCCGCCGCTGTGGGCAGCCTATCGCAAATAGCGGGCCAGATTGGAACCGGCGAATTCGCTGCAATCACGGGGATTTGCAGCCCCGTGGCAGCCCCCGATCATAGCGCGGAGTCGAGCACGCCCTTCATCCAGCGCGGATGCTCCAGAACGCGGCCGCAGCCGATGGCGACGCATGACAGCGGATCGTCGGCGACCGAGACCGGCAGGCCGGTGTGATCGCGGATTTCGGCGTCCAGGCCGCGCAGCAGAGCGCCGCCGCCCGTCAGCATGATACCCTTGTCGGCGATGTCGGCGGCCAGTTCCGGTGGCGTGGCTTCCAGGGCCACCTTCACGGCGTCGATGATCTGCGACACCGGCTCGGCCAGGGCTTCAGCGGCCTGGCGTTCGGAGATGCGGACCTCGCGCGGCACGCCCTGCATCAGGTCGCGGCCCTTGACCTCGATCGACAGGCCCTCGCCGTCGGCGGGGATGCGGGCGGTGCCGATGTCCTTCTTGATGCGCTCGGCCGTGGTTTCGCCGATCAGGAGGTTATGGTTCCGACGCATGTAGCTGATGATGCTGTCGTCCATCTTGTCGCCGCCGACGCGGACCGAGCGCGAATAGACGATGCCCGACAGCGACAGCACGGCCACCTCGGTGGTGCCGCCGCCGATGTCGACCACCATCGAGCCGGTCGGCTCGTGGATCGGCAGG
>NZ_LJHU01000015.1 GCF_001295975.1 Brevundimonas sp. AAP58 | reverse complement strand
CCCCCGTTCGCTGCGCTCCGGGGGAGGATTGAGTTACTGCGGCTCCCGCCCGGCGGCCGTGGAGCCGAAGGGATTGGACGGGCCGCCGTCGATGCCAACCTGGCTGGAGGGGCGGTTGACGGTCGCCGGATCGATGATCGGCCGCGCGTTGGCGTCGCGCGGGGCGCGTTCGGTCTCGCGCGGCGCCGGCGCTTCCAGATCGGCCATGCGGCCGCAGGCCGACAACGCGAGGGCGAGGGCGACGGCGCCCAGGACAGGGAGGGTCTTCATGGCTTGATCCTTCACGCGAGACGGGCCTTCCAGTCGGCGATGCGCGCGCGGACCTGTTCCGGCGCGGTTCCCCCAAAGCTCTGGCGGCTGGCGCAGGAAGCCTCAGGGCTGAGCACCTTGTAAACATCCTCGGTGACGCGGGGGTTCAGCGCCTGCAATTCGGCGAGCGGCAGTTGCTCCAGACCCACGCCCAAGGCCTCCGCCCGCTTCACCGCCGCCCCGGTCACATGGTGCGCCTGACGGAACGGCAGCCCGGCCTCCCGCACCAGCCAGTCGGCGAGGTCCGTCGCCGTGGAATAGCCCCAGCCCGCGGCTTCCGCCATGCGGGCGGTGTTGGGTCGCAGCGCCGCCACCATCGCCGTCATGGCGGTCAGTGCCAGATCCAGCGCGTCCATGGCCTCGAACACCGGCGGCTTGTCCTCCTGCATGTCCTTGGAATAGGCCAGCGGCAGGCCCTTCATCACGGTCGACAGGGCGACGAAGGCCCCCATGATCCGCCCCGTCTTGGCCCGGACCAGCTCGGCCGCGTCCGGGTTCCGCTTCTGCGGCATGATCGACGAGCCGGTCGTCAGGTCGTCCGGCAGGGTGACGAAGCCGAACATCGGCGTCATCCACACCACGATCTCCTCGGCCAGCCGCGACAGATGCCCGGCCGTGATCGAGGCCGCCGCCAGGGTCTCCAGCGCGAAGTCCCGGTCCGAAACCGCGTCCAGACTGTTGCCCATCGGCCGGTCGAACCCGAGGTCCTTGGCCGTCGCATGTCGATCGATCGGGAAGGGAGACCCGGCCAAGGCCGCCGCCCCCAGCGGGCTCTCGTTCATGCGGGCCCGGGCGTCGGCGAAACGCCCGGCGTCGCGGCCGAACATCTCGACATAGGCCATCAGGTGATGGCCCAGCGTCACCGGCTGGGCGGTCTGCAGATGGGTGAAGCCCGGCATCAGGTCGCCCGCGTGCTGTTCGGCGCGGGCCAACAAGGCAGACTGCAGCGCCTTCAGCTGCTCGCCCGTCCGGTCGCAGGCATCGCGCACCCACAAACGGAAATCCACGGCGACCTGGTCGTTGCGGCTGCGGGCCGTGTGCAGACGCCCCGACGGCTCGCCGATCAGTTCGGACAGCCGCGCCTCGACGTTCAGGTGGATGTCCTCATACTCGTCGCGGAAGGGGAAGGTCCCGGCCTCGATCTCGGCCTGGATGGTGTCCAGCCCCGACAGGATCGCCGCCCCGTCCTCGGCCCCGACGATCCCCTGCGCCATCAGCATGCGGCAATGGGCCCGCGAGCCGCGCAGATCCTGCGCCCACAGGCGTTGATCCACGCCGATGGAGACATTGATCGCCTGCATGATCTCGGCGGGCTTGGCGGAAAAGCGCCCGCCCCATAGGGTCTGGCCCGACGACGGCGCAGGGGCCGGAGGATTGGAGTCAGGCATGGGCGGGTCCGGGAAAGGCGTTCTGATCGGGGCGCTGGCCTTGGCGGTGATCGCCGGGGGCACGGTGGGCACCCTATACGCCATGCGTGCCGGTCCTTTCAAAGGCGCTGAGCCGGTCGAGGCCGGACCGGTAGCGAGAAGCGAGCTGGCCCGCTTCGCCACGGGCCCTCTGGCCCGGCTGGAGACCCCCGCCGTGCTCGAAACCGCGCCCGTCTACGTCTTCCGCGACCGCGAGGGCGCCGAGGTCCGGTTCGAGGATTTCCGGGGCAAGGTCGTTCTGGTGAACCTCTGGGCCATGTGGTGCGCGCCGTGCCGCACCGAGATGCCGACCATCGCCGCCCTGGCCTCGGCCTATCCGGACGGAGACCTGGTCGTGCTGCCGATCAACGTCGACACGGGCGCCGACGCCGTGGCCGACGCCCGCTCCTTCATCGACGTGCACGAGCCCCTGCCCTTCTATTCGGACACGCGCTTCCAGCTGCCGTTCGAGTTTCCGGGCCGGGGAAAGATGCCCCAGACGATCCTGCTGGACCGTCAGGGACGCATCCACGCGGCCTTCTCGGGCGAGGCGAACTGGAACAGCACCGAGGCCCGCGCCCTGATCGACGCGGTCCTGGCGGAAGGCACGTGAGAGGACTTGATCGCGAGGGTCGGTCGACCCATCGTCTTCGTCCCGAAAAGCGGAGAGGTCGCTATGTCATCGCTCACCGGTATCGCCCGAGGCGCAGGTCAGGGTGCTGTGCTCGTCGCGGGTCTGGCCACCCTTGTGGCCTTCATTTCACCGTATGATCTCGTTGACGCGGTCGTTGCGGCGCCCCTGGACATGCTGGCCCGTCTGGCGGCGTTTGCCGGCATAGGCGCGTTGGGCAATGCGGCCCTTGTCATCCTGCTTGGCTCGGATCGGTCGAGCGCGTCGGCCGTCAGAGACAAGTGACCGCATGACGAGACCGACCGAGGGCTGATCGCACTCAGGATCAGGCCGGCGGGGTCGCGCCGGGGCGGCCCTCGGCGGCGGCCTCGGCCTGATTTTCCTCGAGCCTGTCGGCCAGGTTCCCCGCGCCCTCTTCCACGGCCTGGGCCGCCTTCATGGCTCCGGCTTCCAGCACCTCGCCGGCGGCGGCGGCACCTTCCTGAAGCTCCTGCCCCGCTTCGGCGGCGGCGGCCTCGGCATTGTCGCCGGCGGCGTCCGCCTCGGCGGCGGTCTGGTCCTGCTCGGCCTCGGTGCAGGCGACGACGCCCAGCGACAGGGCGGCGATGGCGGACACGGCGATGATGGACGGCAGACGAACGCGCATGGGAAACCCCCGGTCAAGCTGTGGAACCTTCGCTGACAACGCCGGTCCGGCGCTTCGGTTGCGCCCTGACGGCCGTAGCGCCCCATTAAGGTTTACCGGACATGATCGGCGCGAACCTCGCGGAGACGCACCCTCCCATGCCCATGCCCGTCGAAGCGCTGCACGCCTGCCTGGCCGAGGCCTTCCCCGACGCCGAGATCGCGATCGACGACCTGGCGGGCGACGGCGACCACTATCGCGCGCGCATCGTATCGACGGCCTTCGAGGGCCTGTCGCGGGTCAGACAACACCAGCTGGTCTACGCCGCGCTCAAGGGCCGCATGGGCGGGGAGCTGCATGCCCTGGCGCTCGAAACCTCCGCACCCAGCAAGGGAGACTGACGATGCGGTATCGCCCCTTCGGCGCCTCCGGGGGTGCCGTGTCCAGCCTGACGCTGAGCCTGGGCCTGGGCGCCCTGACGCGCGGCGAGGAAGCCGCCCACGGCCTGATCTATGCGGCGCTGGAAGCCGGCATCAACGCCTACAGCCTGGAGAGCGCCGACCCGGTGCTGGCCGAGGTGCTGGGCCATGCGGTCGCCAACGTGGACCGGAAGCTGCTGAACATCAGCCTTCACCTGGGCGCCGGCGACGGCCGCAAGGGATCGGCGCGCGACTTCTCGGCCGAGGGCATGACCGGGGCGATCGACCGCTGCCTGCACGTCTCGGGACTGGGCTGGTTCGACCTGGCCATCCTGGACGAACCCGGCGAGCACGAGCTGTCGCAGAGCTCGCTGAACGCGCTCAAGGCGCTGCGGGCCACCGAACGCGTACGATACCTGGGCGTCTCCGGCGAGGGCGAGGTGATGGACGCCTATGTCTCGACCGGCGCCTTCGACGTCCTGGCCACGCCGTTCCACGTCAATGTCGACTGGCGCATCCGCAGTCGCATGCGCGCCGCTCGCGAGCAGGACATGGTCATCCTGGCCTATGACTACTTCCCCGAGGCCCTGAACACCGAGAAGAAGGCGGCAACGGTTCATCAGCCGCCGACGCGGAAGGGCCTGTTCGGCTTCGGTGCGCCCAAGCCCGAGCGCCCCAAGGACGATCCTCTGGCGGGCGCGGGCACTTTCGCCTTCCTGCACCGCACGCCGAACTGGACAGCGGAGGCGATCTGTCTGGCGCACGCCATGACCGACCCCAGCGTCGCGAGCGTTCTGGTCCGCGCCGGCGATGTCGACCGGCTCGCCGTCCTCGCCGCGGTGCCTGAGCGCGACATGCCTCCGGGCCTCTCAGCGCAGATCGAAATGGCCCGCGTGGCGGCCTGATCCCCTGCCGGACTCGCGGGGCCGTGATCGGCCGCGACCTTGACCCGCATCGTCATGGTGCCTAGCTGACGGCCGCACACGAAAGGCGTCCCCGTGACCGATACCGCTGTCGAAACTCCCGCCGATCCGATCCACGCCTTCATCGCCCAGGCGATCGCCGAGCACCCGGTTGTCCTGTTCATGAAGGGCACGCCGGACGCGCCGCGCTGCGGCTTTTCCTCGCTGGCGGTGCAGATTCTGGATCATGTCGGCGTCGAATTCGTCGGGGTGGACGTGCTTCAGGACGACGGCCTGCGGGACGGCATCAAGACCTTCACCGACTGGCCGACCATTCCCCAGCTGTATGTGAAGGGCGAGTTCGTCGGCGGTTCGGATATCGTGCGCGAGATGTTCCAGGCCGGTGAGCTGCAGGCCCTCATGGCCGAAAAGGGCGTGACGACCAGCCAGGCCTGACGCGCATGGCCCGAAAGACGCTGGAGCCGCGCCCGGACCGCGAGGTCTTCGAGCTGCCGCTCGTCATTCGACCCGAACACATCGACGACAACGGCCATGTGAACAATGTGGTCTATGTCGGCTGGCTGCAGGACGCCGGCACCGCCCACTGGAACGCGCGATTCGACGCCGAGACCCGGGCGAAATGGTCCTGGGTCGCCCTGCGTCACGAGATCGACTACCTGCGCGCCCTGATGCCGGACTCGGTCGCGGTCGCCCGCACCTGGGTCGGCGAGCCGCAGGGTCCGCGCTTCGCCCGCTATGTCCGCATCGAGGACGGCGAGGGCCGGCTATGCGCGCAAGGGATCTCCGAATGGTGCCTGATCGAGCCGCGCACCATGCGGCCGACGCGCATCCCGACCGACATGCTGCCGACGTTCGAGCGGCGCTGAAAGGCCGGTCCGAAAGGACTCATTCCATTCGCGGCTTTGTGCTAGACTGCAGCGTTGTCGTCCGGACGCTCCGGGACAACCGACCCTGCATCGAAAAGAATACCGGGAACGGCTTTCGCTCCGCGAGCCTCCGGATCACCCTGGAGGGCCAGCCATGGCTGCCCATCCACCACTGCATCCCGATGGTCCCCTCAGCCTGGCGCTGGCCGTCGTGGGCTCATCGAAACCGCCCCTTCTGCTGCTGGATCAGTCGCTCAAGATCGTCGCCGCCAGCGCGTCGTTCTGCCGGACGTTCGACATCGATCCCGATCGGATCGTCGGCCGCTATCTTGGCGAGATCGGCACGGGTGAGTGGAACAAGCCTCAGCTGCAGATCCTGCTGGAAGCCACGGCGGGCGGCGACGCCGACATCGCGGCGTATGAAATGGACCTGAAGGGTCCGCGTCAGGGCGTTCGCTGCCTGGTCATCAACGCACAGCGTCTGGCCTATGCGTCATCCGATCAGCCTGTCCGCCTTCTCGTGACGATCGACGACGTGACCGACGCCCGCGCCGAGGACCAGCTGCGCGACGACCTTCTGCGCGAGAAGGGCATCCTGCTGCAGGAGCTGCAGCACCGCGTCGCCAACAGCCTGCAGATCATCGCCAGCGTCATCCTGCAGAGCGCGCGTAAGGTCCAGTCCGACGAGGCCCGCCTGCATCTGAAGGACGCCCACAGCCGGGTGATGTCGGTCGCTGCTCTGCAGCAGCAGCTGGCCGCGTCGCGTCTGGGCGAGGTCGAGCTGGCACCCTACTTCACCCAGCTGTGCAAGAGCATCGCCGCCTCCATGATCCACGATCCCGAGCGCCTGACGCTGACCGTCGAGGCCGACGACAGTGCCGCCGACGCCGATGTCTCCGTCAGCCTGGGCCTGGTGGTGACCGAGCTGGTCATCAACGCGCTGAAGCACGCCTTCCCCGGCGGACGGAACGGGACGATCCGGGTCGGCTATGAGAGCCACGGTGCCAACTGGACGCTGACCGTCGCTGACGACGGGGTCGGCATGCCCAAGGACGCCGCCAGCGCGACGCCAGGCCTGGGCACCAGCATCGTCGAGGCCCTGGCGCGTCAGCTGCACGCGCGGATCCAGGTCGAGGACCAGCATCCGGGCACACGGGTGTCGGTGATCCACAGCCAGCTGACAGCGGTCCAGAACCCGCCGCTGAGCGCCAGCAATCCCGCCTAGATCGACGGTGGCAACTGGTAGGGATTGTTGACGCGAACCCGCTCGCCGGGCGCAAGGCCCAGTTCCTCGAACGACCAGATGATCTCGATCCCCTCGGCCATGGGCTGGTCGCAGGTGTCCTCATCGATGCGTCGAAGCGTGATGGTGGAGCCATCGCGGGCGCGTTCGACGACCGGCGTCAGGTCGTCCTTGTCGGTGCAGCCGTTCGAGCTGACCCAGAAGACCGCCAGGTCGCGCGTGATGGCGGCCGCGTGGATCGGCTCCAGCTGGCCAGGCATGGCGCGCACCACCGCGTATTCCCGCCCGAACGGCAGCAGGGCGCACCCGGACGCGCCGAGCACCGCGACGGCGACGATGCAGAGTGTGCGGAGGGTGGACATGCGCCCGATCCCGTAACAGCCAGAGACCGAATGATCACCCAATTCGGCCCGGTCCGCATCTGATATCTTTGTAATCTCAGCCGGGCAGGTCGAGCCGGTGCAGCTCCACCCCGATGCCGAACACGGCGACCCCGCCCGCGTGGCGCATCACCCGCACCTTGTTCACCGCATTGCCCATCTGGACCGGCGTCCAGGTCGCGCCGCCGTCGCGGGTCTCGAAGCCGTTCGGCACGGCGCCGATCCAGCCCTGGTTCTCGTCCAGGAAGCCGATGCCGAACGCGCGCACCGCCGCATTGTCGATCAAGGGCATCTCGGACCAGGTCAGGCCGCCGTCCGTCGTCTTGGCGAACACGCGGGCCGACACCGTGGTGTCGGGGTTGTAGCTCTGGACCGTGACGTAGCCCGTCGTCTCGCTCGGGAAGCTCATCTTCCAGGTCAGTTCGAACGGACGGCTGCCCTCATAGACCCGGCTCCAGCTGCGGCCGCCATCGCCGGTCCTCAGGATCAGGGCGCGGGACTGGGCCACGTCGGTGTCGGTCGCGCCGCAGATGAAGCCGATCCGCTCGTCGACAAAATGGACATCCAGGATCATCGCGGTCAGGGCCGACAGGTCTTCCGACGTCCAGGTCTCGCCGCCGTCCCGCGACGTGGCCAGCAGCGCCGGCCCGCCCACCCGTCCTCCGGCCCGGACCGTGACGCGGTTCCCGAGGACGCCGGCGTTGATGAACTGGGTCTTGAGCACATCGATGGCGCAGATGCCCGTGATGGCCGGGCCCTCGATCGTGATCGCCTCCCACGTCGTCCCACCATCGCGGGTGCGATAGAGCGGCGTGGTGTCGGTCACGCCCGGGAAGTAGTCCGGCCCGATATTGCCGAGGAAACCGAGGTCGGCGTCGACGAAGCCCAGCGCCCGCACGAAGGTGCCCGGCCGGTCCAGCTGCTTCGTCCAGGTCTGGCCGCCATCCGTGGTCTTGAACAGCTTGCCCGCGCCGTTGCCGTACCAGCCGGTCATGGGATCGACGAAGACCACGTCATCCTGCTTGCCGCGATAGGGCTCGGTCGGCAGCTTGAGCCATTGCGGGCTGGCGTCCTGCGCGAGAGCCAGGCCCGGCGTCAGGCCGAGGGCCGCGCCGGTGAGGAGAAGTTGTCTGCGATCCATGGGGGCCTCCGTTCACCCGCCATGTAAAACGTCCTTGACGCCCCACGCCAAGTGAACTTCCCGTAACCTTGGTTTGCCTTCGTTGGTTGGGAGCGGGTTTTCGGCAGGCCGGGATTGGCAGCTGTCGAGCCATAGTGGACATTACTGCCAAGCATCAGCGCCTCGATAACCGCTCGAAAGCGAAGGCCGTGACGCTGATAGCGATGAGCAAGGCGGCGACCACAAGCAGAGCCCGGCGAGCCTCTTCATCCCAGACCATTCTGATGGCGAACAACCCAACGGCTACGCCAAGTCCGACGAGAGCGCATGCGATGTTTCCGATCCAGTCCCACCATTTTGACTGGACCGGTTCTGCCGCGCTCATCACACGTCGCCTGATGGCGTAGAGCGTCCCGGTGCTAAGGATCAGCACCGCCGCAATGAACGCTATCGTTTCCATCGGGAGCCAATCAACACGTTCGCCAAAATCTAGGGCGTGGCGCCGTTATCGCACGCGGTAGCGTCCGCTTTCCACCCACAACGGACATCCCGAAGGTCCACTGCCAGGAGCCGCAAAACGAAAAAGGCCCCGGATCGCTCCGGGGCCTTCTTCAATCTTGGGCTCAAGCCACGAAGTACCGTGTTCCGAGCGGAAGCGCCCTTACGAGCTGTAGTATTCCACGATCAGGTTCGGCTCCATCTTCACCGGATAGGGCACATCGGCCAATTCCGGCACGCGGACGTAGCGGACCGAGAAGCCGCGGTCGCCCAGCTCGAGGTAGTCGGGCACGTCACGCTCGGACGACTGCTGGGCTTCGAGCACCAGAGCCATGTTGCGCGACTTTTCCTTGACCTCGATCACCTGGCCCGGCTTCACGCGGTAGGAGCCGATGTCGACCTTCTTGCCGTCGACGGTCACGTGGCCGTGGCTGACGAACTGGCGGGCGGCCCAGACGGTCGGGACGAACTTGGCGCGATAGACGATGGCGTCCAGGCGCGACTCCAGCAGACCGATCAGGTTCTCCGAGGCGTTGCCCTTGCGGCGGGTAGCCTCGTCGTAGATGGCCGAGAACTGCTTTTCGGTGATGTTGCCGTAGTAGCCCTTCAGCTTCTGCTTGGCCTTCAGCTGCAGGCCGAAGTCCGAGACTTTCGACTTGCGACGCTGGCCGTGCTGGCCGGGGCCGTAGCTGCGCTTGTTGACGGGGGACTTGGAGCGACCCCACAGGTTTTCACCCATGGCCCGGTCGATCTTGTACTTGGCGCTGTGGCGCTTGGACATTCTGGTCTCTTCAAAATGATGCGGCCCGGTCCCTCCCCAGATGGAGGGACGATCTCAACGGCGGTACACGCATCGTCCGTAGTGATTTCGCGCGACGGACAGGGCCCGGCGCGGGAAAGCGGGCCTTATGACGGCCCGCCCCCTTCAGGTCAAGCCGTCAGGCCGTTCAGGACGCCGGCGTCTCGGGCACCCAGACGAAGGTGTCCTCGCGGCGCTGGATGCGGCCGATGCCGGGATAGGGGAAGTGGACGGCGTAAACCAGCAGGTTCTCCGACGCCGCGCGGCTGAGCAGGGCCTGGCGGCTGGCCTCGGCGGTGGCCTCATCGCCGTCGAAGGCGATGGTCCAGGTCGGCTGCTGCACCGAGATCACATGGTGGTGCATGGCGTCGCCGATGTAGAGCAGCCGCTCGTCGCCCGAGGCGATCTCATAGCCGGTGTGGCCGGGCGTATGGCCGTCGATGGCATAGGCCTTGATGCCGGGCGTGATCTGGGCACCCGGGGCGAAGGTCTCGACCTTGGGCGTGATGGCGGTCACCAGGTCGGCCGACTGGGCATTGGCCTGGATCGCCGTCCATTCATTGGCGGTCAGGCGGATCGTGGCGTTGGGGAATGTCAGGGCTCCCGAAGCATCAGCCAGCCCCGCCACGTGGTCGCCGTGGCCATGCGAAATCAGGACGTCGGTGATCTGGTCGGGGGTCACGCCGGCGGC
Organism: Brevundimonas sp. AAP58; assembly: GCF_001295975.1. Lineage (GTDB taxonomy): Bacteria > Pseudomonadota > Alphaproteobacteria > Caulobacterales > Caulobacteraceae > Brevundimonas. The sequence continues at coordinate 41,488 of NZ_LJHU01000015.1, read as the reverse complement.
CTGAAGCGAGGCGACGAGCTTGCCCGCGTTGGCCCCCATCGAGGCCCCGCCACCGGCGTCGATCAGAACCAGACGCTCTCCGTCACGGACCAGAAGCGGCTGAATCGACAGGTCGAAGCTGTCGCCCGGCAGGCCCGCGGCCGTCAGGACGGCGGCCACCTCTTCCGGCGTGCGGTCCACGGCCAGGACGGAGTTGTCGTTCGGCACGCCCGTCATGCCCCCGTCGCGCAGGGCGATGAGTTCCAGCGAGCCGACGTTGAAACGGGTCACATCGGGATTGGCCGCAGGGGTCTCGGCCGAGGCGGGCTCGGTGGTCTCGGCGGGCGGGGTGCAGGCGGCGGCGGCGAGCACACCGGACAGCAGAAGGGCGGCGGCGGAAATCTTGAATGTGGGGGACATGGACGACCTCGGCGGTTCGGAATGGCCAAGGTCACATAGGCGCGACCGGTGCGGGCGCCAGTGGGGCGGATCGTGAAGCTTTCGCGACGACCCGCCCCGGGATGTCAGACGATCAGGCCGTGGCGGCGGCGAAGAGGGCGTTGGCCTTGTTCCAGTTCACCACCTCCCAGAAGGCCTTCAGATAGTCGGCCCGGCGGTTCTGGTACTTCAGATAATAGGCGTGCTCCCAGACATCGGCGCCCAGCACGACCGCGCCCTTCTCCTCGGCGACGTCCATCAGCGGGTTGTCCTGGTTCGGGGTCGAGGTGACCTTCAGCTTGCCGTCCTGAACGATCAGCCAGGCCCAGCCCGAGCCGAACTGGCCAGCTCCGGCGGCGTTGAACGCCTCCTTGAACTTCTCAAGCCCGCCCAGATCGCGGTCGATCGCGGCCGACAGCTCAGCCGACGGCTGGCCGCCCTGCCCGGCCGGAGCCAGCAGCTCCCAGAACAGGGCGTGGTTCCAGTGGCCGCCGCCGTTGTTGCGGACCGCCTTAGGGGCCTTGGAGATCGAGGCGAACAGCTCTTCCAGCGACTTGCCCTGAAGCGACGCGTCGGCGTCCACCGCCTTGTTCAGATTGTCGACGTAGGTCTGGTGGTGCTTGTCGTGGTGGAAGGTCATCGTCTCCTTGTCGATGGCCGGTTCCAGCGCGTCATAGGCATAGGGCAGGGGCGGCAGGGTGAAGGCCATGGGAGACTCCGGGGATGGACGGTGGAAGGTCGTCCCTATCTAGGCACCGGGGCCCCCAAGCCAAGGCCCCGGCGTCCAAACAGTCCCGAATACCGGCCTCAGTCGTGCGTCCGGCCCGCCGTCTTGTCGCCCCGCGCGAGGGCGAAGACCACCGCCGACAGGGCCGCGAGCGCGATCAGGTTGGGCAGGGCCATGGCCGCGTTGGCGATGTCGCCCATGCGCCAGACGAACTCGATCTGCTGGAACGAGCCCACGAAGATCATGCCGACCCACAGCAGTCGCCACGGAATGGCGACCTTCTGGCCGAACAGGTGCGTCGCCGCCCGCTCGCCGTAGTAGCTCCAGGTCAGAAGCGTCGTGAACACGAACATGATCAGGCAGGCCGAGGTGACCAGTCCGCCCAGCGTCGTCGTCCCGAACAGGATCTGCGGGAAGACGGCGGAATAGGCCGCCAGCGTCATGTCGAATCCGCGCAGGTCCGAGTTCCAGACGTGCTCGACCGTGCCGCCCGCCGCCGGGAAGCTGCCCTGCACCGTCAGCATGACCAGCCCCGTCATGGTGCAGATGATCATGGTGTCGATGAAGGTGCCCATCATGGCGAAGCGACCCTGACGCGCGGGATCGTCGGTCTGGGCCACGGCGTGGGCCATGGGGGTCGAGCCCTGGCCCGCCTCGTTGGAGAACAGGCCGCGCGCCACGCCAGCCCGGATCGCCATCATCACGCCGGCGCCCAGGAAGCCCCCTGTCGCCGCCGCGCCGTTGAAGGCGCTGTCGAAGATCAGGGCAAACGAGGCCGGCAGGTCCTCGATGTTCAGGATGAGGGCAGCGAATCCGAGCAGCAGATAGGTGATGGCCATGAAGGGCACGATCTTCTCGGCCAGATTGCCGATCGACTTGATGCCGCCGATGATGACGATGAAGACGGCCGCCGCCACGATCAGACCCGCGCCCCATTCCGGCACGGGGGCCAGGCTGGTGATGGAGTCCGCGATCGAGTTGGACTGGATCATGTTGCCCGTCGCCACCGACGAGAACAGGGTGCCGAGGCAAAACAGGATGGCGAGCCAGCCCCATTTCTTGCCCAGCCCCATGCGGATGTAGGACATGGGCCCGCCCTGGTAGGTGCCATCGGCACGCTGCTCGCGGAAGCGGATCGCCAGCGACCCCTCGGCGAAGGCCAGGGCCATGCCGAACAGGGCGGTGATCCACATCCAGAACAGGGCCCCGGGTCCGCCCAGGGTGATGGCGGTCGCCACGCCCGCCAGATTGCCGGTGCCGACCTGGCCTGACAGGGCGGTCGACAGGGCCGCGAAGGGCGAGATCTCACCCTTGCCGCCATCACCTTTCTTGAACAGACCCGCGAACGCCTCGCCCAGTTTCAGGATCGGGTAGAAGCGCAGGCCGATCATGATCCAGGCCCCGACGCCCAGCAGCACGATCACCATGGGAGGGAAAGGCAGGACGGCTTCGCCGTTCCAGGTGCCACCCCAGATGAAGTCGCTGACGTTGGTGACCTGGTCGTAGAAGGCCTGCACGCCCGCGGGCGTCGTCGTCTCGGTCATTCCCCATACCCCGGTAACGCTAAGAAAGAAGGCACCTTAGCGGCTGATCGCCGAATGGGAATGCCCTTCCTCCGTCTGGCGGAAGGGGCGGCGACGTGCCTCTCGTCGCCCTGTCCCGCTTGAGCGGCAAGGGGAGGCACCCTAGAACGGGCGGGTCTTCACTGTCCCAGACTCAGAGCGTCTCTGGCGTCAGGATCTGCAACGCCGGCACATCGGCGAACTTGCGGAACAGCTTCATGTCCGCTGTCACCAAAGGAACGGCCTCTCTCATCGCCAGGGCGATGTAGACGCAGTCATAGATCGCGTGATCCCGATCGGCGGCCAGGCGAAGGGCGGCAGGGAGAAGCGGATCGTCATCAAAAAGCGAGACCGTGGAACGGAGACCTTCAAGATGACGCAGGGCCATATCCAGCGCCATGCTGTTGAACCGGACCTGGCTCCTGAGGGCGTTGGCGATCTCGACCTTCAGAAAGGCCGGCGCGATCAGACGGTAGCGGTCGGCGGCGGCGATGGCGGCGTCTGACCATGGATCGCGAACGAACCATCTCAGCACGATGCTGCTGTCAACGACGGCTGAGGGGGTCACGGTCCAGCAACTCCCGACGGCTTTCGCGCAGCACCGATTCCACGTCCATCGTCTGCCCGCCGGTCAACTCTCGGCTGATGCGGGCGAGCTCCCAGAACGCGTCCCGCTCACGTCCGGCAGCTTCGGACACCAGATTGCGCAGGCGCTGTTCCAGCGAGATGTTCGCCCGCTCCGCCTGGGCCTTGAGCGCGAGGATGTCGGCGTCGTCAACCTGACGGATCAGAAGCTGTCCCATGCCTTCATGATAGCACGGCGCTTACACAGCCGCCAGCCTCACCCTGGCCGATGCATGGCGCAGATCTTGTTGCCCGAGGGATCGCGCAGATAGGCGAGGATCAGGGTGCCGAACGGGCCTTTGCGCTCGCCGGGCGGGTCCTCGATGGCCGCCCCGCCGGCCGCGACGCCGGCCTCGTGGAAGGCCTGGACCATTTCGGGGGTCTTGGCGTGAAAGCCGATGGTGCCGCCGTTGGCATGGCAGGCGGGCTCGCCGTCGATGGGCGCGCCGATGGCGAAGGCCCCCATGCGCGTCCGCCACCAGTAGCGTCCCATGGCGTCCGGTCCGGAACCGGGGTCGATGCCGAGCGCGCCGAGCGCGGCATCATAGAACCGGCGCGACGCCTCGATGTCGTTGGCGCCAACGGTGACGTGGGTGAACATGATGGTCTCTCTCCCTGTTGTCCGGCGACGCTAACCGAGTGCGTTTCTCAATGCAACGGACTTAGAACACAACCACGCTGCGGATGCTCTCTCCCGCGTGCATCAGGTCGAAGGCCTCGTTGATGCGTTCCAGCGGCAGGGTGTGGGTGATCATCGGGTCGATCTCGATCTTGCCGTCCATGTACCAGTCGACGATCCGGGGCGTATCGGTGCGCCCCCGCGCCCCGCCGAAGGCCGAGCCGCGCCAGACGCGGCCGGTGACCAGCTGGAACGGGCGGGTGGAGATTTCCTTGCCCGCCTCGGCCACGCCGATGACGATGCTTTCGCCCCAGCCGCGGTGACAGGCCTCCAGCGCCTGGCGCATCACCGTGGTGTTGCCGGTGCAGTCGAAGGTGTAGTCCGCCCCGCCGCCAGTCAGCTCGACCAGATGGGCGACGATGTCGCTGACGTTTTTCGGATTCACGAAATGGGTCATGCCGAAGCGACGGCCCCACTCTTCCTTGGTGTCGTTGATGTCGACGCCGACGATCATGTCGGCCCCGACCATCTTCAGCCCCTGGATGACGTTCAGCCCGATACCGCCGAGGCCGAAGACGACGCAGTTCGCGCCCGGCTCGACCTTGGCCGTATTGACCACCGCGCCGACGCCCGTCGTCACGCCGCAGCCGACGTAGCAGGCGCTCTCGAACGGCGCGTCCTTGCGGATCTTGGCCACCGCGATCTCGGGCAGGACGGTGTAGTTGGAGAAGGTCGAACAGCCCATGTAGTGGGCGATGGCCTGGCCCTTGTAGCTGAAGCGGCTGGTGCCGTCGGGCATCAGGCCCTTGCCCTGGGTCGCGCGGATGGCCGTGCACAGGTTGGTCTTGCGGCTGAGGCAGCTTTTGCACTGCCGACATTCTGGCGTGTACAGCGGGATCACGTGATCGCCCACAGCGACGCTGGTCACGCCCGGCCCCACCTCGACCACCACGCCAGCGCCCTCGTGGCCGAGGATCGACGGGAAGATGCCCTCGGAGTCGAGCCCATCCAGGGTGTAGGCGTCGGTGTGGCAGATGCCCGTCGCCTTGATCTCGACCAGCACCTCGCCCGCGCGCGGCCCTTCCAGGTCGACCTCGACGATCTCGAGCGGCTTCCTGGCCTCGAAGGCGACAGCGGCGCGGGTCTTCATTCTAAATCTCACGGTTCAGGTGGCGCTCGACATAGGCGCGGACTTCTCGGCGGACCCTATCCGGTGCGTAGGTGTCGTAGTCGAGCCCTTCTGCATCAAAGACGGCGCGCGTGATTGTCTCAGGGTCGCTCGACGCAAGCCGAATGATGCGATCCTGGGCTTCGAGATCGATCGAACAGAACCCCAGATCACGGCAGAGACCGTCGAAGAATGTGACGTAGTCGATGCTCATTTGCCGGTGCTAGGACGAGCCATGGCTCACGGCAACATCGTCATCCTGACCGGAGCCGGCATTTCGGCGGAATCGGGCGTGCCGACCTTCCGCTCCGACGACGGCCTCTGGCTTGGCCACCGGGTCGAGGATGTGGCGACGCCTGAGGCCTTCGCCAGCGACCCGACAAAGGTGCAAGCCTTCTACAACCAGCGCCGCCGCCAGATGGCCGAGGTCCAGCCGAACGCCGCCCACCGCGCCATCGCCGACTTCGCCGCGCGGTTTCAGGGGCGACTGACCCTCGTCACCCAGAACGTGGACGATCTGCACGACCGCGCCCAAGCGGAAACGCCTCCCGCGCCCGGCTTCGAACTGATTCACATGCATGGCGAGCTGCTGAAGGCCCAATGCACCGCGACTGGCCGCGTCCTCGATTGGACCGATGACCTCGACGCCTATCACGACAGCCCGTTCAGCCCGGACGGCTGGCTGCGGCCGCACATCGTCTGGTTCGGCGAGTTTCCGCTGCACATGGACCGGATCGAGGGGGCGCTGTCGCGCTGCGACCTGTTCGTCTCCATCGGCACCTCGGGCGAGGTCTACCCTGCGGCGGGCTTTGTGCGGCGGGCGCGGATGGCCGGGGCGCGGACGGTCGAGATCAATCTGGAGCCCAGCCAGGGCGCGGCCCTGTTCGACCAGTGTATCCACGGCCCGGCCACTGAGATTGTGCCGGTCTTCCTCGACACCCTATAGCCGTCCTTCCGGGGCCGCGAAGCGGAACCCGGAACCCAGGGTGTTTCCACTGGCGCACCCTTCAGTCGTACCAATGCCGAGCCAGATCGTTCCACGACTCGTTCCGGGCCTCGATCAGGGCGATCTTCCACGCCCGTCGCCACTTCTTGATCTGCTTCTCGCGAATGATCGCCTCGATCATGGACTCGTGCTGCTCGTACCAGACCAGGGTCTTGCAGCCGTACTCCTGGACGAAGCCTTTCGTCACGCCGGTCTTGTGCTGCCAGACCCGGGTGACGAGAGCGCTCGTCACGCCCGTATAGATCGTGCCGTTGCGCTGACGGGCCATCATGTAGACGGCGATCAGTGCATCGGCGGCGACCACCGCTCAATCCCCGCCAGCCTGGGTTCCGGGTTCCGCTTCGCGGCCCCGGAAAGACGTTGAGTGTTCTCTCGCCAGCTTCTCCAGCCGCCGCCCCCGGCCCTTGGACAGGGCGTGGATCACGCCCCGGAACGTCGCCACCTCCTGCTCGGAAAAGGCCGCGCGGCCCAGCATGACGCGCAGGTTCTGCATCATCGAGGGCTTCTTCTCGGGCGGATAGAAGAAGCCGCCCTCCTCCAGTTCGTTCTCCAGATGCCCCATCATGCCTTCGATCAGCCGCGCCTCGGCCGGCGGTTCGCCTTCGCGGAAGTTCGGCGGCGGGGCGTCCAGCACCATCGTGCGCCACTCATAGGCGTTGATCGCCACGGCCTGGGCCAGGTTCAGCGAATGATGGCGTGGGTCGATCGGGATGGTTGTGATGCCCTGGCAGAGCGCGATGTCCGTCGTCTCCAGCCCCGCCCGTTCCCCGCCGAACAGCAGGCCGGTCGACAGGCCCGACGCCGTGTCGTCATACAGCAGCCGGGCGCTCTCACGTGGCGTCCGCACCGGCTGGCGCGTCTCGCGCGGGCGGGCGGTGGTGGCGAAGACGGTGTTCAGGTCGGCGATGGCGTCGGCGACAGTGTCGAACACAACGATGCCATCCAGCACCCAGTCGGCACCTGACGCGGCCGCCCAGGCTCGGTCCTGGGGCCAGCCGTCGCGCGGGCTGACCAGCCTCAGCCGGTCCAGGCCGAAGTTGGCCATGACGCGGGCCACCGCGCCGATGTTGTCGGCCAGCTGCGGCTTGTCGAGGATGACGACGGGGGGCGTCGGCTGGAAAGGGGTGGGCTCGGCCAAGGCGGGCTCAGTCCGTTCCCACCATCGCGCCCCAGGCATCGGCAGTCCCGGCCTCGACCTCGGCGACGCGCACGGCGGGCCAGCCCACGGCCTGGGTTCCGGCATCACGCCAGGCCAGGGTGATCAGGTCGCGCAGCTCGGCCGCGCCCGCCGCCAGACGCACGGTGACGAACTCGGCCCCGCGCGGATCGGCGTCGACGAAGCCGCCTGCCTTCTCCAGCCGATAGAAGGGGATGACCTGCCCCAGCCCCGCCGTCAGATAGGTCGCGACGCGCGCCCGCATCTCGAAGCCCTCCAGCGCTGGCGCCGGCATGGCGGCCTCCACGATATCCAGCCGCGCGGTGCGACGGGTGAAGGCCCCTTCGAAGCTGCTGTGCGTCTGGCGCGAGGTGGTGAAGCCCTCGGGGTTGGGCGTGTTCCGGTCCCAGCCGTTGTAGTGGATCGACAGGTGGTGCGGCTGGGAGCCGTCGCCGACGAAATGGGACAGATAGCCGATGTCCCTGAGGATCAGGGCTTCGCGCCGCAACCGGTCCTCGCGATACCAGGCGCGTTTCGCCGGATCGGTCTCGCGCGCCTCGGCGGCGTTCAGCACGCGCCAGAGGGCGAAGTCGCGCGCCAGCTGCTGATATCCGTCCATGATGGCGTAGGGCAGATAGCCCGCATCGTTGACCTTGATGTCGGCCGCCAGCAGCAGGGCGTCGTATTCGCTCTTCAGCTCCGGCAGTTCGGCCAGCGTCGGACCCGCCGCCGTCATGACCCGGCCGTCGTCGGTCAGGTCGACGAAGTGGGCGGTGTCGCGCTCGCGGTCGTGGGGTTGCCCGGCGCCCTTGGTGCGATCCGGTTCGCGCGACAGCTCGCCGATCTCGGCGATGGCGCCGGGCTCGCGCAGGAAGGCCGGCAGCTCGTCGGTCAGGGCGCGCATGGCGGCCACGCCGATCAGCCGGTGCCCGGTCGCGCCCCAGGCATCGGCGGGGGTTGAGGTGCCGACGGCAGCGACCCCGGACAGGACGAGAATCGAGGCGGCGAGGGCGAGGCGCTTCATGGGGCAGGCTCCGGACGGGACTGCCCGCCGGTTAAATCCAGGCGGCTATGGCGTCCAGCGGCTTCTTGTCGAGCGCGGCGATCGGCACCGTCGCATCCTCGGCCGGATGACCGGCGACCAGCAGCAGGAAGGGCTTCTCATTGTCCGGGCGACCGCAGATGTCATTCAGGAAGCTCATCGGCGCGGGCGTATGGGTCAGGGTCGCGAGCCCGGCCTGATGCAGGGCCGCGATCAGGAAGCCGGTGGCGATGCCGACGCTCTCGGGCACATAGTAGTTCTTCCTGTCGTCGCCGGGTCTTGGTCCACCGCGCCTCTGGCCGAAGACGGCGATCAGCACCGGCGCGACTTCCAGGAAGCTCTTGTCCGGATCGGTGCCGAGCGGCGCCAGGGCGTCCAGCCATTCCTGCGGAGCCTTGGTGGCGTAGAACTCCCGCTCTTCGGCCTCGGCCGCCTCGCGGATGCGACGACGGGCCTCGGCGCTCTCGATGACGACGAAGAACCAGGGCTGGTGATTGGCCCCCGACGGCGCGCCCCCGGCTGTCAGCAAGGCGGCCTCGATGACACGGCGATCCACCGGGCGATCGCAATAGTCGCGCACGGTTCGCCGCGAAGCCATCTGGTCCCGGAAGGCCGCCACCCGGGCCAGACGCTCCGGCTCGGACAGGTCGGGATAGCCGACGAGCGGCGTAGCGGGATGATCGCGCATGATGCCAAGGCCTAGCTTGGGCGCGCGCCGGACGCCAGACCGTCTCGGTTTGACGCCGCGCGCCGGCCAGTCCAGAAGCCGCGCGAGCGGGGAAGCGAGTGGCCGGACAGAGACAAGACGTGGTCATCGTGGGCGGAGGCTTCTCCGGGGCCATGCTGGCCGCGCGTCTGGCGGAGCGGGGCGTGGCCTCGACGGTCGTCAACCGGACGGCAGCGTTCGGCCTCGGCGTCGCCTATTCGACCCCATTCGACGGTCATCTGCTGAACGTGCGCTCGAGCCGGATGAGCGCGCTCGCCGACCGGCCCGGCCACTTCGTCGACTGGCTGGAGGCGAACCATCCCGACATGGCCGATCCCGACGGCTTCGCGCCGCGCCGGGTCTATGGGCTCTATGTTCGGGATCGGCTGACGGTGGTCGAAGCGGCCCATCCCGGCCAGATCCAGCGCATCGTCGGCGAGGTCGAAGCCATCGAGGACGACGGCGTCCGGCTGTCGGATGGATCAAGGATCGCAGCGCGCGCCGTCGTCCTCGCGACCGGAAACCCCGCACCGAAGACGGCCGAGGCAGGCGCCTGCGAGCGCATCATCGCTGACCCCTGGGCTCCGGGCGCTCTGGACGGAATCGGTGCCGAGGACGACGTCCTGATCGTCGGCACCGGTCTGACGATGGTGGACATGCTGCTGATGCTTCAGGGACGCGGCTGGCGCGGCCGGGCGACGGCCCTGTCGCGGAGGGGCCTGATGCCCCGGGCGCACGGCGAACGACCCGACCCGCCGCTTCGACCGACCGAGACCCTGCTGACCGCGCCCCTGTCCCAACGGCTGAAGAGCGCCCGCCAACTGGCCAGCGAGCACGGCTGGCGCGAGGTCATGGAGGGCCTGCGCCCCATCACCGCCGAGCTGTGGACCAACGCCGACCTGCCGACCCGCCGACGCATCGTGCGCCACCTGCGCCCCTTCTGGGACGTCCATCGGCATCGGTTGGCGACCGTCATCGGCGATGCGATGGACCGACTTCGAGCCGAGAGCCGCTTGACCGTCGTCACCGGCCGTGTCCGCGCGATAACCGCCGATGAGCACGGAGTCCGTCTCGACTGGCGCGCCCGACGGGGCGAAGCCCCGGCGCTGACCGCCCCGTGGCTGATCGACTGCACCGGCCCCGGCCACGCCGCCGACGCCGACGCCCTGACCGCGCCCTTGATTGCCGCCGGGCGCGCTCGGCTGGACCCGCTTCGCCTCGGCCTCGATCTGGATCCCCTTGGCCGGGTTCTGGGCCGCGACGGCCGCCCTGATCCGACCCTGTTCGTGCTGGGCCCCCCTGCCCGCGCCGCCTTCTGGGAAACCATCGCCGTGCCCGACATCCGCCAGCGAATCGAGGACGTGGCGAAGACGCTGTCGGAGACCGGAGCTGGATTAGCCGAAGCAGTTTGAGCCTGCCGATCAGGACCGGCCCCAAAGGCACGCGGAAGGACGAAAGTCCAAGACCAGCCAGGCTCTACAGGCCGATCGCCTGGGTCAACGCGGTCTTCGTTCGACCACCGCTCCAGACCGATACGGCCATCAGCAGGCCGCTCATCGTGATTGGCTTCGCCAGGACGTCGTCGATGCCGACCGCGGCATACGACGCGAGTTGTTCCGGCAGGGTGTTGGCCGTTACCGCCACGATGGGGACGCTGCTCTTGGCCCCGGGGAGGGCCCGAATGCGCCTTGACGCCTCGACCCCATCCATGACGGGCATGGCGATGTCCATCAGGATCAGGTCGAAATCCCCCTGCTCGACCGCTTCCAGTCCCTGCAATCCGTCTTCGGCCGTCGTGCAGGACAGACCTTGGGTGGCGAGGATGGTCGCGACCAGAGTTCGGTTGTTCTCGTTGTCGTCGACATACAGCACCCGCGTCGATGCCTCCGCCCCAGACAAGAACGGGTTCGCCGTCTCAGGCGCAATCGACGCCGCCCCGAGGGTCTCCGCTCCCGGCTCCAGGACGTCCTGGCTGGACACGGCGATCATTTCCTCGACGAGCGTCAGAACCCGCCGACCAGCTTCGTGAATCCGGCTGGCCTGCTCCAGGGTTCTCGACGGAAGAGAGTCATGCGCCATGACCTCGGCGAACCCCAGAATGGCGTTCAGCGGGGTCTTGAGTTCGTGAGACATCACGGACAGGAACTGCTGCCGGGCCTCCGCCATGACCGCCTTCTGCTCCGCCACTGCACGGGCCTGTTCTGCCAGGACACGCACCGTGACGTCGTGCTCGGTCAGCAAGAGGCCTGTCTGGCCGGTGACGGGATCAAGCGCGGGCGTCACGACCATGTGGTGCCAGCGAACACCACCCGGCGTCTTGACCTCGCAGACGTCGATCGCGGTCGTCCCATCCAGAGCCCTGGCCCAGAGCTCTTTCGCCACGGCAAGGCACACAAACCGCTCGCCAAATGATCGACATTGCCCCGCATAGACAGCGAAAGCCGCAGGATTGCTGAACAGGGGCTGGCCGTCCGGATCGAACAGGGAGATCAGGGTCGTGGTGTGTCTCAGGGCCTCGATCGCCCGAACCTCCTCGGGATCGATCTCGAGGCGATCGGCCTCGATCAGAAGAACCGACCGTCCGTCATCGAGAGCAAGGGTCGAAATCGTCGCCTCGGTCGAGACGGGGCTGCCGTTCGGATAGAGGGTCCAGGTCTCCTTGATGGACCCGCCGTTGGCGGTCACCTGGACCAGACGCGCGATGCGTGCCTGAACCGCTGGGGACAGGACGGACACGTCGCGGGCCAGCAACGCATCCAGCGTATCCGCTCCCCAGAACGCCACGGCCGCAGGGTTGGCGTGCAGGAGCATCCCGGCCGATGGATCGAACAACCAGATAGGCCGCCTCAGCAGATCCCACGCCGAAAAGCGGGCTGCGATTGATGCCGAGATCTCGCGAGCGGCGCTCTCCATGCCGCGAGCATGCACGGTTCGACTGAAATTTGCCTTAATCTGGCGGGGTCGGCCCCTAACCCGCCGCCTTCACCGCCGCCGCGACATCCGCCACCACGCGCTTGACCAGCGCCGCATCGTCGCCCTCGGCCATGACGCGGATCAGCTTCTCGGTGCCCGACGGACGCACCAGCAGGCGGCCCTGGCCGTCCAGGGCTGCCTCACCCTCCTTGATCGCCGCCTTGACCTTGGCGTCCTCCAGCGGCTTGCCGGCCGTGAACCGCACATTCTGCAGGAGTTGCGGCACCGGCTCGAACTGGCGGGCCAGTTCGCTCATCGGACGGCCGCTCTCGACCAGGACCGCCAGTACCTGCAGCGCCGCCATCAGGCCATCGCCGGTCGTGGCGTGGTCGTGCAGGATCAGGTGGCCGGACTGTTCGCCGCCCAGGTTGAAGCCGCCTTCGCGCATCCGCTCCATGACGTAGCGATCGCCGACCTTGGTGCGCTCCAGGCTCAGACCCTCGGCGAGAAGCGCCCGCTCCAGACCCAGATTGGACATGACGGTTGCGACCACCCCCTGCCCCTTCAGCACCCCGCGCCGGGCCCAGTCGCGGGCGATCAGGGCCATGATCTGGTCGCCGTCGACGACCTGGCCCTTCTCATCGCAGACGATCAGCCGGTCGGCGTCGCCGTCGAGCGCGATGCCGATGTCGGCCCGCTTGTCCTTGACCGCCTGAATGACGGAGGCCGGGTGGGTCGAACCGCAGTCGGCGTTGATGTTGGTGCCGTTCGGCGACACGCCCACCGCGCAAACCTCGGCGCCCAGTTCATACAGGGTCGTCGGGGCGACCTTGTAGCCCGCGCCGTTGGCGCAATCGATGGCGATCCTCAGGCCCGCCAGGGACAGGTGACGCGGGAAGGCGGCCTTGGCGATCTCGATGTAACGCGGCGGGGCGTCGTCGATGCGTTTGACCCGGCCCAGCGCGCTGGACGCCGCAAGGCCTTCGTCCAGGCCGGCGTCCATCATGGCCTCGATCTTCAGCTCGATCTCGTCGGACAGCTTGTAGCCGTCCGGCCCGAACAGCTTGATGCCGTTGTCGGCGTAGTCGTTGTGCGACGCCGAGATCATGACGCCCAGGTCCGCCCGCATCGAGCGGGTCATCATGGCCACGCCCGGCGTCGGGATCGGCCCGAAGGTCAGGACATCCATGCCGACCGAAGCGAAACCCGCCACTAGCGCCGGCTCGATCATATAGCCGGACAGGCGCGTGTCCTTGCCGATCACCACCAGATGCCTGCGGTCATCGCCCGACATGAACAGCTTGCCCGCCGCCAGGCCGACCCGCAGCGCCACCTCGGCCGTCATCGGCATGGAGTTGGCGCGGCCCCGGATGCCGTCGGTGCCGAAGTATTTGCGCTCGCCCAAGGTCTGCCCTCCCCGCTGTCGGAAATCTTCCGAAACGGCTTATTAGGTGCCGGTTCCTTACGCCTTCCCTAGAGCAGACCATCGCGGCCGTCACCCGGCCGGGACGACCCGGGAGACCTAGACGAATGTGCGGCATCATCGGCGTGACGGGCACGGGCCCGGCGGTTCCCCGTCTGATCGACAGCCTGAAGCGGCTGGAATACCGGGGCTACGATTCCGCCGGCGTCGCCGCCCTCGTGGACGGCAAGGTCGAGCGCCGCCGCGCCAAGGGCAAGATCCGCGAACTCGAGGCCGTTCTGGCCGCCGAACCCCTCTCGTCCACCATCGGCATCGGCCACACCCGCTGGGCCACCCACGGCGCGCCGACGACGCCGAACGCCCACCCGCACAAGGCCGGGCGCGTCACCCTCGTCCACAACGGCATCATCGAGAACTTCGCCGAGCTGAAGGCCGAACTGACCGCCGAGGGCCGCGCCTTCGAAAGCCAGACCGACACCGAGGTCGTCGCCCATCTGCTGGACCACGAGCTGGCGACGGGCAAGGCGCCTCTGGAGGCCTTCAAGGCGACGCTGGACCGGCTGACGGGGGCCTATGCCCTGGCCATCCTGATCGAGGGCGAGGACGAGCTGATCCTGGGGGCTCGCAAGGGCTCGCCGCTGGTCGTCGGCTGGGGCGAGGGCGAGATGTATCTGGGCTCCGACGCCCTGGCGGTCGGGCCGTTCACCCAGAAGATCAGCTATCTGGAAGAGGGCGATTTCGTCGCCGTGACCCGCTCGGGCGCGCGGATGTTCGACGCCTCCGGCGCGGCCGTGGAGCGGCCAGTCGTCCAGGTCAGCGCCTCGTCCGCCATGGTCGAGAAGGGCGCCTATCGCCACTTCATGGAGAAGGAAATCCATGAGCAGCCCGACAGCGTCCAGCACACCCTGTCCCACTATCTCGACCTGGTGACCGGCAAGGCCAAGGTGCAGACGCTCGAGGCCGGGGCCATCGACTTCGCCGCCATCGACCGCATCCAGATCGTGGCCTGCGGCACCGCCTTCTACGCTGGCCAGATCGGCCGCTACGCCTTCGAGAAGCTGGCCGGCCTGCCCTGCGACGTCGAGATCGCGTCCGAGTTCCGCTACCGCTCGCCGGCCGTGACGAAGGGCACGCTGGCCGTCGCCGTGAGCCAGTCGGGCGAGACCGCCGACACCCTCGCCAGCCTGACCTGGTGCAAGGGCCAGGGGCTGAAGACGGCCGCCATCGTCAACGTCCACTCCTCGTCGATGGCGCGCGAGGCCGATGTGCTTTGGCCGACCCATGCGGGGCCCGAGATCGGCGTCGCCTCCACCAAGGCCTTCACCGCCCAGGTCTCGGCCCTGCTCGCGCTGGCGGTGGCCGCCGGCGTCGCGCGCGGCCGGATCGACGGACAGACCGAGGGCGAACTGGTCAAGGCCCTGTTCGAGGCCCCGCGCCTGATCGCCGAGGCGCTCCAGATGGACGCCGACATCCGCGCGGTGGCCCAGGAGCTTTCAAAGGCGACCGACGTCCTGTTCCTCGGCCGGGGGGCGATGTTCCCGCTGGCCATGGAAGGCGCGCTCAAGCTGAAGGAGATCAGCTATATCCACGCCGAGGGCTATGCCGCCGGCGAGCTGAAGCACGGCCCCATCGCCCTGATCGACGAGGCGACACCGACCATCGCCCTCGCCCCTCTGGACGATGTGTTCGAAAAGACGGCCTCGAACCTGCAGGAGGTCGCCGCGCGCGGCGGTCCGGTCATCATGATCGCGCCCCGCACCGCGCCCGATCCTCATGGCGCCGGCATCCAGCGCATCCACGCGCCGGACTGTCATCCCCTGATCGCGCCGCTGGTCTATGCCGTGCCGGTTCAGCTGCTCGCCTACTATACCGCCGTGCAAAAGGGCACGGATGTCGACCAGCCGCGAAATCTCGCCAAGTCCGTCACCGTCGAATAATCGCGACCGTCAAACGCAACCTTCCAGAGCCCGGGCGCATTGTTGGGTCACCTTGGCTTTGGAAGGATAGACATCATGGGACTTGGTATTATTGGTTGGCTGGTCATCGGCATCGTCGCCGGTTGGTTGGCCGAGAAAGTCATGGGCCGTAATCACGGCCTGATCACCAACCTTATCGTTGGTGTGCTCGGTGCCCTCATCGGTGGTTTCATCGCCTCGAACCTGTTTGGAACGCCCGTGGGCGGCTTCAACATCATGACGTTCATCGTCGCGTTCGGCGGTGCCTGCCTGCTTCTGTTCCTGCTGGGACTGGTCAAGCGACGCGCCTGATCGACCCGACAGGCTGATATGATGAAGGGACAGCCTGCTGGCTGTCCCTTTTTCTTTGACCCCCATGTTCCGCTCATCCCGGCGAAAGCCGGGACCCAGTCCTTTTGTGGGGCACGGAGGGTCGATTGGATGCCTCGACTCCACGCCCGCTGATCATCGCCCAAAGCGCTGGGTCCCGGCTTTCGCCGGGATGAGCGGAGAGAGGCGGGGCGTCTAGAACATCGCCGGAATGACCCGGTCCGGCGGCCGGTGGCCGTTCTGGAAGGTCATGATGTTGGCGATGACCCGGTCGCCCATGTCCTGACGCGCCTCAAGCGTCGCAGAGCCTAGATGTGGCAGCAGCACCACGTTCGGATGGCCCAGCAGGCCGGGATGAATGGCCGGCTCGTTCTCGAACACGTCCAGGCCGACGCCCGCGATCCTGCGCTGGGCCACCGCATCGGCCAGTGCAGCCTCGTCGATCAGCTCGCCCCGCGCCGTGTTGATCAGGATGGCGTGGGGCTGGAGCAGCACCAGCCGCCGCGCGTCCAGCAGGTGATGGGTGTCCTTCGTCGCCGGGCAGTTCAGCGAGATCAGGTCCATGCGCGACAGCATGGGGTCCAGCTCGTCCCAGTAGGTCGCGCCCAGCTCCTCCTCGATCCGGGGGCTGACGGCCTTTCGGTTGTGATAGTGGACCTGCAGACCGAAAGCCCTGGCCCGGCGCGCCAGGGCCTGGCCGATGCGGCCCATGCCGATGATCCCCAGCCGCTTGCCCCACAACTTGCGCCCGCACATCCAGGTTGGCGTCCAGCCCTGGAACTCACCCGCCTGGACGATGTTGGCGCCTTCAACCAGACGGCGGCTGACGGCCAGGATCAGGCTCATGGCCAGGTCCGCCGTGTCTTCGGTCAGGACGCCCGGGGTATTGGTCACGATCAGTCCCTGCCCGACGGCGGCGTCCACGTCGATATGGTCCACGCCCGCGCCGAAGTTGGCGATCATCTTCAGCTGCTCGCCGGCCTGGGCGATCAGGTCGGCGTCGATCTCGTCGGTGATAGTGGGCACCAACACATCCGCACGCTGGACCGCCGCGACCAGTGCCGCGCGGTCGAACGGCTGGTCCTTCAGGTTCAGCTCGGCGTCGAACAGCTCGCGCATGCGCGTCTCGACCGCGTCGGGCAGCCTTCTGGTTAAGACGACCTTAAGCCGATTGCTGGACATGAGAGCCTTGGATTGACCACGAGCGACATAGAGCCCGGTGTCTAGCAAGTCTCACCCCCGTCTCCAAAGCCTGTCGCGCCGCATGGCCGCGATCGTGCTGGTGATCGGCGCAGGCGTGGCGGCCGGGGCCACGGCCACCATGCCAGACGGTCGCCCGACGCCGACGGGGTTGGAGGTGCCGCGCTGGGTCTCGCTGAAGTCATCCGAGGTCCGCGCGCGTCAGGGACCGGGCCTGGATTACCGCATCCTGTGGGAATACCGCGCCGCCGGCCTGCCGGTTCAGGTCATCGCCGAGACACGCGAATGGCGGAAGATCTGCGATCCCGAAGGCGCCGTCGCCTGGATTCACCGCAGCGTGGCGTCCGGCCGTCGCGGGGCCTTCAACGCGACGACGGACGAGGTGCCGATCCGCGCCCGCCCGGACGAGGAGGCCGCGATCAAGGCCCGCTTCAGCGGACGCTCCCTTGTCTCTCTCGACGAGTGCGAGGACGGCTGGTGTCGCGTCCGCGCCCAGAAGCTGCGCGGCTGGGTCAAGGCCGATTCGGTGTTCGGCGCCGCGGACGCCGCCCTGTGCGACGCCTCGCGCCCGGCGGGCGAGGCAAGGTAACGCCTCTCCCTCCCCGTTCCGGGGAGGGAGAAACAGCGCGCCATTGACCCTTGACGCCGGTCATGTCACGCCCCCGCCACACTTCGGGAGCCCCGCCCTTGAGCCAGTCGCAATATCCCTCGTCCTTCGACCACGCCGCGCTTCTGGCGTCCAGCCGGGGCGAGCTGTTCGGGCCGGGCAATGCCCAGCTGCCCGCCCCGCCCATGCTGATGTTCGACCGGATCACCCAGATCAACGGCGACGGTGGCGAGCACGGCAAGGGCTACATCGAGGCCGAACTCGATGTTCATCCCGACCTCTGGTTCTTCCAGTGCCACTTCATCGGCGATCCGGTGATGCCAGGCTGCCTGGGCCTCGACGCCATGTGGCAGCTCGTCGGCTTCTACCTCGGCTGGATCGGCGGACCGGGCAAGGGCCGGGCTCTGGGCGTCGGCGAGGTCAAGTTCACCGGCCAGGTCACCCCGGACATCAAAAAGGTCACCTACAAGATCACCCTGAAGCGCGTGATCAACCGTCGCCTCGTCATGGGCATCGCCGACGGGGTGATGGAAGCCGACGGCGTTCCTATCTACACGGCGACCGACATGCGCGTCGGCCTGTTCCAGCCGGGCGAGAAGCCCACGGGCGGCTGATTTTCAAACGAGTTCCGCGATCAACGCGGACCGAAGACTTTAGAAGGAAACACATATGCGGCGTGTCGTCGTCACCGGTCTGGGCATCGTCTCCTCCATCGGCACGGGCCAGGAGGAAGTGACCGCCTCTCTGCGCTCGGCCAGATCCGGCGTCATCGCGGCCCCCGACCACATCGCCCACGGCTTCCGCAGTCAGGTCTGGGCCCCGCCGTCGCTGGGCGTCACCGCCGAGGACTGGGCCCCGCTCGTGGACCGTCGCGCCGCGCGCTTCCTCGCCAACGGCACCGCCTGGGGTCACATCGCCTTCGAGGAGGCGCTGAAGGACTCCGGCATGACCGCCGAGGAGATCAAGGACGACCGCATCGGCCTGATCGTCGGCGAGGGCGGCCCCTCCACGCAGGTCATTCTCCAGGCCGCCCAGACCACGGTCGAAAAGGGCTCGCCCAAGCGCATCGGGCCGTTCGCCGTGCCCAAGGCGATGGCGTCGGGCCCCTCGGCCGTGCTGTCGACCTGGTTCGAGATGCGCGGCATCAACTATTCGATCAGCTCCGCCTGCGCAACCAGCGTCCACTGCATCGGCGCGGCCGCTGAGCAGATTCAGTGGGGCAAGCAGGACGTCGTCTTCGCCGGCGGGGTCGAGGACATCGACTGGTCCATGTCCAACATGTTCGACGCGATGGGGGCCATGTCGTCGAACTTCAACGACACGCCCTCGGTCGCCTCGCGCGCCTACGACAAGGACCGCGACGGCTTCGTCATCGCCGGCGGCGCGGGCATCGTGGTGCTGGAGGAGTATGAGCGGGCCAAGGCGCGCGGCGCTAAGATCTATGCCGAGGTCGTGGGCTACGGCGCCAACTCCGATGGCTACGACATGGTGGCGCCGTCGGGCGAGGGTGCCGAGCGTTGCATGAAGATCGCCCTGACCCAGGCGGGCCAGCGCGCCATCGACTATCTCAACCCCCACGGCACCTCCACGCCGGTGGGCGACTCCAAGGAGATGGGCGCGGTCCGGGCCGTGTTCGGCGACCACATGCCCCTGATTTCGTCGACCAAGTCGCTGACGGGCCATAGCCTGGGCGCGGCCGGCGCGCAGGAGGCCATCTATTCGCTGCTGATGCTCCACAACGGCTTCGCCTCCGAGAGCGCGCACATCGAGAACCTCGACCCCGAGTTCGACGGCATGCCCATCCTGCGCGAGCGCAAGGACATGGAGCTGACCACCGTCATGTCGAACAGCTTCGGCTTCGGCGGGACGAACGGCACGGTGATCTTCTCGAAGGTCTGACGCGGCTTGCGGCGAAGCTCGGTTTCGCGCGTTCTAGGGCGCTGACCGGAGACCGAGCGCCTGGAAATCGACCCCTACATCCTGCTGCTGCTCGGCCTCGGGGCCGTGGTCCTGCTCGTCTCGTGGGCGCCCAAGGGGCTGCGACGCCTGCCGCTGTCGCTGGCCATGATCTGCGTCGGCCTGGGCTTCGGCATCTTCGCGCTGGACATCGTCGGTTTCGACCCGGACCCGCGCACCTTCGACACCATCACCGAGCGGCTGACCGAGCTGGTGGTCATCATCTCCCTGATGGGGGCGGGGCTGAAGCTGGATCGGCCCATCAGCTGGAAGGGATGGGCACCGACCTGGCGGTTGCTGGCCATCGCCATGCCCCTGACGATCGCCGCGACCGCCTGGCTCGGCGTGCTGGGTCTCGGCTTCAGCCTGGCGATGGCGCTGCTGCTCGGCGCGGCCATGGCCCCGACCGATCCGGTTCTCGCCTCCGATGTCCAGACCGGGCCGCCGCGCTCGGGCGAGGAGAATGAGGTCCGCTTCAATCTGACGGCCGAGGCCGGGCTGAACGACGCCCTGGCCTTTCCCTTCGTCAACCTGGCCATCCTCGTCTCCATGGCCGGCGCGGCGACCTGGGCCGGTCAGGGGCTGGGGGAATGGCTGGCCATCGACGTGGGGTGGAAACTGCTGGCCGGCGGCGTCACGGGCTGGGCGGTCGGCAAGGCGATGGGCTGGCTGATCTTCCATGCGCACAAGCGCGGCCTGTCGCGCCACGCCGACGGCCTGGTGGCGATCGGGGCGACCTTCATCGCCTATGCCGTGACCGAGATCGTCCACGGCTACGGCTTTCTCGCCGTCTTCGTCTGTGCCCTGACGATCCGGGCGTCCGAGCGCGAGGACGACTTCCACGAGGAGATGCACGACTTCGCCGAGCAGATCGAACGCCTGCTGATGATGCTCCTGCTCGTCCTGTTCGGCGGGGCCCTGGCCAACGGCCTGCTCGACGCCCTGACCTGGACCGACGTCGCAATCGGCCTGGCCATCCTGTTCATCGTGCGCCCGGTCGCGGGCTACCTGTCCCTGATCGGATCGCCCCTGCCCCGTCGGGACAAGGTGCTCCTGGCCTATCTCGGTATCCGGGGCCTGGGGTCGGTCTACTACCTCGCCTACGGCATCAACCACGGCGACTTCGGCGACAGCGAGCGGCTGTGGGCCATCACTGGCTTCATCATCCTGACATCCATCATCGTCCACGGGATCACCTCGACCCCGCTGATGGCGCTGATCGAGCGGCTGGGCGGACGCTCTTTGCAGGGCGAGGCCGCCCCTGCTAACCCACCCCCCAGAGACGAACAGCTGGGCTGATCCGACGCCGGACGCCCGCGCACACGGAGATCGAGACATGGCGAGCGAGAGCGGCTGGAACATGCCCACGGGCGAACTCATGAAGGGCAAGAAGGGCCTGATCATGGGAGTCGCCAATTCGAACTCTATCGCCTGGGGCATCGCCTCCCAGCTGGCCGCCCAGGGCGCGGAGCTGGCCTTCACCTACCTCGGCGAGGGGCTGGAGCGGCGCGTGCGTCCGCTGGCCGAGAGCGTCGGGGCCAAGGCCGTGATCCAGGCCGACGTCACCGACGACGCCTCCATGGACGCCGCCTTCGCCGAGCTGGAAAAGACCTTCGGCACCATCGACTTCGTCGTCCACTCCGTCGCCTTCGCAAACAAGGACGAGCTGAAGGGCTCCTTCGTCGACAACACCAGCCGCGACAGCTTCCTCCTGGCCATGAACATCTCGGCCTTCAGCTTCGTCGACGTGGCCAAACGCGCCTCGAAGCTGATGCCCAACGGCGGCTCGCTGGTGACCATGACCTATCTGGGGTCCGAGCGCGCCATCCCGAACTACAACACCATGGGCGTGGCCAAGGCCGCGCTGGAGGCCGCGACCCGCTACATCGCCCGCGACCTGGGGCCCAAGGGTATCCGCGTCAACGCCATCTCGGCGGGCGCCATGCGCACCCTTTCGCTGGCCGGCATCTCCGGCGGCCGGGGCATGATCGCGCAAGGCCGCGCCATGTCGGCCATGAAAGAAGACACCAGCATGGAGGGCGTCGCCGGCTGCGCCCTGTGGCTGTGCTCGGACCTGGGCCTGTCGACCACCGGCGAGGTCATCCATGTCGACGCCGGCTTCCACATGATGGGCCTGCCGGACGGCGAGGAATAGGTTCCGACGCGACGACGAGTCCAACGCACAGGTCGCATGCGGAACAATTTTCACGATTAACGGGAATGTGACTCGTCAAGGGGGGGGGCATGCGGGTTCATGGTAAGCGGGCCATCTCAGGAGCCCGCCATGACCGATCCGACATACCCGGGTGACATCTTCCTCGTCGGTCAACGCCGACGACCGGGAGGAACCTTTCCGTCAGGAGGGGGCGGCAGCGGGGGTGGCGGTCAGGGGGAGAACCCCGGCGACCCGCAAAATGAGATCACCGATCCTGAGTATGTTCCGCCGCCGCACCCATGTGACAATCCTGAAGCCGCTCTGGAATGGAATGCGGATGCGGCGGCGGCGGCGGGCATTCAGGATCATGCAACAAGACGCGGGTGATCCGCTTCTCGACAACAGAGAGAGGTGCATGGTGCTGGTCCGCAACGCCAGCGGTGGGGTCGACGCCCTCAACTTGGACGTTGGCGCACCCAACGCAGGGAGCTGCAGCTTCTTGCTAGACGGCGTCAACCCAGCGAATTTGGTTGGACTAATTCATTCTCATCCTGGCACAGGACCTTACCCGTCGAGTCCAGATAGATAAGTCGTCTACCCGCATTTCCAGGACCTTGTGACGCAAGCTGGCGGACCGAGCACCGGGCTTCGATTCTATATGGTCGGAACCCACTCTAGGAATCAGCCGCCAAGGGTGCAGATACACGTCTACAATCAGACAAACATGGATGGCGACGAAGACAACCCCGGCCCGGAGGTAAATCCAGATGCGACACCCTGCCCTTAAAGCATATGCGGTATTGGCGGCTCTACTCGCTCTGCCGCATTCGGCTACAGCGGCGTCGAGCCTTGCAGGTCAGGATCCCTCTGATCCCCACCGAATGTCTGCAAGCGCCGGTTTCTCGACCGAGGAAGCCGTCAGCGGTCGCTGGCAAACCGTAGAGTTCTTCGTCCACCCGAACCGATCGATCCGCCTGCCCGATGGCCTTCCGTGGATCGAATACTCTGCGCGTCGGGTTTCGGGGGAACGAGGAGAACCTGGCGAAGCGACTTGGGCTGATTCCCGCTCGTGCCCGGCAATGAGGAACACGCTCATCTGGATGACGGGCTTGGTCGCCCCCCAGCTTGAGGTCCCAGGTATTTCGCCGCCGTCAGCAGACCCGGTGGGGCGTCGGCCAATACGAATGACGGTGGATGGCTTGCACACAAAGGTTTGGGGATCGGGCACCCAGCCGGACCATACCATGGGAACTCGGGTTGAGATAAGCAGCAACGGAGGCTTGATCGCAGAGTTCGGGCTGGCGGCCACAGCAAACTTGGCGGGATGCTGGACCAGCCAAGAGCCTGATTTCGCTAACTGAGCGGCTGACATGGAAAGCACCCGACAGGCGCGGAACGGAATGACATGTGGCTGACATCATTCATCGCTGCGCTTGAGGCTTTCGCCGCCGGTGGTGGTGACGCCGCGGATGTTTCGGCTGTCAGAGTTCTGAGCGTTTCGTCCTCCGATGCCCAGGGTGCCTGGACGATAGAGTTCCATAAGGCCGTTCGTCCGGTTGACGGTCCTGGTGCAAGGGCCTTCCGAACCGAATTTTCAGCGACGCGGTATCGAGGACCGTCCTTTGACCTTGCCTTCGACATCGAGCGCGCAGACAGCGACACCTGCCCTGCGATCCTGACCGTGCTGGACGCATTCAACCGACTCGAAGCACCAGGATTTGACAGTGGCCCTCTATATGGGGCGCCTCCTCGAGGAGGGGAGCCAATACCAGCGGAACCGCCGCCCGTCGATGGTCGAGGTTTCACCATAGAGGGACCCGCGATCCAACCCGGAAACACCACAGCGACCATGCGATTGACCGCCACAGATGGTCTCATCGCAGAAGCGGTAATCCTCGCCGAAACGCGCCTGTCTGAGTGCTGGCGCGCCCCAATCGCCCCTTAAGACTTGGCCGGGATCGTCAGACCGCGCGCCACGGCCGGTCGCGCCTCGCAGCGTGCGACCCACTCGGGCACGACCTTCAGCGACCCCCAGTCGACCAGTTCGCCCGCCGCGTAGAAGGCGGGGATGGCGCGGACCCAGCCGATCAGGGCGATATCGGCGATGGTGAAGTCGTCACCCATGATGAAGGGGCGGTCCGCCAGGCGGCCTTCCAGCACGCCCAGCAGCCGCTTGACCTCGGTGGCGAAGCGGTCGCGCGGACGCTTGTCCTCGATCTCCTTGCCCGCGAACTTGTGGAAGAAGCCGAGCTGGCCCGTCATCGGCCCCAGCGCCGCCATCTGCCAGAACACCCACTGCAGGGTCTCGTAGCGCCCCGCCGGATCGGCCGGGATCAGCTTGCCCGCCTTGTCGGCGAGGTAGACCAGAATGGCCCCGGACTCCCACAGGGCGAAAGGCTTGCCGCCCGGACCATCGGGATCGAGGATCGCCGGGATCTTGCCGTTCGGGTTCAGCGACAGATAGTCGGCCGTCCAGGTCTGGTTCTGCATGATGTCGACGAAATGCGCCTCGTACGGCAGGCCCAGCTCCTCCAGCGCGATGGCGACCTTCACCCCGTTCGGCGTGGGATTGGAATAGAGCTGCAGAACCGACGGGTCCTTGGTCGGATACTGGTTGGTGATCGGAAAGGCGCTGAGGTCGGCCATAAGATACAGTCTCTGTTGCGGTTAGGGCTTCATGTGGGGGTCCTTCGCTCACGCGCAAGTGTCCGTTACACGACACGGGACGGGTTGACCGGCGACCATCCGGCTTGGCCATATCGGCCCTTCAGCAGGGAGACGCCGCATGGCCCACAAGTTTGAAATCTACCAGGACAAGGCCGGAGAGTTCCGGGTCCGCTTCAAATACAACTCGGAAATCATCTTCTCGACCGAGGGCTATTCCGACAAATCCGGGGCCAAGCGGGCGATCGAGTCGATCAAGAAGCACGTCGGAGACGCCGAGGTCGTGGACGGCTAGTCCGGCTCGCGCTCGCCGACCTCGGCCGGGCGCACGGCCATCAGCCAGCCGTCGGCGATGTGCAGTTCGGGCACGGCGTCCCGGGTGAAGGGGAGGTACCAGGTCGGACCGCCCTCGGCCGGTGCGATCTCCAGCATGTCGTCGGCGCCGAAGTTCTGGACCGCCTTGACCTTGCCGAGCGCGGTGCCCGAGGGCTCGCGCGCCTCCAATCCGATCAGGTCGGTCAGATAGAATTCGTCTTCCTCCGGCTCTGGCAGCCGGTCTCGGGGGACGTGGAGTTTGAGACCGCGCAGGGCGTCGGCCTCCTCCTTGGTGGCGATCTCCCTGGCTCTGGCGACCAGCCCGTCCTTGGTCGGCCGAGCCGCCGTCAGGGTCAGGCCGTGCGATCCATCGGCGCGCAGCAAGGGGCCATAGTCCATCAGCGCGCGCGGGTCGGCCGTATAGGTCGTGATCCGCACCTCGCCCTTCACGCCGAAGGCACCGGCGACGTGGGCGACGAGGATGAGTTTCTGGTTCGATGAAGAGGTGGACATAAAAAACTCCGCTCATCCCCGCGAAAGCGGGGACCCAGTCCTTAAGCGAGGCACGGCGAATGGGATCGCCATTGTCCGCTCCAATGAACGTCCATCGGCCAAAGCACTGGGTCCCCGCTTTCGCGGGGATGAGCGGAAAAAATGAGACGGTTACGCCTCGGTCTTCTCTTCCTCGGCGGCGGGCGCCTCTTCAGCGGCGGCTTCGGCGGCCGGAGCCTCCTCGGCAGCGGCTTCCGGAGCGGCCTCTTCAGCCGGGGCTTCCTCGGCCGGAGCGGCGGCAGCGGCAGCGGCGGCAGCAGCGGCCTCTTCCTTGGCGCGGGCGGCGGCTTCGGCGGCCTCGATCTTGGCCTGGGCCTCGGCCTCGGCGCGGTCGGCTTCACGCTGGGCGCGCTCGGCCAGACGCTCCTGGGCCTTCTTGCCCGGCTCGCCCTTCTTGGGGTTGTTGCCCTGGGTCCACTTGACCTTGGCCGACAGGGTCTCGTCCTGGCTCAGGAAGCGGGCGACGCGGTCGGTCGGCTGGGCGCCCTTGGTCAGCCATTCGGCGATGCGGTCGGCCTTCAGGCTGACGCGCGGGGTCGGGCCGTCCTTCGGCAGCATGGGGTTGTAGGTGCCCACCCGCTCCAGGAACTTGCCGTCGCGCGGCGAGTGGCTGTCGGCGATGACGATGTAGTAGTAGGGGCGCTTCTTGGCGCCGCCGCGGGCCAGACGAATCTTCAGCATTTCAGTCTCTTTCTAACGAGGTCAGTTCGGCTTCTTGGGGAGGCCCGGCAGGCCGGGCAGGCCTCCCGGCGGTAGTCCGCCGCCCAGGCCGGAGAGCCGGTCCTGGAGGGCTTTCATCTCTTCGGGGCTCGGCTCGGGTATGCGCCCGCCGCCCAGCGCCTTCAGGCGATTGATGTCGGGGCCGCCGCCCATTCCAGGCATGCCGCCCATGCCCATGCCGCCCATCATGGCGGCCATCTTCTGCAGATTGCCGCGCCCGCCGCGCGACAGCGACTTGACCATGTCGGCCATCTGGCGGTGCTGCTTGAGCAGGCGGTTGATCTCCTGAACCTCGACGCCGGCGCCCGCCGCGATGCGCTTCTTGCGGCTCGCGTTCAGCAGGTCCGGCTTCTTGCGCTCGGCCTTGGTCATGGAGCTGATGATGGCCTCCTGGCGGGCGATCATGCGGTCGTCGATGTTGGCGTCGGCCATCTGGGCCTTCATCTTGGCCACGCCCGGCATCAGGCCCATGATGCCCTGAAGCCCGCCCATCTTCTTCATCTGCTGCAGCTGAGCGGCCAGGTCGTTCAGGTCGAACTGACCCTTGGCCAGCTTCCTGGCCATGGCCTCGGCCTTGGCCTGATCCAGCTCGGTCGCGGCCTTCTCGACCAGGGCCACGATGTCGCCCTGGCCCAGGATGCGGCCCGCCACGCGCCGCGCGTCGAACACGTCCAGCGCATCGACCTTCTCGCCCGCGCCCAGATATTTGATCGGCAGGCCGGTCGTGGCCCGCATTGACAGCATGGCCCCGCCGCGCCCGTCGCCGTCGGCGCGGGTCAGAACGAGGCCCGTCAGCGGGAGCCGCTCATGGAAGGCAGCAGCGGTGCGCACCGCGTCCTGACCGGTCAGGCTGTCGGCGACCAGAAGCGTCTCGACCGGCTTGGCGATGGCGGCGACCTCGGCCACCTCGTTCATCAGCGCCTCGTCCAGCGTGATCCGACCGGCGGTGTCCAGGATCAGGACATCGAAACCCTGAAGCTTGGCCGACTGCAGCGCGCGCCGGGTGATCTGGACCGCGCTCTCGCCCTGGACGATCGGCAGGGTCGCGACCTCGATCTGCTTGCCCAGCTGGGCCAGCTGTTCCATCGCCGCCGGACGCCGCGTGTCCAGCGAGGCCATCATGACCTTCTTGCGATCGAACTTGGTCAGGCGCAGCGCCAGCTTGGCCGACGTGGTCGTCTTGCCCGAGCCTTGCAGGCCGGCCATCAGAACGACGGCGGGCGGTGTGGCGTTGGTGTTGAGCGGAACCGGCTCCTCGCCGCCCAGCATCTCGATCAGGCCGTCGTAGACGATCTTGATGACCTGGTCGGCGGGCTTGACCGAGCGGATGACCTCTTCGCCGGTGGCACGCTCGGTGGCGAAGGCGACGAAGTCCTTGACGACGGGTAAGGCGACGTCGGCCTCCAGCAGGGCCACGCGCACCTCGCGCATCGCCTCGGCCACATCTTTTTCGGACAGGGCGCCGCGCCCGGTGATCCGGTCGAAGACGCCTGTCAGCCGCTCGTTCAGAGCCTCGAACATTCACACCTCGTCAGGGCGCAAAACGACCTCAGCCCCCGTGGACGTACGACGTCGACGGGGGTTCCTCTCCGCCCTCGTCCCGTGGCTCCCTTCGATGAAGGGCGGGGGTCGTGACGGTGGAGGCGCGAGGTTCACTTGCGCCGGAAGCGGCGGCTTATGCTCGAAAAGCTCCGGCTTGTCGACTCTGGGGCCTCCGAGGCCGATCGCACATCGGGTTTCAGTCCTCCGGATTATCCGGGACCGGGCGGATAAGCGTTGATACGTTCACCGTTCCAGCCTCCCCGCTGAGCGAGATCGCCATGCCGAGCACAGTCCCCGCCGCCGACGACCGCCTGCGAGAGGAGGTGCGGCTGCTCGGCGGCTTGTTGGGTGAGGTCATCCGCGACGAGGGCGGACAGGCGCTCTACGACAGGATCGAGGCCGTGCGCGTCGCCTCGGTCGCCTACCACCGCCACCCCGGGGCCAAGGGCTCGGCGGAGCTGGAACGGCTGCTGAGCGAGCTGTCGCTGGACGAGGCGGTGGGCCTCGCCCACGGCTTCGCGGTCTTCTCGCTTCTGGCCAACGTCGCCGAGGACCGGGCCGGCAAGCGCCGGGCCCAGGCCCAGGCGGCCGAGGGGGCGCGGGCCGATACGCCGGAGGGGGCGCTGGCCCGTCTGCAAGCCGCAGGGCGTTCGTTGGAGGACGCCCGCGCCCTGCTGTCAGACGCCCTGATTTCGCCGGTCCTCACCGCCCACCCGTCGGAAGTGCGCAGGAAGAGCGTCATCGACCGCATCGCCGCCGTGTCCGACCTGCTCGACGCCTGCGACCGCGACGACCTGGCCTGCCGCCCGGAGGTCATGACCGACGGGCTGCGCCGTCAGGCCGTCATCCTGTGGGCCACGCGGCTGGTGCGCACCACCGGCCTGGTGGTTCAGGACGAGATCGACACCGTCGTCTCCTTCCTGGAGCGCGTCTTCCTCAAGGTCGCGCCAGAGCAGCTGATCGACTGGCGCCGCCGCCTGAACGCCCCGGACCTGAAGCCCTTCGTCCGCATCGGCGCCTGGGTCGGAGGCGACCGCGACGGCAACCCCAACGTCGACGCCGACGCCCTGCGGGCCGCCTTCGCCACGCCCGCCAAGGCCGTGATGCGTCACTATCTGGAGGCCGTGAACGCGCTCGGCGCCGAGCTCAGCCTGTCCGGCTCGCTCGCCCGCATCAGTCCGGCGCTGAAGGCTCTCTCGGACGCTTCTGGAGACCTGTCGCCCCACCGCGCCGACGAGCCCTATCGCCGTGCGCTCAGCCAGATCTACGCTCGGCTGTCGGCCACCCATCTGGTCCTGACCGGCCAGCCCGCGCCTCGACCGGCGCCCTTCGCGGCTCCCGCCTATGCCGGACCGTTCGAGTTCCGCGCGGAGCTGACGGTGCTTCATGAAAGCCTGGTCGCCAGCCACGGTGCTGTGTTCGCCGACGATGGCCTCGCTCGCCTGATCGCCACGGTCGATGTGTTCGGCTTTCACATGGCGACGCTGGACCTGCGCCAGAACGCCGACGTGCATGCCCGGGTGGTCGCCGACCTGCTGCGCGTGGCCGGGGTTTGCGACGACTACGCCGCCCTCGACGAGGAAGCGCGGCTGGCGCTGCTCGCCGCCGAACTCCGCTCGCCCCGCCCGCTCTTCAGTTCCTATGCTGACTATGCGTCCGAGACGCTGAAGGAGCGCGCCATCCTTCAGGCGGCCGCCGAGGCCCTTGCCCGGTTCGGACCCGACGCCATCCGCACCCACATCGTGTCCAAGACCGACGCGGCGTCTGACCTGCTGGAGGTCTATCTGCTGCTGAAGGAGGTCGGCCTTTATCGTCCGGAAGACCCCGCCGCCTGCCCGATCCAGGCCGCCCCCCTGTTCGAAACCATCGACGACCTAAGGGCCGCCAAGCCCACCCTGGAGCGTCTGCTGAAAGAGCCGTCGGCCCTTGCCGTCGCCCGGGCGCGCGGCGTGCAGGAGGTCATGATCGGCTACTCCGACAGCAACAAGGACGGGTCCTACCTGACCTCGACGTGGGAACTGCACGAGGCCTCGCGCGGTCTGCTGTCGGTGACCGAGGCCCTGGGCCTGCGGCTGCAGCTGTTTCACGGACGAGGCGGGGCCGTGGGACGCGGCGGTGGCTCCAGCTTCGCCGGCGTCCTGTCACAGCCGACCGGAACCGTGGCCGGTCGCATCCGCATCACCGAACAGGGCGAGGTCATCGCCAACAAGTATGGCGAACCCGACGTGGCGCGGCGCAATCTGGACGCCTTGACCGCCGGCACCCTGATCGCCTCCCTGACCCCTCCGCCGGACGAGCGGATGTCGGACCGCCACGGGCAGACCGCGGCTGCCCTGTCGCGCGCCTCGATGGCCGCCTATCGCGCTCTCGTCTATGAGACGCCGGGCTTCGTCGACTACTTCCGGGCGGCCACGCCGATCAATGAGATCGCCGAGCTCAAGATCGGTTCGCGCCCGACATCCCGCACCGCCTCGACCGCCATCGAGGATCTGCGCGCCATTCCCTGGGTGCTCAGCTGGTCCCAGAGCCGGGTCATGCTGCCCGGCTGGTTCGGCTTCGGCTCGGCCTGCGAGGGCGCGGATATCGAGGAGTTGCGCGCTATGGCGACGGACTGGCCCTTCTTCCGGACGCTGGTCCAGAACATGGAGATGATCATGGCCAAGGCCGACATGACCATCGCCCGCCGCTACGCCACTCTGGTTCCGGACCAGGCCCTGGCCGCGCGTGTCTTTGGCGCGCTTCAGGCCGAGTGGGACCGCACCCACGCCGCCGTGCTGGCGATTACCGGCCAAGCCGCGCTTCTGGGCGGCCAGCCGGAGCTCGATCGCCTGATCCGACTGCGCATGCCCTATGTCGAGCCGCTCAACCATGTGCAGATCGAGCTGATCCGGCGCCGTCGCGCGGGCGACGATGATCCTCGAGTGCGGGAGGGCATCCTCCTGTCCATCAACGGCGTCGCGGCGGGATTGAGGAACAGCGGTTGAGACACCGCGCACGGATCATGCGTCACAACAGCCGTTTGCGCACACCGTGACGACCATGAACAAGATTTAGGGAAGGCTTCACCGGGCGGTCACGGAACTCGACCTTCGCTGTCACCGAACGCGGTCATACGGCCCCGCGTCGCCTCCCCGCGACGACAGCCAAGGACCTTCCGCCATGAAGACCCTCGCCCTCGCCTTCGCCGCCCTGGCCCTGTCGGCCGGCGCCGCCTCCGCTCAGGACTATCGCATCGCGTTCGGCGACCTGGACCTCGGTTCGGTTTCCGGTGCTGACGCCTTTGACGCCCGCGTCAACGCTGTCGCCCGTCGCGCCTGCCGCACCGGCGCGCCGCTGGCCGATCATCAATGCCGCGCCCGCTTCCGCGCTGAAGCCATGCGCCTTCTGCCCGGCGTTCGCCGCGACGAATACGCCCGCGCCCGCGGCGGCCGCATCCTCGCCGCTGTTCCGGTGGTCTACGGCTGAGCCTCGCTGCGAGCCTTGGGGTTCGTTGCCGATCATTCACTTTCTGGCTTCGAATTCACCCAGCGTCGCAGTTTGGCCCTCGCGCGCTCATCGTGCGGCGACGGAGCGGGGCTAGTCCCTGTCCGTCGCCGCCAAGAGCGACGCCAGACCTCAGGAAGACCGCCATGAAAGCCTTCGCCGCCGCCACGACCCTCGCCGTGGCCCTGATCGCCGCCAGCTCAGCCTCGGCCGAGGACATCCGCGTCGCCTATGGTGACCTCGATCTCGCCAGCGCCGCCGGTGCCCAGCAATTCGACCGACGCGTCAACCGCGCGGTTCGCACCGCCTGCCAGGGCGGCTCGCATCGTGAGGCCGCCCAGTGCGCCGCCTCGCTGCGCGCCGAGCTCCAGTCGTTGCTCCCCTCGGTTCGCCGCGAGGAGTATGCGCGCGGCCGGACCAGCCGGCAGGTGGCCATGATCCCGGTCGTCT
This sequence comes from Brevundimonas sp. AAP58, assembly GCF_001295975.1. Classification (GTDB taxonomy): domain Bacteria; phylum Pseudomonadota; class Alphaproteobacteria; order Caulobacterales; family Caulobacteraceae; genus Brevundimonas. Next base: position 10,196 of record NZ_LJHU01000015.1, on the reverse strand, counting down.
ACGGCTGAAGAATCCGCGTTCACCGGATAGCAGCCATTTTCGTTCAGGATGCGCCCTTCGCTTGAGGGGCGCCCATGACGATCCAGACCAGTGATCGAGACTCGCTCGCCATCGCTCTCGCTGGCCTTCAGGGGATGGGCGTGGGCTGGTGGCGGATTCTCGATCCCGAGACGACCTGGTGGTCGCCGGGCATGTACGAGATCGCCGGCCTCGACCCCGCCGGCGGGGTGCCGACGCGCGACCAGATCTTCCGGCTTTACCATCCGGACGACACCAACCTCGTCGGGCGGTCGTGGCGGCGGATGTTCGAGACCGACGAAAAGGTCCAGATCCGCTACCGCATCATCCGGCCGTCTGGTGAATACCGCCAGGTCGTCAACTGGGGCCAGCGCCAGCCCCCGGACGCGGAGGGCCGTCGCTGGATCTTCGGCATGTCGTTCGACGTCACCGACCATGTCGACGACCGTGAGCTGTTCGAAAGCGAGCGCGCCTTCCGCTTCGTGGCCGAGCACACCTCCGACATGGTCATCCGCAGCCGGATGGACAGCGGCATCACCTTCGCCTCCCCGGCATCGCGCGCTGTCCTGGGTTACTCGCCGACAGAGATCGTCGGCATGGCCCCGGCCGACATCGTCGTCGAGGAGGACGTGATCCGCATCCGTGCGCTGTTGCAGGAGCGGATCGCGCGCGGCGAGCTGATCAGCCCGACAGGCTATGAGTATCGAGGCCGCCACAAGGACGGCCATCTGGTCTGGCTCGAGGCCAACCCGCGCCTGGTCCTGAACGGGGCCGGCGAACTGACCGAGATCGTCGACGTCGTTCGAGACATCACGGCACGCAAGGAGGCCGAAGCGGCCCTGATTCAGGCCCGTCAGGACGCCGAGGCCGCCTCGCGCGCCAAGAGCGAATTCCTGGCCAACATGAGCCATGAACTGCGCACGCCCCTGACCAGCATCCTCGGCTTTTCCCGCCTTGTGGGCCAGGACGGCGGTCTGTCGGACAAGGACCGCAAGCACCTCGACCTCATCCGTACGGCCGGTGAAACGCTTCTGGCCGTGGTCAACGACATTCTGGACTTTTCCAAGCTGGAGGCCGGGGCGCTGAGCCTCACGGAGGAGCCGTTCTCGATCGCCGACCTCGGCCAGGGCGTGACTGCCCTGCTCAGCGGCCAGGCGGAGGACAAGGGTCTGCGCCTGACCTGTGAGGCCCCCAACGGCGTCTGGCTCGCCGGTGACGCGGCCAGGCTGCGTCAGGTGTTGCTGAACCTTGTCTCCAACGCCGTGAAGTTCACCGAGCGCGGCGAGGTCGCCTTGACCCTGCAGGTCGAACCCGAGGCGGGCCACTCGTGGCTGAAGGTCGAGGTCCGCGATACCGGCGTGGGCCTGGATCCGGCCCAGATCGACCAGATGTTCGATCGCTTCACCCAGGCGGACGGGTCGGTGTCTCGACGCTACGGCGGGACCGGGCTGGGCCTGGCTATCTCCCGACGCCTGGTGGAGATGATGGGTGGCGAGATTGGCGCGGAAAGCGACGGACACTCCGGCTCGACCTTCCGCTTCCGCGTGCCGCTGCGGTCGGCCGAAAGCCCGGCGGACAGCCATCGCGCCCCGGACACCGTGACGCCGGACCGCCGGCTGCGCGTCCTTCTGGCCGAGGACAACGCCGCCAACCGGGCATTGATCACGGCCCTGACCGCCCCGCTCGATATCGAGCTGGACGTCGTCGAGAACGGCGAGGAAGCCGTCCTGGCCCTCCAGGCCGAGGCCTATGACCTCATCCTGATGGATATGCAGATGCCCGTCATGGACGGCCCCTCGGCGGCCCGCGCCATACGCGGCCTGCCGGGACCTGCGGCCCGGACCCCGATCATCGCCCTGACCGCCAACGTCCTGCCCGAGCAGATCGACCAGTGCCGCGCAGCGGGCATGCAGGGCCATGTGGCCAAGCCCATCGATCCGCGCGCCCTGTTCGCCGCCATCGCCGAACACGCCCGTCCGTCCGAAGAAAAAGCCGTCGCGGCCTGAACCGCGACGGCTTCACATCATCGATCAGGTGAGCGGGGATGGAGCCGGCGAACAACCGGCTCGATCTCCAACGTCAGCTCACCGGAAATCCGCGCACGCGCAGCAGGGCCGCCACGTCCGGATTGCGGCCGCGGAACCGGCGATAGGCCTCGCCGCGATCCGACGCATTGCCTTCCGCAAGGATGATCGACTTGTAGCGGGCGGCGATGTCCGGATTGAAGACGTCGCCCGACTCCTCGAAGTAGGCCCAGGTGTCGGCGTCCATCACCTCGGACCACAGATAGCTGTAGTAGCCGGCCGAGTAGGCGTCGGACGTGAACAGGTGGTTGAACTGCGGCAGGCGGTGCCGCATCACGATTTCCCTGGGCATGCCGTAGCGGGCCAGGCTCTCGCGCTCGAAGGCGTCGATGTCGGTCGGCGGCGTGGCGCGGGTGTGCAGGTCCATGTCGACCAGGGCCGAAGACAGATAGCTGACCGTGGCATAGCCCTGGTTGAAGGTCGCGGCCGCCTCGACCTTGTCCACCAGCGCCTGCGGCATGGGCTCGCCGGTCTGGTAGTGCTTCATGAAGCCATCCAGGATCGGCCGGCTCAGCACCCAGTGCTCGTGCACCTGCGACGGATACTCGACGTAGTCGCGCGGCGTCGTGCCCAGGGCCGGGTAGCGGACCTGATAGGACAGGTAGTGCAGGGCGTGGCCAAACTCGTGGAACAGGGTCTCGGCATCGTCCAGCGAGATCAGGATCGGCTGGCCGGCATCCGCCTTCACGAAGTTGTTGTTGTTCGACACCAGCTTGTTGCCGCCGCCTTCATAGCCCCAGGCCAGACGGTAGCTGGTCATCCAGGCCCCCGACCGCTTGCCCGCACGGGCGAAGTCGTCGGAGTAGAACAAGCCGACGTGGCTGCCATCCGACTTGTTCTTGACCTCGAACACCTCGACGTCCGGATGGAAGCCCGGAACGCTGCCGGCCGGCACCGGGGTGAAGGTGAAGCCGTACAGGCGCTCGGCCATGTAGAAGGCCCCGCGCTTGACCGCGTTCAGCTCGAAGTACGGCTTCAGCTCGTTCTGATCGAGGTCGTACTTCGCCTTGCGGACCTTCTCGGCGTAGTAGAGGTAGTCCCACGGCTCGATGTCGTGACCGGCGATCTCGCGCATGTCGGCGACCTCTTGCGTCACCCGCGCCTTGGCCGGTTCCCAGACACGCATCATCAGTTCCATGGCGGCGGCAGGGGTGCCGGCCATGGTGTCCTGCATGCGCCACTCCGCATGGTTGGCGTAGCCCAGCAGACGCGCCCGCTCGGCGCGCAGGCGCACGATCTCGGCGATGATGGCGTTGGTGTCGTTGCGGTCGCCGTTGTCGCCGCGGTTCACGAACTTGCGCCAGACCTGTTCGCGCAGGCCCCGGTCGTCGGCGAAGGTCAGGAAGGGATCGACGCTGGAGCGGGTGTTGACGATGGCCCAGCCCTGCAGGTTGCGCGAGCGCGCGGCCCCGGCGGCGGCGGCCTTGTTGGACTCGGGCAGACCCGCGACGCCCGCCTCGTTGGCGATCAGGGTCCAGGTGTTCTCGTCGGCGACGACCCGTTGGCCAAAGGTGGTGAAGGCGTTGGCGAGCGCGGTGTTGATCCGGCCCAGTTCCGCCTTGCCAGCGGCGTCGAGCGCGGCACCGTTCCTGATGAAGGCGTCGCGGCTGCGTTCGGCCACGCGGGTCTGCTCAGGGGTCAGACCGGCCGCGCGGGCGTTGTCGGCGACCGTGCGGATGCGCCGGAAGAGCGCCTCGTTGAAGGTGATCTCGTCACCCGCCGCCGACAGCACAGGCGAAACCTCGGTGGCGACCGCCTGGTAATCGTCCGAGCCGATGTTGGAGGTCATCACGCCAAAGATCGAGGTGGCCCGATCCAGCGGCTCGCCGGCCAGCTGCATGGCGACCATGGTATTGGCGAAGGTGGGCGGCTCGGGGTTGTTGGCGATGGCGGCGATCTCGGCGCGCTGCAACTCGATGCCCTCGAGGATGGCGGCCCGCAGCTTGTCGGCCGTCACCGACGGCCAGGGCGGAACGCCCCCGTAGGGACCGGTCCAGGGCTGGAGCAGTTCGGCGCGCGGCGTCTGCGTCGGCAGCACGGCCCTGGCGATGGCGAGTTCGTCGGCGGTGGCGGCGGCTCCACCGCCCATGGCCCCGGCGCTGGCGCTGGCGCAGCCCGAAAGGGCCATCAGGCTCGCGCCTCCGACAAGAAGCTGGCGTCTATGCATGGGAACATCCTGTTCATGGGTCTTGGACGTGAACGCACCCTAGGCCAGGTTCGCATGACCGTCACATGAACGACCTGTAATCCCGTTGGACGACAAGGCAAGCGGCGGCCCCTCGTTGGGCCTCGCCTTGGTGGAAAACCGCTTACACTTTTCCGGGCGAGGCCGTAGAGCCTGCGACATGGCGATAGGCGTTTTCGACAGCGGCGTGGGCGGGCTGACGGTCCACCGCGAACTGACACGGCGGTTCCCCGGGCGGGACTTCATCTACCTGGCCGACCAGGCCCATGCCCCCTATGGCGGACGCGGCGGCGAGGAGATCGTCGACCTGACCCGCGCGGGGTGCGAACGCCTGTTCGAGGCCGGAGCCAGCGTGATCGTGCTGGCCTGCAATACGGCGTCGGCCATCGCGCTTCGCCGGCTGCAGCAGACCTGGGTGCCCGAGGCGCGGGCGCGCCATGGCCGCCCGGTCAATGTGCTGGGCATCATCGTCCCGACCATCGAGGCGGCGACGGGCCTGCCCTGGACCTATGAGGCCGAACGGCGCGGCGACAAGATCGAGGCGCTGGAGATCACCGGCGTCTTCTGCACCGCCGCGACCGCCATGAGCCGGGTCTATGAGATCGAGATCGACAAGCGGCGCGAGGACCTGGCGGTCTTCTCCGAGCCCTGCCCCGGCCTGGCCGGGCTGATCGAACTGGGGGCCCCGACGGCTGAGCTGACGGTCGTGGTGCGCGATCACGTCGATGCGCTGCGGCGGCGGATCGGGCGGCATCCGGACAAGGCCATCCTGGGCTGCACCCATTATGAGATCGTAGCCGACATCTTCGCAGCGGCGCTCCCGGAAGGGACGCCGGTGATCCATCAGCCCAGTGCCGTGGCCGACGCGCTGGATCGCTACTTCCAGCGCCATCCTGAATACGGGCTTGGCGACAACGGGCGGCGCACCTTCCTGACGACGGGCAAGCCGGGGCCGCAGTCTGACCTGGTCAGCCAGTTCTGGGGCGCGCCATTGAGCTTCGAAGCCGCCTGAACGATCAGGGGCCGCCGCCGAGGCGGGCCAGGCGTCGGCGTTCGGCGCGGTTCAGTGGCGGACGAGCGGCCGGGGTCGTGGAATCCTGAAAAACAGTCTCCACTTTCTCCACGATCGATGCCGACGGCCTTTCGCGAGCGCCTTGCGAGACGGCGGCGGGAGCGGTCGCGACGCGGGCCTTGAGCCCATCATGGATGCGCATCCAGCGCAGGGCATCGGCGGAGCGGCCCTGGTCGAGCGCATGGGACAGTCGGCGCCAGGCCAGGTCCAGCATGGCCTGCGGCTCGGCGAGCGGGGCGTCGAGGTCCAGTGGGGCGTCCTCTGGCATGGCCCGGGGCCGATGCAGCCAGCCCTCGCGGCCCGCCCGCTTGTAGAAGGTCGAGGACGGGATGCCGAAGTCCTCGCGCAGGCTGGCGACGGTGGCCCCGGCCAGATAGGCGTCGCGGACGGCGTCCCAAAGGGCCTCCGACGGGGAGGACGAACAGGCATCGGAGAATTCAGACGTGGCGATATCGCTGGTCATGGTGGCAACCCTATCAGGCCAACACGTCAGAAACGGTCGCATCGCTCGACAGCCTTGACGCAGAGACGCTGGGAGCGCCCCCTGCCACCCGGAGGATCCGCCATGTTTCGACTTGCCCTGATCGGCCTCGGCCTGAGCCTGCTCGCCGCCCCCGCGAACGCCGAAATCGTGTCGCGCAGCGAGACCGCCTTCACCCTGGCCTTCGAACGAACGGTCGCCGCCTCGCCCGAGGCGATCCTCGAAGCCGTCGCCCATCCGGAACGGTGGTGGAGCAGCGCCCATACCTATTCCGGCGACGCAGCCAACATCAGCCTCGATCTGCGGCCCGGCGGCTGCTGGTGCGAGGCCCTGCCGGGCGGCGGCGTCAAGCATGCGGAGGCCGTGCTGGTCTGGCCAGCCCGGAGCATGGCGCAGTTCGACGCGCCGTTCGGCCCGCTTCGGGGGATCGGCGCGCAAGCCGTGCTGACCCTGAGCTGGGCGCCGGTCGAGGGCCAGCCGATGCGACGCCTGCGCTGGACCTTCGTCGTCGACGGTTCCGGATCAGGGGCGATGGCCGAACCAGTCCATGCCGTCATGGAGCAGCAGTTCGGACGGCTGGCCGACCACCTGTCCCAGGCGTCACAACCGCTTCAGGCGGACGGTGACGCCGGTCGCTGACCTGAGGGTGAGTTTGGCGACCGGCTCGGGCGGCCTCGCCTCTTCGGCCCGGGTCAGTTCGAAGTCCCGCAGGATCAGCGCCAGCATCAGGGTCGCCTCCTGCAAGGCGAAGGCGGCGCCCGGACAGACCCGGGGACCGACGCTGAACGGCAGATAGGCCTGACGCACCGCCTCTCGCCCCTCCGCCGTCTCGAAACGATCCGGATCGAAGGCATCGGGATGGCTCCAGACATCCGACAGGCGATGCAGGACCCAGGGCGTGATGAACAGAGGATCGCCGGGCTGGGCTTCATTGCGCCCCATGGGCTCCGGGCGCACGCATTCCCTGACCACCGTGGTCACCGGAGGATAGAGCCTGAGCGCTTCGCGAAAGACGTTCCGGACCCGATCCAGGCGCTTCATGTGCTCGAAAGCGATCGGGCCAGTTCCGACCGTCGCGATCACCTCCTCGCGCGCCCGGGCCTGCACATCCGGCGCTTCGGACAGAAGATAGAGCGCCCAGGCCAGGGCGCTGGCCGAGGTTTCATGACCCGCGAGGAAGAGCATGGCGACCTGGTCCAGCAACTCCTCCGGCGCGAAGACGCTGCCGGTGTCCGGATCACGAGAGGTCATCAGGCTGGTGAGAATGTCGGCGGGCGGGCTCTCGCCCGCGGCGATCCGCGCCAGACGGCGGTCCAGCGGTCGCTTCAGCACCCGCCGAAGGCGCTTGCCCGCGCGGATTCGGGACCAGGTCCCCGGCATCAGCCATTCCGGCACCCCGGCGAGCCCGAACATGCCATGGGCATAGGCGAGGGCCTGGAAGCGCTCGAAGGCGTCCACCGCCTCCTTCGCCTCGGCCGGATCGATCGGCTCGGAGAAGATGGTGCGGAAGATGACGTCCGCGGCGAACAGCGTCATCTCGTCGTCCACGGCCACCGCCCCATGGGCCGACGCCGCTGCCCTGAGCCGGGTCAGGGCGCTTTCGGCCGCATCGCGCATGCGCGAGAAGCTGTCGCGCACGCGCGCCTGCTCCAGCGCCGGGTCGACCAGTCGCCTCTGGCGGCGCCAGACCTCGCCATTGGTCGTGAAGATGCTCTCGCCGGTCAGGGGGCGCAGCATCCAGCCCATCAGCCCGGCCTTTGGAAAGGCGTCGACCCGGGTCACCAGCATCTCGCGAACGCGGGCCGGATCACGGACCTGATAGACCCAGCGCTTTCGGTGTCCGGGCAGCTTCGGCAGTCCCATCCGGCCGACCTTGGGCGTGCCGTAGCTGCCCCCCTGGAGGATGGCGAGGCTGGAATGGGCGATCAGGCGCGCGCGCCTGATCAGACCAGGACGCTCGGGCAGCGGATCGGGCTTGGGCGGCGTGAACAGCGCCATCAGACCGGCACCGGCGGACCGACGATCAGACGCCGGATGTCATAGATCTCGGGGCTGTCGGACAGCCGCAGATACTGGAAATGATAGGCGTACGGATCCCGTCTCAGCCGCGCGAGACGATCGGGGCTCAGCGCCTGGTGAAAGCGGGGCGAGGTCACCTTGACACGGCCCGCCGCGGCCTCATGCGGGCTGAACCGGAGGGGGTGCCAACGCCCCGACGAAGCCGCGTCCGCCGGCGAGGTCACATCGGTCCAGGCGACATCCGATCTGACCAGTATATCCAGGTCCCGCGCCCAGCCCGGGTCGCCGCCGAGACGGGTGTACACGGCCAGACACTGACCCAGCGTCACCAGCGAGACCCGGCGGCCCAGAAGGGGATCCCGTGTCAGAGCCCGGGACAGGGCGGCGACCGCCATGACCGTGCCGATGCTGTGGCCGACCACGATCAGGGGGTCGGACGGGGCGTCCCGGCCGACCTGGACGATCCGCTCGGCCATGGCGTCCAGTTTCGCCTCGCGGGCCTGCGGCATGGCCCGGAATCGAACCAGCACGTCGAAGCACTGGCTGAGCCAGTCGAGGTCGATCCTCGCTCGCACCGCCTGCCATAATCCAGGACCCGCCAGCATCAGGGCGATGGCCGAAAGCCCGAGGCGCGAATCCCCCCCCACGGCACCGATCAGCGACGCCGCCAAGACGACGGCCGCCGCCGTCGCAACCAGCAGCGAGGCCACAAAGACTATTCCCACCAGGGCAGGCATCAGCAGTGCGAGGAAGAGAGGCCTGTTCTCCCGGGCCGCCCCGGCGAGGATGCCAGAGCGCAGATAGGCCGGCAGGTAGCGCCACGACAGCGAGCGGGCGGATGCGCCACGAAGCCAGAAGTTCCGAACGACGTCGTCCCACCGAAGGACCTCGAACGCCGACTCAGCCCTGCCCTCTGGCCAGTCGACGGACAGGGTCCAGCGGGATCCCGAACGGGGCGTGACCGTGAAGGCGCCTGGAACAGCCTGTTCGGACATCAGGGCGTGATAGGGCGCAGGGCCGCGCGGGTCATACCCGTGAATGAACATGACCTGTCGCCGCGTCACCCCGTCTGCCCCCTTCAACGGCCGCCCCCACTCTCTGCTGCTGCATCAGCGAGGAAGATCAGCGGTTAGCATGCGACGCGCGGATCGAGGAACGCGGCGGACATTCATAGATAAGACTTATCCCAAGCGGAACTATAATCGATTTGTCTTGAGTAGCCATCGGGACTAGCGTTCCGCATCACTCTGACCCCCCGGGAGGCCCACGATGGACGGCGAAAACTCACCCCTGTCTGATCCGAGCAAGAAGGCCGCCGCCAAGCGCGCCCTGCTCGGCCGCACGAACCGCGACTGGTGGCCCAACAGCCTCGCGGTCGACATCCTGCATCAGCACGGCAAGACCGGCGACCCGATGGGCGACGGCTTCAGCTATGCCGAAGCCTTCAAGTCGATCGACTATGACGGCCTGAAGCGCGACCTGACCGCCCTCATGACCGACAGCCAGCCCTGGTGGCCGGCGGACTATGGCCACTATGGCCCCTTCTTCATCCGCATGGCCTGGCACGCGGCCGGCACCTATCGCACCGGCGACGGGCGCGGTGGCGCGAGCTCGGGTCAGCAGCGCTTCGCCCCGCTGAACTCCTGGCCGGACAACGGCAACCTGGACAAGGCGCGCCGTCTGCTGTGGCCGATCAAGCAGAAGTACGGTGCCCAGATCAGCTGGGCCGACCTGTTCATCCTGGCCGGCAACGTCGCGATCGAATCGATGGGCGGACCGGTGTTCGGCTTCGGCGGCGGCCGCGCCGACGTCTGGGAGCCCGAGAAGGACGTCTACTGGGGCACCGAGGAAAACTGGGTGAAGGGCGAGGAGACCCGCATCCAGGAAGACAAGAACATGGCGCTGGAAGAGCCGCTGGCGGCCATCCAGATGGGCCTGATCTACGTCAACCCGGAAGGCCCGGGCGGCGTGCCGGAGGCGCTGCAGTCCGCCCGCGACATCCGCATCACCTTCGCCCGCATGGGCATGAACGATGTGGAGACCGCAGCCCTGACGGCCGGCGGCCACACCTTCGGCAAGGCGCACGGCGCGGGTGACGCGTCCAAGGTCGGCGTCGCTCCGGAAGGGGCCGACATCGCGCTGCAGGGCTTTGGCTGGCAGTCGGGCCACAAGAGCGGCGTGGGCGAAGACGCCATCACCTCGGGCATCGAGGGTGCGTGGACGCCGACGCCGATCACCTGGGACATGTCCTATTTCGACATGCTGCTGGACCACGAGTACGAGCTGGTCCGCAGCCCCGCCGGCGCCAAGCAGTGGCAGCCGGGCGGCAACCCGCCC
>NZ_LJHU01000014.1:22500-35426 GCF_001295975.1 Brevundimonas sp. AAP58 | reverse complement strand
GGCCCCATACACGGTGTGCGCGGTCGCCCCCTCCACCGCTTCGCGATCCCCCTCCCCCGTTCGCTACGCTCCGGGGGAGGATTTAGGCGTCCAGCAGGTTCCGCTCTTCGGCGGCGGCGCGCATGGCCTTCTGCAGCTTCTCGAAGGCGCGGACCTCGATCTGGCGGACGCGCTCGCGGCTGACGCCGTACTGGCCGGCGAGTTCTTCCAGCGTGACCGGGTCGTCCTTGAGGCGGCGCTCGGTGAGAATGTGCTTCTCGCGCTCGGTCAGCTCGCCCATGGCCTCTTCCAGCAGGCTCATGCGGATGGACTTCTCCTCGCTTTCGGCGAGCTGGGTCTCCTGGGAGACGGCGTTGTCGTCGGCTAGCCAGTCCTGCCACTCGCTCTCGCCGTCGACGCGCAGCGGCGCGTTGAGAGAGGCGTCGCCGGACAGGCGACGGTTCATGTTGGTGACCTCTTCCTCGGTCACGCCCAGCTTGGTGGCGATGGCGGCGAGGTGCTCGGGGCGCAGGTCGCCTTCCTCGAAGGCCGAGATCTGGCTCTTGGCCTTCCTGAGGTTGAAGAACAGCTTCTTCTGGGCGGCGGTGGTGCCCATCTTCACGAGCGACCAGCTGCGCAGGATGTATTCCTGGATCGAGGCGCGGATCCACCACATGGCGTAGGTCGCCAGGCGGAAGCCCTTGTCCGGGTCGAACTTCTTGACGGCCTGCATCAGGCCGACGTTGCCCTCGGAGATGACTTCGCCGATCGGCAGGCCGTAGCCGCGATAGCCCATGGCGATCTTGGCCACGAGACGAAGGTGCGAGGTGACGAGGCGGTGCGCGGCCTCGGGATCCTGATGCTCGGTCCACCGCTTGGCGAGCATGAACTCCTCGTCCTTGGTGAGCATCGGGAATTTGCGGATTTCAGACAGGTATCGCGACAGCCCCTGTTCAGGCGACATCACCGCGAGCGAAGCATTGGTAGCCATAGACGTGGTCCCTCCGACCGGTAGCGAGCGGGTCCTCTTGGTGCCGGCCCCGACATGGGCACCGGGTCCTCGACCCCTCAAGCGGATCATGTGGCGTCAGGTTGCCCGCCTTTTTAGGGGCGGATCGTCACAGGAAAGCGTGACCGTGACCCCGGCGCCACTGCGCCGAATGACGCGGTTGATAGCAGATAGTCCGTTTCAAATCAAGACTTACTAAGTGGGCAGGCCCAGGCTGATGCGGTAGGCGGGGTGGACGACGTCGGCCTGATCGGGATGTTTCTGGAAGAAGGCGGCGAAGAAGGGGCAGACAGGCAGGATCAGAAGGTCCCGCGCACGGGCGTCGGCGATGACGTGGCGGGCCAGTCGGCTGGCGATGCCGCGTCCCTCCAGCGCCTGGGGCACCAGGGTCTCTGTGATCATCAAGTTCGGTGGGGACAGGTTGTAGGTTACGACCGCGACCTGTCCGTCGACGGGCAGCTCGTAGCGGTGGAGCTCGGCGTTGTCGGTGATCTCGGGATCGAGGGTCATGGCGGTCTCACTTCCGTTTCGCAACAGTTGGTGTGTCAGAGTGCTGTGAGCAAGGTCTCCAGCCGGGTCATGTCGGCGGGGGGCGAGGTCTCGAAGCGCAGGGTCTCGCCCGAAACCGGGTGGACGAAACCGAGGACGGCGGCGTGGAGCGCCTGTCGGGTCAGGCCGGATTCGGCGATGGCCGCGCGGACGGCTGTGGCCGGGCTGCCCGAGCCGTAGACCGCATCACCCAGGATCGGCGCGCCCTTCGACGCCAGATGCACCCGGATCTGGTGGGTGCGCCCGGTCTGAAGCGTGCAGGCGACGCGGGCGGCGAGCGGTGCGGCACCGGCCTTGGCCGGGACGCCGAAGCGGGCCTGGACGATGTAGTCGGTGATGGCGTTGCGGCCGCCGGATTTCAGCACGGCCATCTTCTTGCGGTCCGAGGACGAGCGGCCGATCAGGGTCTCGATCCGGCCGCGGTCGGGCGACGGCGCGCCGCGCGTCAGAGCGACATAGGTGCGCTCGATATCGTGGGCGGCAAACAGGGCCGACAGACCCGCATGGGCGCGGTTGGACTTGGCGGCGACCATGACGCCGGAGGTGTCCTTGTCCAGACGGTGGACGATGCCGGGTCGGGCGACCCCGCCGATGCCCGACAGGGACACGCCGCAGTGGTGCAGCAGGGCGTTGACCAGGGTTCCGGTCTCGGTTCCCGGAGCCGGGTGGGCCGCCATGCCCGCCGGCTTGTCGATCACGATCAGGTCGGCGTCCTCAAACAGGACGGTCAGGGGGATGGGCTCGGGCTGGGGGTCTGCCGGGGCGACGGGTGGCACGAGGACGGCATAGGTCGCGGCTTGCGGTCGATCCCGCGATGAGACGGGCCGGTCGTCGAGGGTGACCGCGCCCTCGGAGAGCAGGGCCTGAAGACGCGCCCGGGACATGCCGGGCAGGGCGTCGGCCAGGAGACGATCCAGCCGCTGGGTCAGGTCCTTGCCAGACAGGTCCGCCAGAAACCGCTGACCTTGCGAGTCGGGTGAGCCTTCAAGTTCCTCGGCGTCGTCTTCCACGCAGGCCGTCTAGCATGTCCCCCGGCTCAGGTCGCGCCGATGAGGCCCGCAGCGACGAGACGCCGAATCACGGGCGCGGGGTCCGGCACGCCGAGGTCGCCCGGCGAGAAGACAGCCCCGGACAGGGCGCGCTCCAACCCGGCGCGATCCAGGCCGGCAAAGTCCATTTCGCCGCCGGGGGCGATCAGCCGGAGCGGCCTGTCACTGTCGGGGCCGTCTTCCTCGATGCGCCAGATGGACGGGCGGGCGACGTAGGCGGCGGCGAGCGGTTCGTGAGCCCCGAGGAGCGCGCCGGACACGTCGGATTCGCGGCTGAGCACGAACTCGCGGATGGCGAAGTCCAGCGCGTGGTCGAGGCGCGCCTGTTCGGACAGGCGCTGGATCAGGGTCTGGAACTCCCGGCCGAGCGCGGCGCGGTCATAGCCGGGGTTGGCGAAACCGGGCGGCAGGCTGCGGCGGAAGGCCTCGTCCTTGACGCAGACCTCGGACACGGCCTCCAGCACGACGTCGGCCCAGGTGCGGACGATGAGCCCGCAGGTGATGTGCAGCGACGGCTTGTCGCCCGAGGTGGCGGCGTCGTGCATCAGGCCGCGCGGGACGTAGGCGCAGTCGCCGGCTCGCAGCACGAAGGTCTCGGACAGCTCTCCAACCGGATAGACGCCGGGCTGGAAGCCCTCGCCGCGATAGGGGATGGCGACGGGCTGGTCGTGCAGCCGCCAGGCCTTTTCGCCCTCGATCTGGATCACCAGGACGTCGTGGTTGTCATAGTGGGTGCGGAACCCCTGGGACGACGGCGGGGTCAGGTAGGTGTTGGTCTGGACGTGGCAGCTGAAGACGCTCTCCAGGCTGCGGCACAGGGCGGCCATGCCACTGTGGGACTGCTGGAGCTGGTTCAGGATCAGGGTCGCGCCGCTGCCGTAGAGGCTGGCGACCGCCCCGCGATCGACAGCGCCGGACGGGGCGACATAGTCCGACTCGGCGATGGTGCGCGAGGAGTCCGTCATCACCAGCATGCCGCGCTGGAAATCCAGTTCCGACACCAGCCGATCGATTTCCGAGAGCGACAGCAGCGACCGGAACCGGTCGGGATCTTCATGGCGGGCGACCACGGGTCGACGCTCATAGACCTCGGTCAGGAAGCCGTCGGCGTGGTCACCGAGAAGCCAGCGGAGGGGGTCGGATAGCGACCCCTGAAGCGAAGAACTCAAGGCGTGTCCTTATCAGCAGCGACGACCACGACCGATGCCATCGGCGTAGTTGCCCGTATCGCTGTCGGTGCAGTTACGCGGGGCGGGCGTGCAGCGACGGCCATTGCCGACGCCGTCGCCGTAGGTGCCGGTGTCGCTGTCGGTACAGCCGGACTGATAGGAGGTGGGCGCGCAGCGTCGGCCGCGACCGACGCCGTCGCCGTAGCTTCCGCTATCGCTGTCCGTGCAGCCGGTCGATGGCGTCGAGCAGCGGCGACCGCGGCCCGACGCATCTGCATAGGATCCGGAGTCGTTGTCACTGCAACCGGTCGAAGGCGCAGCGCATCGGCGACCGTTGCCGACGCCGTCGCCATAGGTCCCGCTATCGCTGTCGCTGCAACCGGTCGAGGTGGCGCAGCGTCGGCCCTGGCCGATGCCGTCCCGGTAGCTGCCGGTGTCGCTGTCCGTGCAGCCGCTCTGATAGGTGTTGCAGCGACGACCGCGTCCACTCGGGTCCGAGTAGGAGCCGCTGTCGCTGTCCGTACAGCCTGAATGGGCCTCGGCCTGGCCTGTCACGGCCGTCAGCGCACCGCCCATGGTGGCGGCCCCGACGACGCGGCTCAGGAACGAGCGGCGGTCCATGGTCTTCTTGTCGGCCATCACGTCCCCCCTAGGCGTGTTGTCCATCCCCAAGCGGGACGCTACGCCTCAAGGTGCGACAATACAACACGCCTGGACTCAGCGGTCCTTTCGGAACCTGACCGAACCTGACGGGCCGACTTTCGGGCGTTTCGCCGTCAGGCCGCCGCGCTCTCGCGACGGCCGTAGACGGGGTCGAGGTCGCCGGTGGCGTAGCGCTTGGCCATCTGGGCGGTCGACATGGGGCGGATCTTGGAGGCCTGGCCCTCGCAGCCGAACTGCTGGAAGCGTTCCATGCAGAGCTTGCGCATCGCCTCCTTGGCCGGTTTCAGATAGGCGCGCGGGTCGAACTCGCCGGGCCTTTCGGCCAGCACCTTCCGGATCGCGCCGGTCATGGCCATGCGGTTGTCGGTGTCGATGTTGATCTTGCGCACGCCGTGCTTGATGCCGCGTTGAATCTCCTCGACCGGCACGCCCCAAGTCTGGGGCATCTCGCCGCCGTACTGGTTGATGATGTCCTGGAGGTCCTGCGGCACCGACGAGGAGCCATGCATGACCAGATGGGTGTCGGGCAGGCGGCGGTGGATTTCCTCGATCACATGCATGGCCAGAACCTCGCCGTCCGGCTGGCGCGTGAATTTGTAGGCGCCGTGGCTGGTGCCCATGGCGATGGCCAGCGCGTCGACCTTGGTGCGGCTGACGAAATCGACCGCCTGATCCGGGTCGGTCAGCAGGGCGGAGTGATCCAGCTTGCCCTCGAAGCCGTGGCCGTCCTCGGCCTCGCCCATGCCGGTCTCCAGCGAGCCCAGCACGCCCAGCTCGCCCTCGACCGAGACGCCACAGGCGTGGGCCATCTCGACGACGCGGCGGGTGACGTCGACGTTGTAGTCGTAGCTGGCGGGGGTCTTGCCGTCTTCTTCGAGCGATCCGTCCATCATCACCGATGTGAAGCCGTACTGGATGGCGGTGGCGCAGGTGGCCGGGCCGTTGCCGTGGTCCTGGTGCATGCAGACCGGGATGTGGGGATAGAGCTCGACCAGGGCGTCGATCAGTCGGGCCAGAACGACGTCGTTGGCGTAGGAGCGGGCGCCGCGGCTGGCCTGGATGATGACCGGCGCGTTGACCGCCTCGGCCGCCTCCATGATCGCCAGACCCTGTTCCATGTTGTTGATGTTGTAGGCCGGCAGGCCGTAGTCGTACTCGGCCGCGTGGTCGAGCAGCTGTCGCAGGGTGATCCGCGCCAAGGGTAGCCTCCTGAGGTCGTTCTATTTTGCGGACGGTCTAGCGCCGGAGCGGCCTCAAGTCACGCCATGTTACAGGCGATCAGGCGCGCAGGGCCTCGACGCCGGGGAGTGCCTTGCCCTCCATCCACTCCAGGAAGGCCCCGCCCGCGGTGGAGACGAAGGTCATGTCGTCGACGACGCCGGCGTGGTTCAGCGCCGCGACGGTGTCGCCGCCGCCCCCGACGGCGGTCAGGACCCCCGCCTTGGCGAGCGCGGCCGCGTGCTGGGCCACGGCGACCGTGGCGGCGTCGAAGGGCGGGACCTCAAACACGCCGAGCGGGCCGTTCCAGATCAGGGTCTTGGAGCCGGTCAGGGCGTCGAGCAGGCGCGCCACGGTGGCCGGACCGGCGTCCAGGATCTTGTCGTCGGCGGACAGGGGCTGGCCAGCGACGACGGGGCGGCTGGATGCGCCCGGTTTGACCTCGGTGGCGACGACGAAGTCGACGGGGAGCAGGAGCTGGCAGCCCTGGGCTTCGGCTTCAGCGATGATCTGAAGCGCGGTGTCGGCCATGTCGCGTTCGGCCAGTGAGCCGCCGATGTCGATGCCCTGGGCGAACAGGAAGGTGTTGGCCATGCCGCCGCCGATGGCGAGGCGGTCGAGCTTGCCGACCAGGTTCTTGAGCAGGTCGAGCTTGGTCGAGACCTTGGCCCCGCCGACGATGCCGATGACGGGCTTCTTCGGATTGCCGAGAGCGGCGTCGAGCGCATCGAGCTCGCGGCGCATGGATTCGCCGGCGTAGGCGGGTAGCAGGCGAGCCAGGCCCTCCGTCGAGGCGTGGGCGCGGTGGGCGGCCGAGAAGGCGTCATTGACGTAGAGGTCGCCGAGTTCGGCGAGCTGCTGGGCGAAGGCAGGGTCGTTGGCTTCCTCGCCGGCGTGGAAGCGGACGTTTTCCAGCAGGACCACGCCCCCGGCGTCGAGGTCGGCGATGGCGGCCCTAGCCTCCTCGCCCACGCAGTCGGACGCGTACCGGACAGGGGCGCCGAGCAGGCGCTCCAGGTCGTCGACGACGGGGGCCAGGCTCATGGACGGGATGACCTTGCCCTTGGGCCGGTCGAAGTGGGCGAGCAGGGCGACCTTGGCCCCGGCGTCGCGCAGTCGCTGGATGGTCGGCAGCGCCACGCGCAGGCGGGTGTCGTCGGTGACGCGGCCGTCCTCCATCGGGACGTTGAAGTCCACACGGATCAGAGCGGTCTTGCCGCCGAGGGAGCCCAGATCATTGAGGGCGTCGTCGAGGGTACGGAAGGTCATGTCTTTCTCCTCCGCTCATCCCGGCGAAAGCCGGGACCCAGTCCTTTCGCAAGGCAAGATGACTGGGATCAAGAGCAGTGCGAAACGCAGGCGATCATCGCCCAAAGAACTGGGTCCCGGCTTTCGCCGGGATGAGCGGGATCTGGCGTCAGAGGAACTTCGCCATCGCCAGCGCCGTGTCGCTCATGCGCGTCGCGAAGCCCCATTCGTTGTCGTACCAGCTGAGCACGCGGGCCAGCTTGCCGTCGACGACCTGGGTCTGGGGCAGGGCGGCGGTGGACGAGGCGGCGATGTGGTTGAGGTCCATCGAAACGACCGGGTCGTTCGTGGTGTGCAGCACGCCCTTCATGGGCCCATCCGCAGCGGCCTGGAGCGCGGCGTTGATTTCCTCCACCGTCACCTCGCGGCCGGCGACGACCTTCAGGTCGACGACCGAGACGTTCGGGGTCGGGACGCGGATGGACGAGCCGTCCAGCTTGCCCTTCAGTTCCGGGAGGACCAGCCCCAGCGCCTTGGCCGCGCCGGTCGAGGTCGGGATCATCGACAGGCCCGCCGCGCGGGCCCGATAGAGGTCCTTGTGCATCGTATCCAGCGTCGGCTGGTCGCCGGTGTAGGCGTGGATCGTCGTCATGTAACCGCGCTCGATGCCGAACAGGTCGTTCAGCACCTTGGCGACAGGGGCCAGCGCATTGGTGGTGCAGCTGCCGTTGGAGACGACGATGTCGTCGGCGGTCAGGGTGTCGTGGTTGACCTTGTAGACGATGGTCTTGTCGGCGTTGTCGCCCGGCGCCGAGATCAGGACGCGCTTGGCGCCGGCCTTCAGGTGCGCCTCGGCCTTGTCGCGGGCGGTGAAGATGCCGGTGCACTCGAACGCGATGTCGACGTTCAGGTCCTTGTGCGGGAGGTTGGCCGGATCGCGCTCGGCCGTGACCTTGATCTTGCCCAGGCCCACGTCGATCCAGTCGTCGCCCGCCTCGACCGTGCCGGGGAAGCGGCCGTGGACGCTGTCGTAGCGCAGCAGGTGGGCGTTGGTGGCCACCGGCCCCAGGTCATTGATCGCCACCACCTCGATGTCGCGGCGGCCGTGCTCGACGATCGAGCGGAGCACGAGGCGGCCGATGCGGCCGAAGCCGTTGATGGCGACGCGGACGGTCATGGGCGGGTTCTCCTGAAGCAGCGTTTCTGGTTGGCGCCTCAATGGAACCGGCGCGCGCGAGGATCAACCCCGTCGGGCTCACATGCGGTGAAGCAATGTGTCGTGTGGGTGGCTCAGTTGCCCGAGCGCGAGACGTAGAAGGTCGCGGCGTTGCCCGTGGCCGCCGCGCTGGTCGCCACGGCGCGGGCCGATCCGGCGATGCGGGCCGTGGAGGTCGCACTGACGGGGCCCGAGTTGGTCTGGGTGTTTGTCACGACCATCTGCCCCTCGCAGTCCGAGCAGGCGTAGCCGGTGACGGCGTTGCCGGTCGCCGCGGAAGCGACATAAGCGTCGTAGCCGTAGGTCCCGGCGAACTCGGAGGTGACCTGCACGCCGCCGGAGTTCACCTGGCTGTTGTCGATCTCGAGGTAGCGGTCGTTGTTGCCGATGACGACCTGGTTGCCGACGCCCGCCGCGCTGGCCGTCGCCCCGCCCCAGTCATAGGAGGTGACCAGGGCCGAAGCCCGGATCTCGGACAGGTTGGACTGATCCGTCAGGGTCACGACCGAGCCGCCCTGATTGTAGGTCGAGGCGATGTTGCCCACGGCACGGGCTCGCCCGGCCAGGTCCCAGGCGTTACCGCTGTTTGCGCTGGTGTTGGCCGAAACGGTGTCGCCGGCCTGACGCTGGCGCAGCGTGAGGGCCTGGCTGGAAGCCCCGGTCGAGTTCACGCCGATGCTGTTGCCGACCGATTCGCTGATGAACTCGGCCTCGGCGGGGATGTACTGCGAGACCACGAAGGTCTCTGAGCGGACCCCCGCCTCGGAGCCCTGGATCACCGTGCCCTGGACGCGCGTGCCGGTTCCTCCCAGCGAGGCCGCATTGGCGTTGGCTGAAGTCGAGAAGGAGGCACCACCCAGAAGACGGGCGGTGTCGTTCAGGATGGCGGCCGAGGCGGTGACTTCCGAAGGCCCGACGACCTGATTGGACTCGATCGTGATGTCGGCGCCGTAGCCCGCTGCCGACAGGGCGTTGGCGCCGGCGGTGGTCTGGACATTGACCGGGCCGGAGGCGTCCCCGGTGATGGTGAGTTCGCTGACCGCGCGGGTGTCGCCCTGCATCTCCTGCGACGAGGTCAGGACCACGGTCCCGTTCTCGGCTGCGCCATACAGTGTGTTGGCGCGGGCGGCGTTGTCGACCGACACCTCGGCGGAGGGGTCTTCGACGTTCAGGGTGACGCCACTGATGACATCGCCCAGCTGAAGCTGATTGTTGAGGACGCGGCTGTCCTGCTGCTGGGCGAAGGCCTCAGTAGCGGCTGCGACGCACATCGCCGTCGCGGCGATCGTGCCAGCGAGACGGATCGGCGCGGGTCTGGCCATTGTTCGTTCCCGTGTTGTCGTAAGCCGGGTAATAGCCCCCGGTCGGGCCGACGGTGTTCAGCCAATCGTTCTCGGCCGAGAGGCAGACCTCCGGGCCTGGTGCTCCGTAGAGGTTGGCCATCATCTCCAGCGTCGCGCGCTCGACCAAGGCGCGCACGGCCAGCTGGACCGGCTCCATGCCGCCGGTGCCGGCCGAAATGTCGAAGACGTTGCCGTTCAGGAAGTCGAAGACGCCGGCCGAGATTTCGCGGCCGATGATCTGCTTCTGGTAGGAGATGACGTCGACGACCTCGAGCGTGGTGGTCTGGACCAGGCGCAGGTCGATCGCCACGTTCATGACGTAGATCTTGCCCTGCACGAGACCCGAGCCGGGCGTGTCCGTGTCCGTCTCGCCCACGCCCGCGTCGAAGCCGGCCGAGCGGATGTTGTAGTTCACCTCGGTGATGCCACCGATGAGATAGAAATCCGAGCCCGGAACCTGGCCGGCCAGGATGCGGCGGTAGTTCGGATTGTCTGGCGTGCCACCCTCGTCGCCGATCAGGCGGTTGTTGGCGTAACGCAGCTCCATCTCCGAGATGGAGGTGTCGTAGCGTTCGACCATCTGGGCACCGGCCTTGGCGAGCGCGCTGAAGGCCATGAGGGACGCGCCCTGGGTGATCTGCCGGCCGCCATCCGCCGAGACTGTGCCCGTGTAGTCGCTGATCCGGCCGACCGCCATGCGCGGCGAGGGCAGGCCGTAGCGACGGGCATAGTCCGCCATGCAGTAGAGCGCGGCGGAATAGGGCGTGGGGTTCGCCGTCACCGGCGCATTGCCGATCGGCCGCGCGTAGAGACCGCTCGGGCCCGCCGTCGGGCTGACGCAGGCGCTGAGCGCGAGCGCAGAGGCCGTCAGAAGCGCCGGGACGCGGAGCCGGAGAAGGGGGCCGAGCGTCATTCGAAGCCTGTGAGCGTACCGGTCAGGTCATTACGAGCGGTGACATTGCCCGAGTTGGTCTGACGCGAGTTGACGATGACGGTGTTGTGGCTGCCCTGGACCACGACGTTCAGGTTGTTACCGATGGCCGTGGCGCCTGAACCGTAGCCGGCACCGGAGCCTTGCTGGGACACGCCGGACTGGCGCGAATAGGAGGAGGCGTTCGGCTGAATGATGCCGTCGACAATCAGGCGGTTGCCGTTCTGGTCCCGCGTGGAGCCGGTCTGGGCCGTCGTCACGGACTGTCGGGCCCCGCCATAGCCGTTCTGGAACTGGGCCATGCCACCTGAGCTCGACACCTGGGCGGTCGCGGGCAGGGCCATGATCGAAAGGGCCAGGGCGGCCGATGCGGTCCGGATCGGGCTCATGTCGATAAATCCCACTCGGTACTCGTGATTCGGCCGCAGGCAGACGGTCCGCGTCCCAAAATGGGAGACGGGTGTTAAGGATGACTTGATGTGAACGAGCCCCTTCCGCATTTGAGGGGCATGGAGCCGTCCGACGGCCGATTCGACGGCCCACCCCCCAGGGAACGCATCTTCAACGCCCCGCTCGCGGCGCTGCTGCTCGCCGTGTCGATGCCGGCGCTCTACGGGCTGCAGGAACGGTCGCACACCTACTGGCTGGAGCTCGCCTTTCGCCCGGTCGATCTCGCCGAGGGGCGATACGCCGGGCTTGTCACCTCCATGCTGGTGCACGGCGGCTGGGCCCACGCGTTGATGAACGCGGTCGGGGCCCTGACCTTCGGCGCGCCTGTCGCCCGGCTTTTCGGCGGCGGGATCGGCCTGCTGGTGTTTCTCTCTCTATATATAGTGTCAGGTGTCGCCGCGACGCTGGGATATGGTGTGCTGCACTGGGGCGCGGTCGATCCCCTGGTCGGAGCGTCCGGCGCGGTCTTCGGCCTGATCGGCGCTGCGACGCGGCTCTTGGGTGGGCGGGGACGTGTGCTTTCCCTGACGGACGGCGGCGTGATCCGCTCGGCCATCGCCTGGATGGCGGTCAATGCGGTCATCGGCCTGGTCGGCTTCGCGCCGGGCGCGGAGGGCGCGCGAATCGCCTGGGAGGCCCACGCTTTCGGCTTCCTGTTCGGCATTCTCGCTATCGGCCCTCTCGCAAGGGTGTTCGGCCGCGCCGACGAAAGGTTTGATTCGAGGCCGGAACCGGGTGATCCTGTGCCTTAAGAAGCGGCTTCGGCTCTTCGGCCGTCGATCGCTCCCGACAAGACAGGGAAGGGACGCCGGATGCTGGTCGCGGAAATCCTCAAATCGAAGGGCGGCGAGGTCTTCTCGATCGCGCCCGGGACCACAGTGGCCCAGGCCTGCGCCGAGCTGGACAGCCGCCGGGTCGGCGCCTTGATCGTTTGCGACGCCGATCGCGTCGCCGGCGTGATCTCCGAACGCGACGTGGTCCGGGCGGTGGCGCGAGACGGCGCAGGCGCTCTGGACCGGCCGGTCGCCGACTACATGACCCGCGATGTGGTCTTCGCCGAGCCGGGCGAGACGGTCGCCGTCCTCATGGGCCGCATGACCGATCGCCGGATCCGCCATCTGCCGGTCCTGAAGGAGAGCCGCCTGGCCGGCGTCATCTCCATCGGCGACGTGGTGAAGTGCCAGATCGCCGAGGCGACGCAGGAAGCCGAGCAGCTGCGCACCTACATCGCCGCCGGCTGAGCAGCGATCGGCGAGATTCTTCGCACAATCGTCAAAAAGCGGGTTGCGGACGAAAGGGCCGGTCCGTATATCGCGCCCTCGCTCGGCGACGGGCTGGCCGCCAGGGCCTTGGGACTTCGGTTCACAGGGCCTCTGACCGGAAGACAGAGGTGAATAATCTCTTGCTTTCGGGGTTGGTTCCCAATAGTCTCCGCGCTCCAATCGAATCGCCGGTCGTTAGACAGAGGGCAGCCTCTCGCTTCCCTCCTGGTGGTTTTTTGCGGTCCGAAACCTCCGGGTTTCACGGTTCGTAAAATGGCTGAGAAGCCCGGTTGACACCGAGGATCGGCCTCCTTAGGAAGCCGCCTCCGCAGCCCTCCGGGGCCGCATCGCGAACCGAGGTTCTTCTTTAAAAAGAACCACTTGACGCGAAAATCGGAGGCGACTACATCGCCGCCTCCGCCGACCTCCGGGCCGGTGACGCTGTCGAAAAGTTCTTTTCGAAGAACCGCTTGACACGGACTTCCGAGGCGACTACATCGCCGCCTCCGCCGAAACCGGGCGCTAAACGGTGGGGCCGGTCCTCCGGTTCCCTGGGTCTTTGACATCGTTGATTTGGAAAGAGAAACGCAGGCGGCGGTGCTCCAGCGACAATCCTAGAGATTGTCACTCGACACTGACATCTGCGGTCTTTTTGAAAGACATACCATGTCGTTGGGCTTCGGCTCAGCGAACGTGGGATCTCGTCAAGAATACGTAGAACTAATGCCAGACGGTCTTCCCGACCGTCATGCTTAGGTCAGAAGTCAACTCAACCTGAGAGTTTGATCCTGGCTCAGAGCGAACGCTGGCGGCAGGCCTAACACATGCAAGTCGAACGGG
>NZ_LJHU01000014.1:0-20000 GCF_001295975.1 Brevundimonas sp. AAP58 | reverse complement strand
CCAAGCCTAAGTACTCCTCTACGACCGATAGTGAACAAGTACCGTGAGGGAAAGGTGAAAAGCACCCCGACAAGGGGAGTGAAACAGATCCTGAAATCGGAAGCCTACAAGCAGTCGGAGCCCCCATGCGGGGTGACGGCGTACCTTTTGTATAATGGGTCAGCGACTTCATGTGTCGAGCAAGCTTAAGCCGTTAGGTGTAGGCGCAGCGAAAGCGAGTCTGAATAGGGCGCTAAGTTCGACGTATGACGACCCGAAACTGGGTGATCTATCCATGAGCAGGATGAAGGTTGGGTAACACCAACTGGAGGTCCGAACCGGTGCCTGTTGAAAAAGTCTCGGATGACTTGTGGATAGGGGTGAAAGGCCAATCAAACCCAGACATAGCTGGTTCTCCGCGAAATCTATTTAGGTAGAGCGTCCGGCGAATTCCTCGGGGGGTAGAGCACTGGATGGTTGCGGGCTGCGCGAGCGGTACCAATACTAACCAAACTCCGAATACCCGAGAGAACTACCGGGCAGACACACGGCGGGTGCTAACGTCCGTCGTGAAAAGGGAAACAACCCTAACCATCATCTAAGGCCCCCAAGTACTGGCTAAGTGGGAAACGATGTGGGATTGCTTTGACAATCAGGAGGTTGGCTTAGAAGCAGCCATCCTTTAAAGAAAGCGTAACAGCTCACTGATCAAGCGATCCTGCGCGGAAAATGTAACGGGGCTCAAGCCAGTCGCCGAAGGTATGGGTTCGCGTAAGCGAGCGGTAGCGGAGCGTTCCGTAAGCCAGTGAAGGTCAGGCGTGAGCCTGGCTGGAGGTATCGGAAGTGAGAATGCTGACATGAGTAACGATAAGGAGTGTGAGAGACACTCCCGCCGAAAGACCAAGGGTTCCTGCGTAAAGCTAATCTGCGCAGGGTTAGTCGGCCCCTAAGGCGAGGCTGAAAAGCGTAGTCGATGGGAAGCAGGTAAATATTCCTGCACCAGCTGGAAGTGACGGATGGCGTAACTTGTCAGGGCTTATTGGATTGTCCTGGCAGGGAAGTTGTCCCTGGAAATAACTCCAGCAGAGACCGTACCCGAAACCGACACAGGTGGTCAGGTAGAGCATACCAAGGCGCTTGAGAGAACTGTGCTGAAGGAACTCGGCAAATTGCACGCGTAACTTCGGAATAAGCGTGACTCTCTTTTGGGCAACCAGATGAGAGTGGCACAAGCCAGGGGGTAGCGACTGTTTAGCAAAAACACAGGGCTCTGCGAAGCAGCAATGCGACGTATAGGGTCTGACGCCTGCCCGGTGCCTGAAGGTTAAAGGGAGATGTGAAAGCGTCGAACTGAAGCCCAGGTAAACGGCGGCCGTAACTATAACGGTCCTAAGGTAGCGAAATTCCTTGTCGGGTAAGTTCCGACCTGCACGAATGGCGTAACGACTTCCCCACTGTCTCCAGCACAGGCTCAGTGAAATTGAATTCCCCGTGAAGATGCGGGGTTCCCGCGGTCAGACGGAAAGACCCTATGAACCTTTACTATAGCTTCGCCTTGGCGTTAGCGACCGTATGTGTAGGATAGGTGGGAGGCTATGAAACTGGGGCGCCAGCTCTGGTGGAGCCATCCTTGAAATACCACCCTTACTGTCGTTGACGTCTAACCGAGGGCCGTTATCCGGTCCCGGGACATGGCGTGGTGGGTAGTTTGACTGGGGCGGTCGCCTCCCAAAGTGTAACGGAGGCGCGCGATGGTGAGCTCAGAGCGGTCGGAAATCGCTCGTCGAGTGCAATGGCATAAGCTCGCCTGACTGCGAGACTGACAAGTCGAGCAGAGACGAAAGTCGGCCATAGTGATCCGGTGGTCCCGCGTGGAAGGGCCATCGCTCAACGGATAAAAGGTACTCTAGGGATAACAGGCTGATTTTGCCCAAGAGTCCATATCGACGGCAAAGTTTGGCACCTCGATGTCGGCTCATCACATCCTGGGGCTGGAGCAGGTCCCAAGGGTTCGGCTGTTCGCCGATTAAAGTGGTACGTGAGCTGGGTTCAGAACGTCGTGAGACAGTTTGGTCCCTATCTGCCGTGGGTGTTCGAAGCTTGAGAGGATCTGTCCCTAGTACGAGAGGACCGGGATGGACGTACCTCTGGTGGACCTGTCATGGCGCCAGCCGTGCAGCAGGGTAGCTAAGTACGGAATAGATAACCGCTGAAAGCATCTAAGCGGGAAACTAACCTCAAAACAAGGCTTCGCTGAGGATCGTGGAAGACTACCACGTTGATAGGCCAGGTGTGGAAGCGCGGCGACGCGTGAAGCTTACTGGTACTAATAATCCGATCGGCTTGATCGTTTCTCAGCAAAACTCATTCGATTTTCGCAAGACAATGTCTTCTCTCACAATCCATGTATCCGCTTGGTTGACCTGGTGGCTATGTCGGAGGTTCCCCACCCGATCCCATTCCGAACTCGGTCGTTAAGCCCTCCAGAGCCAATGGTACTTCGTCTCAAGGCGCGGGAGAGTAGGTCGCCGCCGGGTCTACCAAGCGGATACACGGATTGTGTCTCTCGAACGTTCTTCCTTCACGCCTACCGTTTGCCGCGGGATGGAGCAGCCCGGTAGCTCGTCAGGCTCATAACCTGAAGGTCGCAGGTTCAAATCCTGCTCCCGCACCCAAGATCTCAAGGCCCCGCTGGCTCCCGCCGCGGGGCTTTTTGCTGTCTGCACAGTGGGATGGAGCAGCCCGCGTCGCTTCGCCGTATACGGCTCCGCTCCACTCCTCAGGCTCATAACCTGAAGGTCGCAGGTTCAAATCCTGCTCCCGCACCCAAGATCTCAAGGCCCCGCTGGCTCCCGCCGCGGGGCTTTTTGCTGTCCGGCATCACGGCCGCCCTGCGACCAAGGCGTCGACGACGGACGGATCGGCCAGGGTCGAGGTGTCGCCCAGCGCCCCGGTCTCGTTCTCCGCGATCTTCCTCAGGATGCGCCGCATGATCTTGCCCGATCGCGTCTTGGGCAGGCCCGGCGCCCACTGGATGACGTCGGGTGCCGCGATCGGCCCGATCTCTTTCCTTACGTGAGTGACGAGATCAGCGCGCAAAGCATCGCTCGCCTCGACGCCGGCGTTCAGCGTCACATAGGCGTAGATGCCCTGGCCCTTGATGTCGTGGGGGAAGCCGACAACCGCCGCCTCGGCCACGTCGGCGTGCAGCACCAGCGCGCTCTCCACCTCCGCCGTGCCCATGCGGTGGCCCGAGACGTTGATCACGTCGTCCACACGGCCGGTGATCCAGTAATCGCCGTCTTCATCGCGCCGGCAGCCGTCGCCGGTGAAGTACTTGCCCGGGTAGGCGCTGAAATAGGTGTCGAAGAACCGCTGCGGGTCGCCATAGACCGTCCGCATCTGGCCCGGCCAGCTGTCGGTGATGACCAGATTGCCCGATGCGGCACCCTCCAGCACGTTGCCCTCGGCGTCCACCAGCTCCAGCTCCACCCCCGGCAGCGGCTTCGTCGCTGACCCCGGCTTCAGGTCCGTGGCGCCGGGCAGGGGAGAGACCAGCACGCCCCCCGTCTCCGTCTGCCACCAGGTGTCGACGATCGGCAGCCGGCCCTCGCCGACCACCTCGTGGTACCAGCGCCAGGCCTCCGGATTGATCGGCTCGCCCACAGTGCCGAGCAGGCGCAAGGACGCCCGGCTCGTCGCCTTCACCGGCCCGTCGCCCTCGCGCATCAGCGCCCTGAGCGCCGTCGGCGCCGTGTAGAAGATCTCGACCCTGTGCTTGTCCACGACCTCCCAGAACCGGCTGACGCTCGGGTGGTTGGGCACGCCCTCGAACATCAGGGTCGTGCCCGCGTTCGCCAGGGGGCCGTAGACGACGTAGCTGTGCCCCGTGACCCAGCCCACGTCGGCCGTGCACCAGAAGACCTCTCCGGGTCGGTAGTCGAAGACCAGTTCGTGCGTCCACGACGCCCAGAACAGATAGCCGCCCGTGGTGTGCAGCACTCCCTTGGGCTTTCCGGTCGAGCCCGAGGTGTAGAGGATGAACAGCGGATCCTCCGCGTCCATCGGCTCGCACGGACACTCGTCCGAAACCCCGTGCTTCAGCTCGCCATAGCGAAAGTCCCGCCCGCCGGTCATGGGCACATCGGCGTTGGTGTGGCTGATCACCAGCACCGTCTCCACCGCCACCTTTTCCAGCGCCGCATCGACGTTGGCCTTCAGCGGCACGCGCTTGCCGCCGCGCAGGCCCTCGTCGGCGGTGATGACCAGCCGCGAGCCGCAATCCTCGATCCGGCCCGCCAGGCTGTCGGGACTGAAGCCGCCGAACACCACCGAATGGATCGCGCCGATCCTTGCACAGGCCAGCATGGCCACGGCGGCGGCGGGGATCATGGGCAGGTAGATCGTCACCCTATCACCCTTCCTGACCCCCAGCGACTTCAGCACATTGGCCATGCGGCACACCTCGCGGTGCAGCTCGGCATAGGTCAGACCGCCGGACTGATCGGGTTCATCGCCCTCCCAGAGGATCGCCGTCTGGTCGGCGCGCTCGGGCAGGTGCCGGTCCACGCAGTTGAAGCAGACGTTCAGCACCCCGTCGGCGAACCAGCGGATGCGGAAATCCTCCCTGGCGAAGGACACGTCCTTTATCACCGTCGGCGCCGTGATCCAGTCCAGTCGGCTTGCCTGCTCAGCCCAGAAGGCGTCGGGCCGCTCACGCGCCGCGACCCGCGCCGCCTCATAGGCTTCGCGATTCATATGGGCGCGAGCCGCCCATTGCGGTTGCACGGGATACAGGTCGCGTTCGGTCATGGGGCGCTCCTTCGCCGCGACCTTAGCGGGCCGGCGCGCCTCCGGCCAAGTCGCCGGCAAGGCCCAATCAAGCGGAGCCATTGTCACCGGACGGCGTTATTCTCGCGCGTCCAATGGAGACCCGCATGACCTCGACCCGCCCGCTCGCTCTTGTCCTGATGGGGGCCTTGTCGCTGGCCGCCTGCGACCGCGAGTCCGCTGAACCGGTGACACCCGTGCCCCAGGACTCGCCCGTGGGCGCACCGGTCCCGACCGCGCCCGCTATCGGCTACGCCTGCGAGAGCGGCAAGACCGTCCAGGCCCAGTACATCGACACCGAGACGGCCCAGGTGGTCTACGACGGCCAGACCTATGCCATGCGCATCGCCGTCTCGGGTAGCGGCGCCCGCTATGTCGGTTCTGGCCTCGAATGGTGGACCGCCAGCCGCAATGGCCAGGAACAGGCGACGCTCAGCCGCATCGGCCCGAACGATCAGGTCGGCACGGCCGTTCTGGAACGCTGCAGTCGCCCGTCCGCTAACCCCGAGCTTCCGCCGCCCGGCCAGCCGGCCTCGACAGGAGCCACGGCGATCGCCTGCCGCACGGCTGATCTCCGTCTGGCGGCCGGGGAGGGCGACGCTGGTGCGGGCAACCGCGTCCAGACCCTGACCCTGACCAATGCCGGGACCGCGCCGTGCAATCTGTCGGGCTATCCCGCCGTGTCGCTGCTCGACGCCGATGGCCGTCCCGTCAGCGGCGTGCGCGCGGATCAGAGCCCCGGGACCGCTACCCCGGTGACGCTGGCCGCGGGCGGGCGCGCCTTCTTCGACATTGCCTGGAACGTCGTCCCGAATGAGGCTCAGGGCCAGACGACCTGCCCGACGGCGGCGAGGGTCACGGTCCGCATGGGTGCCGACACTGCCAGCCTCGCGCTGCCGCTGAGCCTCACCCCGTGCGGCGGGCGCATCCGGGTCAACCCGGTGAGGGCGACCGAGAACGTCGCGCCGGCGCCTGAGGCGGCCTGACGCTTCCAACCCCTTCGGTCAGGGTCTAAGAGGCGGCGCATGAGCACCGCCTCCTTCCACGATCGCGTCGCCGCCGAACTGTCCGACATCGCCGACCAGGGATTGACCAAGCCCGAGCGGGTCATCCAGTCCCGCCAGGGGCCGGTGATCGAGGTCAGCGGGCGTCAAGTCCTGAACTTCTGCGCCAACAACTACCTCGGCCTGGGCGGCGATCAGCGGATCGTCGATGCCGCCAACGCCGCCACCCAACGCTGGGGCGGGGGCACGGCCTCGGTGCGGTTCATCTGCGGCACGCTGGAGATCCACAAGGAGCTCGAACGCGCCATCGCGGACTACCTCGGCTTCGAGGACACCATCCTGTTCGCCGCCGCCTTCGATGCCAACGGCGGCCTGTTCGAGCCCCTGTTCGGGCCTGAGGACGCGATCGTGTCGGACAGTCTGAACCACGCCTCGATCATCGATGGGGTTCGGCTGTGCAAGGCCAAGCGCTACCGCTACGCCACCTCCGACATGGCCGACCTGGAGGCCCAGCTGAAGCAGGCCCGGGCCGACGGGGCGCGCGACATCATCATCGCCACCGACGGCGCCTTCTCGATGGACGGCTACATCGCCAAACTGGATGAAATCCGCGCCATCGCCGACCGTTACGACGCCCTGATCATGGTCGACGACTGTCACGCCACGGGGTTCCTGGGGCCTCAGGGTCGAGGCTCCTACGCCCATTGCAGGGTCAAGGTCGACTTCGTCACCGGCACCTTCGGCAAGGCGCTAGGTGGGGCCATGGGCGGCTTCATCTGCGCGACGAAGCCGGTGGTCGAACTGCTGAAACAGCGGGCGCGGCCCTACCTCTTCTCCAACGCGCTCGCCCCGTCCGTCTGCGGCGCGAGCCTGGAGGCCATCCGCATCGCCCAAGGGGCCGAGGGCGACGCGCTCCGTACCCAGCTGTTCGCCAACGCCGAGCGGTTCCGGGGCGCGATGCAGGCGGCCGGCTTCGACCTCCTGCCCGGCCAGCACCCGATCATCCCGGTCATGCTGGGCGACGCCAAGCTGGCCCAGGACTTCGCCGCCCGCATGCTGGAGCTCGGCGTCTACGTCATCGGGTTCAGCTTCCCTGTGGTGCCGCGCGGCCAGGCCCGCATCCGCACCCAGATGTCGGCGGCGCACACCTTCGAACACATTGATCAAGCGGTCGCGGCGTTCACGACGGCGGGGCGAGAGCTGGGGGTGGTTTAGTGTCAGTCAGACGCCTGATCATTGACGGTGCAAAGGTGCGAGATATGGAAGACGTGTACGATCTGTTCGTCGCGCTTCCTGATATCCCTGACTGGGTCGGTCGAAATCCTGATGCGCTGTATGATACTATTGCAATGATCCAAGAGCCTACGGAGATCGATGTTTACGACCTTCCAGCCTTGAAGCAAAATCTGAGATCAGATTACCCAGTATTCATGTCCATTTTAGAAGACTCAGTGGCTGCAAGCCAGAAATCTCCGGAGTACCCTGCCTTAACTCTGTCGATTATGGATGGGCCGGGGTTGGCGAGAGGAACTGGCGTATGACCACTACGATGAAGGCCCTGGCCAAGATGCGGCCCGAGATCGGCCTGGACCTGATCGAGGCGCCGGTGCCGACGCCCGGTCCCGAGGACGTCCTGATCAAGGTGCGCCGCGCGGCGGTGTGCGGCACCGACATCCACATCTGGAACTGGGACGAGTGGTCCCAGAAGAACGTGCCTGTCCCCATGATCACGGGCCATGAGTTCAGTGGTGACATCGTCCAGATCGGCAAGGACGTCGATCGTCGCCTCAAGGTCGGCCAGCGCGTCTCGGTCGAGGGCCACGTCATCGACCTGAACTCCGAAGCGGCCCGCGCCGGCCACTTCCACCTCGACCCCGCCACGCGCGGCATCGGCGTGAACCGCCAGGGCGGCTTCGCCGAATACGTCGTCGCCCCGGCCTTCAACGTCATCGAGCTGCCCGAGGACGTGCCTTACGAGATCGGCTCGATCCTCGACCCGTTCGGCAATGCCGTGCACACGGCCCAGCAGTTCGACCTGCTGGGCGAGGACGTGCTGGTCACCGGGGCCGGCCCCATCGGCATGATGGCCGCCGCTGTTGCCCGCCACGCCGGCGCGCGCACCGTCGTTCTGACCGACATCAACGACTTCCGGCTGGAGCTGGCCCAGAAGGTCGCGCCGGGCGTGCGCTGCGTGAACACGACGCGTGAAGACCTGCACGACGTCATGAAGGAGCTGGGCCTCAAGGTCGGCTTCGACGTGGCGCTGGAGATGTCCGGCAGCCCCATCGCCTTCAAGCAGTGCGTCGACACCCTGATCATGGGCGGCGGCCTGGCCCTGCTCGGCATTCCGTCGAAGCCCATGGAGACCGACTGGGGCGCGATCATCCTGAAGGCCCTGACCATCAAGGGCGTCTACGGGCGTGAGATGTTCACCACCTGGCGCAAGATGCTGGGCCTGCTCAAGGCCGGTCTCGACCTGACCCCGCTCATCACCCACACCCTGCCGTACGACCGCTATGCCGAAGGCTTCGAGGCCATGCGCTCGGGCCAGTCAGGCAAGGTCGTGCTGGACTGGGACAAGGCGGCCTGAACCACCGCCCTTGACGCCATACCCGTGATCCCCGACCACCCGGGGGTCATGGGGCCCGCGACTGATTCCCGTCCGCCTGCCGCGCCGCCTTCGAGGCCGCGCGGATGAGCGACATCGTCGACTTCCTGAAGGGCGGAGGCACCGACGGCGCGGGCCGCAACGTCTTCGAGGTCGTCGCCATGAACGACCGCCAGATCGAGGAGACCCACGACTTCATCCAGTGGCTGTTCCCGCTGGACCAGCCGTCCGGCGCCAACCGCCGCGCACCCATCCTGACGCCCGAGGACGTCCAGGCCATCCACGCCTCGGGCCTGGCCCAGATCGCGCTGGCGGCGGGGACAGACCGCATGGCCGCCTTCTATCAGTCGAACGGCCACTGGCTGGTCCCCCAGGACCACAACCACCTGCGCATCACCCGCATCATCAAGTCGCTACGCCTGCTCCGCGGCCCCGGCGAGGCGGCCGAGTTCCGCGACCTGATCCTGAAACTCGACGACCGCGCCGGTCGCCCCATCAGCCCGGCCAGCCGCACATTCTGGGAGCAGGCCTAGGGCTCGCCATGAACTATCGCCACAGCTTTCACGCGGGAAACTTCGCCGACCTCGTCAAGCATGCCCTGGTGCTTTGGCTGCTGAAGGCGCGTCAGGCCGCCGGGCCGATGATGGTGCTGGACACCCATGCGGGCGCCGGTCTCTACGACCTGACGGGCGACGCGGCTCGATCCCGAGAAGCCGAGGCGGGCGTCGCACGCCTGATGGCGGTCGGGGCGCGGCCCTCGCTGATCGAGGCGCTGGCGGCGGAGGTGGCGGCTCTGAATCCCGAGGGCGGCGTGCGCTTCTACCCCGGCTCACCGGTGCTGATCGCGCGGGCCCTGGGTCCTGAGGACCACTATGTCGGCTTCGAACTGCGCGAGGAGGTGGCCGGCCTGCTGCGCGAGAGTCTCAGGGGCTTTGCCGGCGCGCGGGGCGAGATCGGCGACGGATACGATCTGGTCCGGGCGGAGGCCAGGCAGGCGAGGGGGGCTGTGGTCCTGATCGACCCGCCGTTTGAACGACCCGACGACTACCTGCGCGCGGCCGAAACCGCCGGGGCCATCGTCAAGCCCGACCCGGATGCCCTGGTCGCCATCTGGACCCCGCTCAAGGACCTGGAGACCTTCGACGGCTTCCTCCGGCGGCTGGCGGCCGCGACCTCTGTCCCGACCCTCGTCGCCGAGGCGCGGCTGCGTCCCCTGACCGATCCCATGAAGATGAACGGCTGCGCCATGGTCGTGGTCAATCCGCCCGCCGGGGCGGACGCGGCGGCGACCGAGATCTGTGGATGGGTGGCCCAGACCCTCGGCGACGCGGGGGCCCGGGCGGAGGTCTGGCGCGCCTAGCCGATCACCTCGCCGGCCTCGTAGAGGTTCGGCTCGAACGTCGCGATGGCCATGATCGGCACCATGGCGGCGGCGACGGCTTCGTTGCGCGTCATCGCCTTCCAGTCATCCACCGAGCGCCAGACGGCGTGATTGGCCACCGTCTTGCCGTTCAGCCCCCGGTGCAGCGTCGCCGAGACAAACCCGGGCAACCCGACCTGAGCCCGGGTCAGGGCGGCCAGCAACTCGAGCAGTTCGTCCTGCTTCTCCGGCTGGACCTTGAAGACGTTTATGAGGACGACGGGAGCGTCATCGGCGTCCATGGCGAGACCCTGGCTGGCGGTCGGTCAAGGCACCGACGCGGGCCCTCTAGCGCATTCCGTCGCCGGGCGCCCTAGATGAGCGACAATCATCCCCAGCCTCGCGGAGTCTTCATGCCGACCATCGCCGTGCTCGAGACCGGCCGCCCGCCTGCCGCACTTCAGCCCACCCACGGCGACTATCCGTCGATGTTCGTCCGGCTGCTCGGCGACGGGTTCGAAACGCGCGCCTTCGACGTCCAGGCTGGCCATCTGCCCGATCCGGCCGTCTTCGACGGCGCGATCATCACCGGCTCGGCGGCGGGCGTATACGAGGACCACGCCTGGATCCCGCCCCTGCTGGACTGGATCCGGAGGGCGCGCGGCCGCACGCGCCTGGTCGGCGTCTGCTTCGGACACCAGGCGATGGCCCAGGCGCTCGGCGGCCGGGTCGAGAAATCCGAGCGCGGCTGGGGCGTGGGGCTGCATCGCTATCGCGTGGTCGAGCCCCAGCCCTGGATGGACCCGCTGGTCGCTGAGATCGCCCTGTCCGCCTCGCATCAGGACCAGGTCCTGCTGAAGCCCGAGGCCGCGCGTGTCACCCTGGCCAGCGACTTCACCCCCTACGCCGGCCTCGCCTGGGACGACGACGCCATGTCCCTTCAGCCCCACCCGGAGTTCAGCCGCGCCTTCACGGGTGCCCTCGTCGAAGGCCGGCGTGGGAGGATCGAGGAAGCTGTGGTCGATCGGGCGGTCGAGAGCCTGGAAGCGGAGGATGATCGCCGCCTAGTCGGGCAATGGATCAGACGGTTCCTGACGGCCTGACCGCCCAACCTTCTCTATGTGCGTGGTGCTGCTACGCTCGATCTGTCTAACCCAGGAGATCGCGATGAAATCTCGTCTAGCCTACACCGCCGCCGGCATCGTCGCCCTGTCGGCGCTCGTCGCCGCCGTGTCCTCGGAGCCCACCCAGGCCCAGTCCGGCGGGCGCTGGGTGCCTGCGGGAGCCTACAACACCGACGCAGGCGGCGAGGTCTGGATGGTCAACACCGAGACAGGCGTGGCCCGGAACTGCTTCTGGCAGCAGGGCTACAGCGCGCCGCGGTGCGTCAACAGCATCGGCTAGGGCCACTTCACCACCGGCGGCATCGAGCTCAGGATCGACTCGACGTTGCCGCCGGTCTTCAGCCCGAAGGTAGTGCCCCGGTCGTAGAGCAGGTTGAACTCGACGTAGCGGCCCCGGCGGATCAGCTGCTCCTCGCGCTCCTCGGGCGTCCAGCTCTCGGTCATGCGCCGACGCACGATGGCCGAATAGGTGTCCAGGAACGCCATGCCGACGTCGCGCGTGAAGGCGAAATCCTTCGCGTAATCGCCGCTGTCGTGATGGTCGTAGAAGATGCCGCCGATGCCGCGCATCTCGTTGCGATGCGGCAGCATGAAGTATTCGTCGCACCACTGCTTGTACTTGGCGTACCAGCTCGGATCGTGGGCATCGCAGGGCGCGCGCATCCCGGCGTGGAAGGCGATGGTGTCCGGCGCCTCCTGCGTCCGCTCCACATCCAGCACGGGCGTCAGGTCCGCCCCGCCGCCGAACCAGCTCTTCGTTGTGGCGATGAAGCGGGTGTTCATATGCACCGCCGGGACCTTCGGACTGACCGGGTGGCAGATCAGGCTGATGCCGGTGGCGTAGAAGCGGGGGTCGTCCTCGGCACCGGGAACATTCTTGGCGTAGTCCGCCGGAAACTCGCCGTGGACGGTCGAGACGTGGACGCCGACCTTCTCGAACAGGCGGCCGTGCATCATGCCCATGACGCCGCCGCCGCCCTCGTGGCGGGACCACGGCGTGCGCACGAACCGGCCGGGCTCGCCGGGAAACAGGTCGGCGGGCGCGGCGTCTTCCAGCGCCTCGAATCCGGCGTGGATACGGTCCCTCAGGGTCTCGAACCAGGCGCGGGTCTCGGCCTTCTTCTGATCCAGCGAGGGGGCGGGGGCGATGTCGGCTTGGCTCATGGCCGTGTTGAACCACGCTTCGCCGAGCGCGTCACCTTGTCCTCCGCCCGCTTTACCTGGCTGCCCGTGTTCGTCAGGGTGTCGGCATTCCGGAGACTGTTCATGCGTCTGCTTCTGTCCACCATCGCTAGCCTCCTGCTCGCCGGGACCGCCGTGGCCCAGACGCCCGAGGCCGAGCGGATCATCGTCTCGACCGTCGTCGCCGAACACGAGCGCCATATCGGCCTGCTGGAGCGGATGGTGAACCAAAACTCCGGCACCCTGAACGCCGAGGGCGTGCGCGCGACCGCCGAGATGGTCCGCGCCGAACTGGAGCCGCTGGGCTTCGATGTGCGCTGGATCGACATGAGCCAGACCGGTCGCGCCGGGCACCTCGTCGCCACTCACGACGGTGGCGGAAAGAACATCCTGCTGATCGGCCACCTCGACACGGTGTTCGAGCCCGATAGCCCGTTCCAGACCTTTGTTCGCGACGGCTCGCGCGCGACCGGCCCCGGCATCGGCGACGACAAGGGCGGAGTGGTCGTCATCATCGCCGCCCTTCGCGCCATGCAGGCGGCGGGCACCCTGGAAGGGTCCAACGTCACTGTCTTCCTGACCGGCGACGAGGAACGGCCCGGCACGCCGCTGGAGATCGCCCGGCGCGACCTGATCGCGGCGGGCCGCGTGGCCGACTATGCGCTGGAGTTCGAGAACCTGGCGACCGAGAACGGCGCCGAGTTCGGCACCATCGCGCGGCGCAGCGCCGCCAGCTGGACGCTGACGACCGGAGGCCGTACGGGCCACTCCAGCGGGGTGTTCAACGACACGCTGGGCTATGGCGCGATCTATGAGATGGCGCGAATTCTCGACGCCTTCCGGCGCGAGCTGCCCGAGCCCAACCTGACCTACAACGTCGGCGTCATCGCCGGCGGCACTCCGGCCGGGATCGACGCCGACGGCTTTCGCGTCGAAGCGTCCGGCAAGACCAACATCGTCGCCGAGACTGCCGTCGCGCGCGGCGACCTGCGCACCCTGACGCCGGAGCAGGACGCCCGCGTCCGCGCCCGGATGGCCGAGATCGTGGGTCAGAACCTGCCGCGCACCACCGCCGAACTGGTCTTTGCCGAGGACGGCTATCCGCCCATGGCGCCGACGCCCGGCAACTCGGCGCTTCTGGACCGGCTGAACCAGGTCAATCGCGACCTTGGCCTGCCTGAAATGGCCCCCTTCGATCCGGCTCGAAGGGGCGCGGCGGACAGCGGTTTCGTCGCGGCGGACGTCGATACCCTGGGCGGTCTCGGCATCGCGGGCGGCCTCGCCCACGCCGAGGGCGAGTGGGCCGACCTCGACAGTCTGGTGCGCCAGTCCCAGCGCGCGGCGGTGCTGATCGGGCGGCTCAGCCTGGGGGAGTGACGACAGGCGTCGGCGTCTGCCACAGTCCCGGCTCGACTTCCGGAGGCTGTTCCATGATCCGCGCCCTGACGCTCGCCGTCTGCTCCCTCGCCCTCGCTCTTCCGGCTGTCGCCCAGGACGGCGAGGCCCGCGCCCGACGCATCCTGGAGCGCACGCCCCTGATCGATGGCCATAACGACCTGCCGTGGGCGCTGAGGCAGGCGCACGGGTCCGATCCCTTCGCGGTCGATCTGACGGCCAATCTGAAAGGCTCGACGCGGCTGCATACCGACATTCCCCGTCTGCGGGCCGGCGGCGTTGGCGGCCAGTTCTGGTCGGTCTATGTCCCCGCCAGCCTGACCCCGGTCGAGGCGGCCAAGGCGACCTTCGAGCAGATCGATGTGGTCCGCCGCATGGTCGCCGCTCACCCGGACGTCTTCGAACTGGCCACCACCGCCGACGACATCGTCCGCATCCATCGCGCGGGGCGCATCGCGTCGTTGATGGGCATCGAGGGCGGCTACTCCATCGACGATTCGCTGGGCCTGCTGCGCGAGTTCCATGAGGCGGGTGTGCGCTACATGACCCTGACCCATTCGCGTACGACGTCCTGGGCCGACAGCGCCACCGATGCCCCGCGCCACGGCGGCCTGTCGCCCTTCGGAGAGGCGGTGGTGCGCGAGATGAACCGGCTGGGCATGCTGGTCGACCTCAGCCACGTCTCGGAGGAGACGATGCTGGACGCCATGCGGGTGTCGGACGCGCCGGTCATCTTCTCGCATTCCTCCGCGCGCGGCGTGACGGATCATCCGAGGAACGTGCCCGACAGCGTGCTGCGTCTCATGGCCGAGGACGGCGGCGTGGTGATGGTCACCTTCGTGCCCGGCTTCATCAACGAGACCTTCCGCGCCTGGAGCGCGGCCCGCGCCGCCGAGCAGGCCCGGCTGGGGTCGCTGGAGCCTGGGGATCCGGCGGCGGTGCGCGCCGGCATGGAGGCCTGGGACGCCGCCAACCCCGTTCCCGAAACCGGCGTCGCCGATGTCGTGGCCCACATCCAGCATGTCCGCGACGTGGCGGGCATCGACCATGTCGGGATCGGCGGAGACTTCGACGGGGTGCCGCGCCTGCCGACCGGCGTCGACGGCGTCGACGCCTATCCCCGCATCCTCGCCGCCCTGATGGCTCAGGGCTGGACGGAAGGCGACATTCGAAAGCTCGCGGGCGAGAATGTGCTGCGCGTCATGCGCGCCACCGAGGCCGTGGCCGCCTCACGTGCCGCCGAGCGGCCAAGCCTGGTCGCGATCGCGACCGACGACAGCCCGGACTGATCCGTCGCTCAGGCGGAGGGTTCGGCCGCGATCCGCTTGAAGATCGACAGGATCTCGGCGCGGCTGGCGCGCTCCGGCTCGCCGTCGGCGACCTGGGCCGGGGTCCACATCCATGATCGCGCCGGGTCGTGCCGCATGGCCCAGTCGGGGAAGATCCGGCTGGCGGCGGGCCCCGCCAGCAGCCGCCGGACCTCCAGGTGGCGGTCGTCCTTCGCGATCCGCTCGAAGGCGGCGGTCACCGCGTCGACCGGGCCTTCCAGCAGTTGCAGATACAGATCGTCCCGACAGATCAGCGAGCCGGTGATCCCGTCGCGTTCGTTGCAGCGCCGGGCGTCGGCCAGAATGCCGTTCAGCATGCCTTGGTCGTAGCCGAAGGGGCGCGATGCGTAGACGACCTGGAACAGCGACATGGAACCTCCGTGGCCGGATGCTCCGACCGATCGACATGATGGCCCCGGCGTTGGGGCCGGAATAGGGGCGAAGGCCTCAGGGCGTCGGGGGCGGGACCAGGCCGATCGACTTCAACACAATCGCCTGGACGACCATGATCGCCAGCCAGCTCAGGCTGTCGGTGGTCATGGCCCCTGCGGACAGACCGCGCTGGGTGTGATTGACGATGGTGGCTGGCACGACGAAGCCGATCCAGATCACCACGGCGCTGCCGATGGCCATGGTCCATGCCCCGGCCTCGGAGGGGGCCAGGATCAGTGCCCCGGCCAGGATCGCGCACAGCCAGGCCTGGGCCAGAACGATGGCGATGATCACCCCCGGCGTCAGGGCCGTTCCCGTTGAGGCCCCGCCCATGCGGCCGAGGAGCCAGCGCATGAGCAGTCCGGCGGTCAGTCCGCATCCGGTCGCGACCGCGATCGGCACGGCGTTGAGCACGATGTAGATCATCCCGGCCTCCCTTGACTGGCGAACAGGACCACCCCGACGGGGTGGTGACAATCCCGGCGGCATCGCCTGCGGCACGGGGCCGCGTGACAGCCCGACGCGCGACACCGGCGCGGCTGGCTTGACCATGCCTCGGGGTCCACGGACGAGGCATGCAAATCCCTCCTGATCCGAACCGCCGCCGCCTCATCCAGACCGTCGGCTGTCTCAGCTACATCGTGGGCATCGCCGCCGTCGGCGGGCTGGCCCTGATGATTTGGCGCATCGTTTAAGGG
This sequence comes from Brevundimonas sp. AAP58, assembly GCF_001295975.1. GTDB lineage: Bacteria > Pseudomonadota > Alphaproteobacteria > Caulobacterales > Caulobacteraceae > Brevundimonas. The sequence goes on along the minus strand of NZ_LJHU01000014.1, from coordinate 4,060 downwards.
CGCAGTTCCTTCGCGCCACCGCGTCCCGCTTGCGCTAGGGTGTCGACATGAGCCCCGAAATGTGGATCGCCGTCGCCGTCTTCGTCGGCCTGAACTTCGTCGCCGCGTCGAGCGGGGGGATGTTCAAGCCGGGCCCTTGGTATGCCGGCCTCAACAAGCCGTCGTGGACGCCGCCCAACTGGGCCTTCCCGGTGGTCTGGGGGCTTCTGTTCGCGCTGAACGCCTGGGCCGGCTGGTTGATCTGGGAGGCTATCGGCATGTCGCGTCCCGATGTGCTGGCGCTGTACGTCGGGTCGCTGATCCTGAACGCGGGCTGGTCGTGGCTGTTCTTCGGGATCAAGCGGATGGACTGGGCGCTGATCGACGTCGCCTTGCTGTGGCTGTCGCTGGTGGCCGTCATCGCCGTCTTCTGGTCGATCCGCCCGGCGGCTGCCCTGCCAGTGCTGCCCTATCTGCTCTGGGTGACGATCGCGGCGGCGCTGAACCGCGCGATGATCCGGCTCAATCCGGGTAAGGCGCGAGGCTGAGGCGCGTCTGTCTCAGCGCCTCGAACACCCCGATGCCCGCGCTGACCGCCAGATTCAGCGATCGCGCGCCGGGCTCCAGCGGGATGACCACCCGCTCGTCCGCCGCTTCATGCACGAACTCCGGCGCACCTGATGGCTCGGAGCCGAACAGCAGGATGTCGTCGGGGCTGAAGGCGAAATCGTTCAGCGCCGTCGCCCCCTTCGTCGTGAACAGGACAAGCCGACCCGGGCCCCGCGCCGCCTGAAACGCGTCCCAGTCCGCATGCCGCGTCATGTGCGACAGGGGGCCGTAATCCAGCGCCGCGCGCTTCATCGCCCGGTCGTCGAAGGCGAAGCCGGTCGGCTCGATCACATGGAGCTCGACTCCGAAGCAGGCCGACAGGCGGATACAGGCCCCGACGTTCTGGGGGATGGCCGGTTGAAAAAGGGCGAGACGCATTCTAAGGCCCCTCATAAGCGCGGGATGGGGTCCTGTCGCGGTCCGGATTGAGACCGCTTCTCACGAAGCATCAAAATCTTGCGGCGATGCGCCGCAAAGCCGGGTCGGGCCTTGCATCCCACATCGCGCTATAGGAACGCACTCGCGCGCGGGGTCCTTTTTTGGGCGCCCGCCTTCGCAGTTTTTGGAAAGGTGAGCCGTGGCCGAATCGGTCGTGAGTCCAGAAGGCCCGAACGGGGCGCCGGAAGGCGAAGCCACCCGTCGGGATTTCATCCACATCGCCGCGGGCGCCGCGGCCGTGGGCGCAGGCGTCATGGCGGCCTGGCCGCTGATCAACTCGATGAACCCGGCCGCCGACACGCTCGCGCTGTCGACGGTGGAGTTCGACACGTCGAAGGTCGCCGAGGGTCAGCAGATCGTCATCACCTGGCAGGGCAAGCCGGTCTTCATCCGTAACCGCACCGCCGCCGAGCTGCAGCGCGTCAGCGCCGAGGCCAACGTCGGCAGCCCGCCCGAGCCCGACAGCGCCCGCACCAAGCCGGGTCATGAGGCCACACTGGTCGTGCTCGGAAACTGCACCCACCTGGGCTGCATCCCCACCTTCGGCACCGGCGAGTTCGGCGGCTGGTTCTGCCCGTGCCACGGCTCGCACTACGATGCGTCTGGCCGCATTCGAAAAGGCCCGGCACCCCTGAACCTGATCGTGCCGGACTACGAATACACCGCCGGCTCCACCATCCGGATCGGCTGAGGCTAGGAAACGATGAGCGGACACGAATCCACATACGTCCCCAAGACCGGCGTCGAGAAGTGGCTCGACACCCGTCTTCCGATCGTGCGTTTCGGCGCCGATTACCTGGCGCTGCCGACGCCCAAGAACCTGAACTACTGGTACACCTTCGGCGCGATCCTGAGCATCTGCCTGGTCGTGCAGATCGTCACCGGCATCTTCCTGGCGATGCACTACCAGCCCAACACCGAGATGGCCTTCGCCTCGGTCGAGCGCATCATGCGTGACGTCAATGGCGGCTGGCTGATCCGCTACGTCCACCAGACGGGCGCCTCGATGTTCTTCATCGCGGTCTATATCCACATGCTGCGCGGCCTCTACTACGGCTCCTACAAGGCCCCGCGCGAGATGATCTGGATCCTGGGCTGTCTGATCTTCTTCCTGATGATCGCCACGGCCTTCCTCGGCTACGTCCTGCCGTGGGGCCAGATGTCCTACTGGGGCGCCGAGGTCATCACCAACCTGATCGGGGCCATCCCCCTGATCGGCGAGCCCGTGCTGATCTGGCTGCGCGGTGGTCCGGCGATCGACAACGCGACGCTGAACCGCTTCTTCTCGCTGCACTACCTGCTGCCGTTCGTGATCTTCGGCGTGGTGGTGCTGCACCTCTGGGCGCTCCACACCGCCGGTCAGAACAATCCGGTCGGGATCCTGATCCCCAAGGAGCGTGAGAAGAAGGACACCGTGCCCTTCCACCCCTACTACACGGTCAAGGACGGCTTCGCCCTGATCCTGTTCCTGATCCTGTTCAGCATCTTCGTCTTCTTCATGCCGCACGCGCTGGGCCACCCGGACAACTACATCCCGGCCAACCCGCTCGTGACGCCGCCGCACATCGTGCCGGAGTGGTACCTGCTGCCCTTCTACGCGATCCTGCGCGCCATCCCCGACAAGTTCGGCGGCGTGGTGGCCATGTTCGCGGCCATCGGCGTGCTGTTCGTCCTGCCCTGGCTGGACACCTCCAAGGTGCGCTCCATGCGCTACCGCCCGACGGCCAAGATCTTCTATGCGATCTTTGTCGCGAACGCCTTCGTGCTCGGCTGGTGCGGGGCCATGCTGCCGGACGCTCCGGTCGTTCCGGGCATGCCCAGCTTCACGCTCTTTGACGGCGAGCTGAACTCCTACCTGTGGCTGACGCGTCTCTCGACGCTCTACTACTTCGCCTTCTTCCTCGCGATCCTGCCGTATCTCGGCCTGAAGGAGGTCCCGTTGAAGATCCCCGCGTCGATCTCGGAGCCGGTGCTGAAAGGCCCCGACGCCATGACTGCCGCCGCTCCTGCCTCGCCTGAGAAGAAGGGCTGATCCCGATGAGCCTCTCTATTCGCAAGATCGCGGTCGCGGCGCTGGCGATCGCCGCCATCTCGTCCCCGGCCTTCGCTGCTGGCGAAGCCAAGCACCCCCGCTCGGGCGGGTTCTCGTTCGAGGGGCCGCTCGGCACCTTCGATCAGGCCCAACTGCAGCGCGGCTACAAGGTCTACCGCGAGGTCTGCTCGGCCTGTCACTCGATGGACCTGCTGAGCTTCCGCACGCTCGGTGAGCGTGGCGGACCCTTCTACGATCCGTCTGCCCCCAGCGCGGCCGAGAACCGTTTCGTCCGCGCCATCGCGGCCGAGGCCCAGATCGCCGACATCGACACCGAGACGGGCGAGCCGATCATGCGTCCCGGCATCGCCGCCGACCGCTTCCCCAACCCGTGGCCGAACCGGACAGCGGGCGCGGCGGCGAACGGCGGGGCCTACCCGCCGGACCTGTCGGTCATGGCCAAGGCGCGCAAGGACGGGTCGAACTACATCTACTCGCTGCTCAGCGGCTATGTGGACCCGCCGGCCGAACTGCGCATCGGGCCCGGCCAGTACTACAACCCGTACATGATGGGCGACATGACGCCCTTCTGGGACGGCGATCCGGACAAGGTCCCCTACGGCGGCTTCATCGCCATGCCGCCGGTCCTGTCGGACGGCCAGGTCACCTATGACGACGGCACCGAGGCCACGGTCGACCAGATGTCCAAGGACGTCGCGGCCTTCATCACCTGGGCCTCCGACCCCCGCGCGGTCGAGCGCAAGCAGACCGGCATGGGTGTCCTGGCCTTCCTCGCCATCTTCGGAGGCCTGACCTATGCCAGCTATCGCCGCATCTGGAAGAACGTGGCGCACTGAGCCCGTTCCGCATCTCTGAAACAAGAAGCCCGCCGGAGAACCTCCGGCGGGCTTTCTTCTGCGCGATGATCACTTGGCGCGGGCAGACGCGCGGCGGCTTCAGCTCCCCGACATGGCGGCTTGCATGGCCGAGAGCGTCGCGGGG
>NZ_LJHU01000138.1 GCF_001295975.1 Brevundimonas sp. AAP58 | reverse complement strand
ATCCGTATGCAGAGCCGCCGGTTTTCGTCCTGAAGACCGGCGGTTTCGCTTTTCTGGACAATGCGGTTGATCCTACGCGGAGAGGCAGCGACAAGAGACACCATGTCAGTGTCCGCACGTCCTCCTTGTACGAACTTTGACGGACCCGTACGCCTCTCACGCTCCGGACGGGAGCCCCTGGCGACGGATCGTTACTCGAGCAGTCGCGTTTTTCCGTTCTGTCCCTTTGAAATCGTCTGAGCCTGTCCATCATGACAGACGTCCGCCAGCTTCAGAGCCCCACCCGTGAGACCGCTCCTGCTCCGCAGCCGGGCTCGGCGGCCGTGTCCGCTTCAGTGACTTCCCCTGCGGCGCCGGGGCTTGTCCCGCCAGTGCGCAACCTTCCTGGCCAGAGCCTTGTGGGTCGCCGCTTCCTGATCGTGACGGCACCGTTCGGTCCCTTCGGCCGGGTCCTCGCTGACGCCCTTCAGGCCGAGGGCGCTTCGGTCGCTCGCATGCTGTTCAATGCCGGGGATGCCGCGGCATGGCGTCGTTCCGGTGCTGTGCCCTATACGGGCGATGTCCGTCGTTGGCCCCAGCGTCTCGCCAATCTTGTCCGAGACCAGCGGCTGACCGATATCATCGTGTTCGGTGAAGGTGGGCCCTACAATCAGGGCGTCCTCGCCCAGCGTGACAAACTCAAGGCGCTGGCCGCGGCACACACTGTGACGGCCGCTAGCGAACCCGGACCGGCTGACAACCGTCCGCAGGGGGCTCACCAGGCCGCCGACCCCACAGCGAGCGTTGGCGCGAGTGCCGTTCCCCCTCATCCCTTGCGGATCTGGGTGCTCGAAAATGGCTACTTCCGACCCGACTGGATCACGGTCGAGGAGAACGGGGTCAATGCGTCCTCAGGCCTTCCGCGCGAGGCCCGGGCCTATGATCCTCCGATCCCGGAAATCCTGCCGACCCGGCCAGCGGGGCGCATCCTGCCCCACCACGTGGTCAATATCAGCCTGTATCACATGGTCCAGCCGCTGGGTCGGCTGATATTCCGCCGCTACGTCTACCCCTACACCCAGAGCCCGTGGATGCAGTTCGTGGGCCATGTGAAGCGGTTCATCACTCTGGCGCTCGTGTCCCGCTCGGAAGCCGATGCGGAGGTCATCCGTGCCCGCGGCCCATTCTTCCTCGCCTGCCTGCAACGCGAAGGCGATGCGCAGCTTCTCCGCTACTCGCATTTCGCTGACAACACGGCTTTCCTGGCTGAGGTGATGACCTCGTTTGCCCGCCATGCGCCCCTAGACGCCCGCCTGGTGGTCAAGAACCACCCCCTGGACCCCGGTTTGATGGACCTGCGTCGGATCACTCAAGTCCTCGCGGTCGAGCGCGGCATCGCCGATCGGGTCGACTTCATCGACGGAGGCAATCTGGCGCAGCTGTGTCGAGCCTCTCGCGGCATGATCGTCAACAACTCGTCTGCCGCCTTGTCGGCGCTCGGCTTCAAGACCCCCGTCAAGGTCCTTGGCGAGGCCTTTTTCGACTTCGAAGGCCTGACCGACCAGAGGTCTATCGACGCCTTCTGGACGGCCCCAAGCCCCCCTGATGATGCTCTGTTCCAAAGGTTTCGCGCACACGTCATCGCCAGGACGCAGGTCAACGGAAATTACCACGAACCCAGAGCGCTCAAACCGACCGCAAAAGCCCTCGCCAGAAGGTTCGCTGCGGCAAGGTGAACGCGGTCACCCGCGCATGCGGGTTGATTTCGGCGTGGACCCGACGGCAGCAGAGACCAGGCAGCAGCCTCACGGCTCCGGGGTCAGCGTGAAACGAGCGTCAGGGAAGTCCCGCGGGCCTGTTCAGGAGGGGGTGGCTCGACCATAAGGGCCCGGCCGACGACAATGGTCAGCACTGCAACGACGAGCGCGGAAACGGTCGCGGCCAGCGCCATGCGCACGCCCACCCAAACATCGCCGTTGTCTTCCATATCCCCTCCCGGATTCGCCGGACACGAGAGGGACCATACGCGGTCCGACGACGCAAGTCGCCGAACCGCGTCCGATGGCGCTTTCGTCAGCCCGTGAACGGACGGATCAGAATCTCGACCCGACGGTTCTGGGCGCGACCTTCGGCGGTGGCGTTGGAGGCGACCGGTTCGCGCGACGAAACCCCTTCGATGAACAGGCGTTCGCGCAGCACGCCCTGACCGATCAGGGCGTCTGCGACGGCCAGGGCGCGGCGCTCCGAGAGAGGCTGGTTGATGGCGTCACCGCCGGAGCTGTCGGTATGGCCCCGGACATCGACCAGCGACCGATCGTACTCGCGCAGCACCGCCGCCACGTCTGCCAGAACGGCATTGAAGCGTGGCTCGATGTTGGACTGGTTCACGGCGAAGGTGACGTCCGACGGCATACGCAGGATCAGGTTGTCGCCCTGACGCGCCACGCCGACGCCCGTGCCCGACAGCTCGGCTTCCAGCGCGCGCTGCTGACGGTCCATGTAGCTGCCGACGGCCGCCCCGCCCAGAGCGCCGATACCGGCCCCGATCAGGGCGTTGCGACGACCCTGCTCGCCGTCTGAGGTGTTGGTCAGGTAACCGAGCACGGCCCCGCCCAGCGCCCCGGCGATCGCGCCCGTGGCGGTATTGTTGCGGCGCGGAGCCGAGGAATAGGGGTCGGTCGTGGTGCAGGCAGTCGCGCCCAGCATGGCCGCGACACCGAGGCCGCTGACGATCAGGTTCATGCGCATGGTGTGTCTCCAGGGAAAAGGCTTCCGACGCGACAACGTCTGCTTATGGTCAAGGTTCCGCAAGGTGTCGCTTGTCGTGCGGCATTCCTTCGCCGCCGCGAGACTGCCAATTTGTGAGGCGAAGGCGTATGACACCCGACTTTCCGGCGTCTCCCGTCAGACGCCGCGCCATCGATGAGGCCCAGCCGTGACCGTCACCCTCGACGCCCCGACCCTTGAGAAGAAGGGGATCGTCCCCGTTTCAATGAGCCGCTACGACGCCGACTTCCAGGGCTTCAGCGACGATCTGGGGAACTCGTTCAAACGTTACGGCTTCGCGGTCGTGTCCGACCACGGCCTGGACGAAGGCGTCATCTCCCGCGCCATCGACGACGCCAAGGCCTTCTTCGCCCTGCCGGAAGAGGTCAAGCGCCGGTATCATGTGCCCGGCACGGGCGGGGCGCGCGGCCTGACGCCGTTTGGGGTCGAAGCCGCCAAGGGCGCGGCCACCGTCGATCTGAAGGAGTTCTGGCACACCGGCCGCGAGCTGCCGGAGGGCCATCCCTATCGTCAGTACATGCGCGACAACCTCTGGCCGACCGAGATTCCGGGCTTCCGGCAGGACGTCTACGGCATGTTCGAGGCGCTGGACGCGCTGGGCCGTCGCATCCTGAAAGCCATCGCCCGCTACCTGCAGCTCGGCGACGACTTCTTCGAGGACAAGGTCCAGCTCGGCAACAGCGTCCTGCGCATGCTGCATTATCCCCCGGTTCCGGCCGACGCGCCCGGCGTGCGCGCCGGGGCGCATGAGGACATCAACGTCATCACCCTGCTGCTGGGGGCCGAGGAGGCCGGTCTGCAGCTGAAGGACGCCGACGGCGAGTGGCTGGACATCGCGCCGCCGCCCGGCGCGCTCGTGGTCAACATCGGCGACATGCTGCAGCGGCTGTCCAACCACGTCCTGCCGTCGACGACGCACCGGGTGGTCAATCCCGCCCCGGAGCGTCGCGGCTTCGCGCGCTATTCGACGCCCTTCTTCCTGCACTTCAATCCGGACTATGTGATCGAGACCCTGCCGGGCACGATCACGGCCGACAATCCCGATCGCTATGCCGGCCGGGCCATCATGGCCGAGGACTTCCTGACCGAGCGGCTGAAGGAAATCCGCCTGATCTGACGACCGTCAGGTCGTCATCCTCGGGCTCGACCCGAGGATCGGATGTTCCGACAGCTCTGCGTTGGTCCGGAGACACAGTCCGCCGATCGTCCGATCCTCGGGTCAAGCCCGAGGATGACGGCAGAAGCGCGCTCAGGCCGGCAGGGTCTCCGGGTCGCGCGGGTTCTCGGCGAACTGGCCGCCCCGGCGGTAGCGCCACAGATAGGACGGGGCGATGGCCTCCAGCCCCGTCGCCTCGATCCCGAGGTCGGCCAGACCCAGCGCGCCGGGCGAGACCACATTGTCGACCTTGAGCATCAGCACCTGATCCCGCGTCAGGACCGGCGGGATGCCGACCATCGCCGTCAGGCCCGCCACGCGGCCCAGCGTCGCCGCCGCGAAGACCGGGATGGGCGCCAGGATGGGGCTCCGGTTCGTCTCGCGCAGGATGTAGGTCAGGATGTCCTTGAACGACCAGACGGCTGGCCCACCCAGTTCATAGGTCTTGCCCTGGGCGTGCGGGCTCACGATGGCGCGGGCTACGGCCTCGGCGACGTCGCCGACATAGACCGGCTGGAACTTCGTCTTTCCGCCGCCGATCAGGGGCAGGGCAGGCGACAGCGTCGCCATCGAGGCGAAGCGGTTCAGGAAGCCGTCGCCAGCGCCAAACACAATGGACGGCCGCAGGATGGTCGCGGTCGGCAGGGCCGCCAGGATCGCCTGTTCCGCCTCGCCCTTGGTGCGGCCATAGGCGGCCTCGGAGCCCGCGTCCGCCCCGATGGCGGAGATATGGACGAAGCGCGCGATACCGTGGGCCGCGCAGGTCTCGGCGATCGTACGGGCACCCTCGATATGGGACTTGGCGAACTTGCCGCCGGGGCCTTCGAACAGCAGGCCGACCAGATTGACGGCCGCGGTCGCCCCCTTCAGCGCGGCCTCCACGTCGGCCGGACGGGTGATGTCGCAGCGCACCGGCTGGATCTGGCCGACATCGCCGTTGACGCGCAGGTCCTGGGCGAGGTTCGGGCGACGCACGGCCACCTTGACGCGCCAGCCCTGCTTGGCCAAGGCCCGCACCACCTGGGTCCCGACGAAGCCGGAACCGCCAAAGACGGTGACGAGGCCGGGGGTCGTGTCGCTCATGACGGCATCCTGTAAAGGCGTTCGGGCGTGGGGATAGACGAAGGGCCTATGACCCGCAACGCGGGGCGGGGACGCAGGCGCCGCAAAACCTTCAAAAGCCGTGTTGACCGCGCCCATGCGCTGCCTTAAGGGTCCGCGCCTTCCGGTTCGGAACGCCGTCGCGGCGGATCGAAACGGGCCCAGATGGCGGAATTGGTAGACGCGCTGGCTTCAGGTGCCAGTGGCTGAAAGGTCGTGGAGGTTCGAGTCCTCTTCTGGGCACCATCTTCTCGAACGGCGTCGCATCCCAGCGGATGCGGCGCCGTTCGTCTTTGAGGTCCAGGCGGCGCTCGCGGGGCTTCCATTCCGGACTGCCCGGCCCCATCTGGCGGCCATGTCCGACACCCGCATTCCCGTCACCGTGCTCACCGGCTACCTCGGCGCCGGCAAGACGACGCTCCTGAACCGCATCCTCACCGAAGACCACGGCAAGCGCTACGCCGTCATCGTCAACGAGTTCGGCGAGATCGGCATCGACAACGACCTCGTGGTGGGTGCCGACGAGGACGTGTTCGAGATGAACAACGGCTGCGTTTGCTGCACGGTGCGGGGCGACCTGATCCGGGTGGTCTCGGGCCTGATGAAGCGGCAGAAGCCGGGCGCGCCCGCGTTTGACGCCATCATCGTGGAGACGACGGGCCTCGCCGATCCCGGCCCGGTCGCCCAGACCTTCTTCGTCGACGAGGACGTCAAGGCCAAGACGCGGCTGGACAGCGTCACGGCCCTGGTCGACGCTAGGCATGTCATGGCGCGGCTGGATGACTCGAAAGAGGCGCGCGAGCAGGTGGCCTTCGCCGACCGCATCATCCTCAACAAGACCGACCTGGCGACCTCCGACGAGCTGGCCGAGGTCGAGCGACGTCTGCGTGGCCTGAACCCGCTCGCCCCCATCACCCGCGCCGAGCGTTCGAACGTGCCGCTGGATCAGGTGCTCGACATCGGGGCCTTCGATCTGGAGCGGGTGCTGGACATCCACCCCGCCTTCGTGAACCCGCCGCACGGCGAGGACGGTCACGTCCATGACGAACACTGCGGCCACGCGCACGATCATGACCACGATCACGCCCATCACGGGCATGACCATGCGGACCATTCGCACGGTTCAGACCATTCGCACGCTGTTTCGGGGTCTGAAACCGGACCTCGGGGGCACAATCATGCCGACGACATCCGGGGCATCTCCCTGTCGCTGGACCGCCCCATGAACGGGGTCAAGTTCACCCAGTGGCTGGATCAGCTGCTGGGCCAGCAGGGCCAGAACATCCTTCGCGCCAAGGGCATCATCGACGTTCAGGGCGAGGATCGCCGCCTCGTCTTCCAGGCCGTCCACATGATCCTGGAGGGCGACCTCCAGCGCGAATGGGGCGCCAACGAACGCCGCTGGAGCCGCGCGGTCTTCATCGGGCGCGACCTGGATGAAGCGGCGCTGAAGGCGGGCTTTGAGGCCTGCGCGGCTTGAAAGTAAGGCAGTTTTACCTTACCTTTCGCTTATGGTCGCTCTGACGCTGACAGCCAAGAACCAGCTCACTCTCCGCAAGGAGGTCGTGAAGCATCTTGGGCTCAAACCCGGCGACAAGGTCGAGGCCGAACTCCGGCCGGACGGTCGTGTCGAGCTCGTCGCCCCGAAGGTGAGGACGGGCAAGATTTCCGACGCCTTCGGCATCATCAAGGTGAAGCCTGGCACGCCCTCCCTTAGCATCGAAGAGATGAACGAGGTCATCGCCGAAGGATGGGCTGAAATGGGTCGCCGCGGCCTTTGAAGATCGCGCCGGATACCAATCTTCTCGTTCGCATCCTGACGAACGACGATGCGGAGCAAGCCAAGATCGGCCGGGAGGTTCTCTCCGACGCCTCTGCGATCGTGCTGTCGTCTGTAGCCCTCTGCGAGACCGCGTGGGTCCTGAAGCGCTTTTTCGGAGCGACCCGAGAAGAGATCGCTCAAGGCGTTCGCGCACTTGTCGGCGCGAAGAACGCCGTGTTTGACACCGATGCTGTCTATGCCGGTCTGCGAGTGTTGGACGCGGGCGGAGACTTCGCCGACGGGGTGATCGCGGCTTCGGGCGTCAGCATGGGCGCCGAGGCCTTCGTATCGTTCGATCGGCGGGCGGTCCGCAGTCTCACCGACCTTGGCGTGCCTGCACGCACACCCGACGCGCTTTAGCGCGCTCAGAAATAGGCGATCAGCCGCCCCGTCACGACGACGCCGAGCCAGGTGATTAGGGACACGGCCGCCAGCCCCTTGGCTGTGTCGGGGATGTCATCGGGCAGCTGGGCGAACAGGCTGCGAAACGTCAGGGCGTTCAGCCCGGCGACCCCGATCAGGGCCATCTTGCTCCAGAACAGGCCCGAGCCGGACAGGGCCTCAGCGTCGGCGACGAACATGAGGATGCCGGTGACCACCATCAGGCCAAAGCCGATCAGGAACAGGGGCGTGACGGCCCGCGACAGGGCGGCGGGCGCAATCCCCTTGCCGTAGCCGAGCAGACGCAGGTCCAGCAGCCCGATGCCGCCGACCACCAGGATGGCCCCGATCACATGGGCCGTGTTGGCGATGGGATAGACCAGGGCTTCGGAGCCCACCCAGCGGGCCAGCCCCGAGCCCTCGATGGCGGCGACGATGCCGCTCAGCGGAGTTCGACGGTCTTGTCGCCGGCGATGATGCGCTCGGCCCGGATCTCGCGCGTGCCGTCACGGCGCGGATAGCCCTCGACGGTCACAGTGCGGCCGACGGCGATGTCGGCCTGGGCGAGGCCACGCGTCTGCATGCGGGTGACGGGGGCCAGAACGACGTCCCAGCGCTGGCCGTCGATGGCGATGACGATGGCGCCGTGCGGGCTGCCCCAGCTGGATTCGATCACCTGGGCCGTCGGGCGCATCGTGCGCTCGGCGTCATAGGAGCTCCAGCCGTGGTGGGCGGCGGCGGCCGTGGCGACCACGGCGACGGCGCCAAAGGCGAAGGCGGCGGGTCCGAACCTAAGGGTCATTTGAATTCTCCCGGTTGTTCCTATCTGGCCAAGGATAGGGCATGGCGGCGGACCGATCCAGCGACGCCGTGCTGCAAGGAGTTTCCCCCATGACCCAGACCGCCCTGATCGTCGGCGCCTCGCGCGGGCTGGGCCTCGGCCTGGTGGCCGAATATCTGTCGCTCGGCTGGAGCGTGATCGCCACGGTGCGCGACGCCTCGGGCGAGGCGGCGTTGAAGGCGCTGCCAGGCGCCGATCGGCTGACCATCCACCATGCCGACGTGACCTCGGACGCCGACATCGCGCGCCTGGCCGGTGCGGTTGCGGGGCCGCTTGATCTGCTATTCGTCAACGCGGGGATCATGGGGCCGGGCGACATGACGTCGGCGTCGGCGGACGAGATCAACGCCGTCATGCAGACCAACGCCTTTGGTCCGGCGCGCTTGGCGTGGGCGCTGATCGACCGGGTGCGAGAGCAGACGGGCGTGCTGGCCCTGATGTCGACGGGCATGGGCTCGATCGCGGACAACACCTCTGGCGGCTACGACGTCTATCGGGCGTCCAAGGCGGCGCAGAACATGCTGGCGCGCAGCCTGTGGGTCGGGCCTGCGCGGGCGCGAGGCGTCACCGTGCTGTCGGTCAATCCGGGCTGGGTGCGCACCGACATGGGCGGGCCGGGCGGGACCATCGATGTTGAAACCAGCTGCCGGGGAATGGCGGACCAGATCACCGCCAACGCCGGGGCGCACGAGCATCGCTTCATCGGCTGGAACGGACGGGAGCTGCCCTGGTGAGCCACATCGATCCGACCAAGGAGATCATGGCCGTCTTCCGCGACCTGCCGTCGGACCGGCCAATCGCCATGATCAACCTGCTGCGATTTCGGGACCGGGCCGACTATCCGACCGATCATCCCGAACACGGCCAGGCGTTGACCGGCGCGGAAGCCTATCGAAACTACGGCAAGGCCGCCGCTGCGCCGTTCCAGCGGGCTGGCGGGCGCCAGATATGGCTGGGCCGGCCGGAACTGACCGTGATCGGCCCTGCGGACGAAGCCTGGCACCTGGCCTTCATCGCCGCCTATCCGTCCGGAGAGGCGTTCGTGGGCATGCTGCGCGATCCGGAGTATCGGAAAGCCGTCATCCATCGTCAGGCGGCTGTGGCCGATTCCCGCCTGATCCGATGCGAGCCGCGCGGTCCAGGAACTGGTTTTGGCGAGGAAAGCCCCGCGTGACGTCTTTTCAGTTCGACGCTCAGGTCACCTCGGCGCATTTCGAGGCCTCCGGCGTCGCTTTCGCGCTCGGTGATGGGTCTGTCCGCTTCGAGGACGGGACGTTCGATGCCGTCCACGACGGCGCGGTGCTGTGCGCGGCGGTGCATCCTTCCGGCGAGGGCCTGGTCACGGGCGGCGACGACGGCCGGGTGATCTGGAGCCGCAAGGGCGAGGCGGGGGTCCTGGCCACGGCCAAGGGCTGGATCGATTCCATCGACGCCTCGGCCGAGTCGAAGCTGATCGCCTTCTCCTGCGGACGCGCCCTGTCCGTGATCGACGCGACCGACGCCGCCTTCCGGCGCGATTTCGCCCATGAGCGAACGGTGTCGGGTGTCGCCTTCGATCCCAAGGGCCGGCGCGTCGCTGCCTCGACCTATGGAGGGGCCTGGTTGTGGTACGCGCGGATCGCCGACCAGAAGCCGGTGAAGCTGAACTGGGCGGGCTCGCACACCGGCGTGGTCTTCTCGCCCGACGGGGCCTTCGTCATCACCACCATGCAGGACAACCAGCTGCATGGATGGCGGCTGAAGGACGCCAAGGATCTGAGGATGGGCGGCTATCCCTCCAAGATCCGCAGCCTGGCCTTTCTGTCGAAGGGCCAGCTGATGGCCACCTCGGGGGCGCAGGGCGCGGTGCTTTGGCCCTTCGTGGGGGCCAACGGTCCGATGGGGCGCGAGGCCTCCGAGATCGGCTTCGACGACACGACCCTGGTCACCCATGTGGCGGCGCAGGTCGCTCATGGGCGTCTGGTCGCAGGTCTTGCGGACGGCCGGGTCTGGGTCGCCGATCCGGCCGCTCAGGGGCTGAACTTCATCAAGGCGGACAGGGGCGCGCCGATCACCGCCCTGGCGCTCAGCCCGGACGCCCGCCGCGTGGCCTGGGCGGACGAGGATGGCCGCGCCGGGGTATCCGAGGTCTCGCTGGATGCGGCTTGACCGTTGCGGGGTCGGCCGGTCGGCCCTAGCGTCGTCTCATGGATGAGGGGGCTCAACCGCAATCGAGGCCGCGCCGAAAGGGGCGGCCGATCCTGATCGGCTTGCTGATCCTGGCGTTCTTGCCGATCGGCGGGGTACTGATCCATGCCCTGGTCCCGCCCCCGATGACATTGCTGATGATGCAGCGGCGCATGGACGGAGAGGGGCTCGACTACCGCTGGCGCTCGCTGGACGAGATCTCGCCGCGCCTGGTCGCGGCCGCCATCGCCGCCGAGGATGCCCGCTTCTGCAGCCATCGGGGCTTCGACTTCGAGGCGATCGAACAGGCGATGAAGGCCAATGAGCAGGGGCGGCGCATGCGCGGCGGCTCCACCATCAGCCAGCAGACCGCCAAGAACGTCTTCCTCTGGCCGGGCCGGGACTGGGTCAGAAAGGGTCTGGAGGCCGGCTATACCGTCCTGATCGAAACCGTCTGGGGCAAGCGGCGGATCATGGAGGTCTATCTCAACGTCGCCGAGATGGGACCGGGCATCTATGGCGCCGAGGCCGCCGCCCAGCACTGGTTCGGAAAGTCGGCGGCGGACCTGTCGGCGCGGGAGGCGGCGCGGCTGGCGGCCATCCTGCCCAGTCCCCGCCGGTACAACGCCGGCTCGCCC
>NZ_LJHU01000137.1 GCF_001295975.1 Brevundimonas sp. AAP58 | reverse complement strand
CACCCTTTCGGCTTGCGGATCGCTACGCTCTCCGAGCCTCAAGCCCTCTCCCGCTGGGAGAGGGAAGCCTAGGCCGCTCCCAGCGCTTCCTTCGTCATCCGCTGGAGCAAGGCCCCGCCCTGACCCACGGCCGCTAGCCGGCTCGAGGCATGGCCGAGCACATTCGCCGCATACACTTCATAGAGAGTGATCTTGCCCTCCAGCCACGCCGGATCACCGTCTCCCGCCGCCAGCTTCGCCTTGGCCGCCAGGGCTCCCTTGGCCAGCATCCAGCCGCCGATCACATCGCCCATCAGCCTCAGATACGGGTCCGCTGCCGCCAGCACGTCGGCCGCGCCGTTCGCGTCAGCCTTGCGGTCGAGCAGCCACAGCGTGGCGTCCTGCGCCGCCTCGATCGCGGCCGAGAACCGCTCCACCGGCTTGCCGGAATAGAGCGCCGTCATCTCCTTCAGCGTCGCCGCCATCTCGGCGATGATCGCCCGCGCCGAGGCCCCGCCGTCCTGCGACAGCTTGCGTCCCACCAGGTCCATCGCCTGGATGCCATTGGTGCCTTCGTAGATCGGGGCGATGCGGGCGTCGCGATAGAACTGGGCCGCGCCGGTCTCCTCCACGAAGCCCATGCCGCCGTGGATCTGCACCCCCTGCGACGCCACCTCGACCCCGATGTCGGTCGACCAGGCCTTGGCGATGGGGGTTAGCAGATCCTCGCGCCCCTTCCACAGCCGGCGCTCCTCCTCGGTCGCCGCGTGCCTGGCCAGATCCGCCGCGACGCCGCACGACAGGCAGATCGCCCGCGCCGCCTCGATCCTGGCCTTCATCACCGACAGGGTCCGGCGCACGTCCGGATGGTCGAAGATCGGCGCGCCCGCCTCGCCCGTCCACACCGACCGCCCCTGACGCCGCTCCAGTGCATAGGCCAGGGCATGCTGATAGGCCCGCTCGGCGATGCCCACCCCCTCGACGCCGACGGCCAGGCGCGCCGCGTTCATCATCACGAACATGTGGGACAGGCCCTCGTTCGGCTGTCCCACCAGCTCGGCGCGCGCGCCCTCATAGGCCATGACGCAAGTCGGCGAGGCGTGGATGCCCAGCTTGTGCTCGATGCCGACGGGTCGGAAGCTGTTGCGGTCGCCGAGCGTCCCGTCGGCCTTCACGTCGAACTTGTTGGCCAGGAACAGGCTGATGCCTTTGGGCCCCGGCGGCGCGTCGGGCAGGCGGGCCAGAACCATGTGCACGATGTTGTCCGTCGCGTCGTGGTCGCCCCAGGTGATGTAGATCTTCTGGCCCGTCAGGCTGTAGGTCCCGTCGCCGTTCGGCGTCGCCGTGGCTGTCAGGGCACCCAGGTCCGACCCGGCCTGGGGCTCGGTCAGGCACATGGCTCCGGTCCATTCCCCCGATACCAGCCGCGGCAGATAGGCGGTCTTTTGATGCTCAGTCCCGTGCGCCTCCAGCGCCTCGATGGCCGCCAGCGACAGCATGGGGCAGAGACCGAACGCCATGTTGGCCGCATGCACCGTCTCATAGGCCGCCAGTTCCAGCGCCTTGGGCAAGCCCTGACCGCCCGAGTGCGCGGGCGCCGCCAGCCCCGTCCAGCCGCCCTCCGCGAACTGGCGATAGGCGTCGGCGAACCCCGGCGCCGCCGTCACTGATCCATTGGCATAGGTCGCGCCCGCCAGGTCGCCCGGGCGATTCAACGGGGCCAGCACCTCTTCCGAGAACGACCCCGCCGCCTCCAGCACCGCGCCCATCACGTCGGCGTCGTAGTCGGGGAAGGCGCCGGTGGCGGCCAGGGCGTCGATCCCGGCCACCTCGGTCAGGGAAAAGGCGATGTCACGGACGGGGGCGCGATAGGTCATGGGCGATCCTCGGTGTCGTTGCCCCTTTCTGCCGCCATGCCGTGACGGCAGGCAAGGCTTGGCCCGCCGCGGCTTCTGGGCCAAGCTGTCGCGGTCGCATCGACAGGGAGCCGTCATGGCCGAACCGCGTAATCGCTACTCCACGGTCTCTCTGCTGTTCCACTGGGGCATTGCGGCGGCGGTGCTGGCCCAGATCCTGCTGATCACGGCGCATGAGGCGAATGAGGGAACACGCACCTTCATCAGCGCGCACAAGGCGCTCGGCCTGACCATCCTCGTCGTGACCCTGGCCCGAATCGGGTGGCGCCTGATGAACCCCGCCATCCCCCTGCCGCCCGGCACGGCGGGGTGGCAGAGGATCGCGGCGCGGGCGACGCATGTCGGCTTCTACCTGCTGCTCATCGGCCTGCCTCTGGGCGGCTGGGCGGCGTCCAGCGCGGCCGGGCGCGACATCGACTTCTTCGGCCTGTTCAACTGGCCGCTGCTGCCCCTTCCGCAGAGCCGCGAACTGGCGGGTCAGTTCATGGACGCGCACGAGGCTGGGGTGAAGGTGCTCTACGTCCTTCTGGCGCTGCATGTTTTGGGCGCGCTCAAGCATCACTTCATCGACCGGGACAATGTGCTGCACCGGATGATCCCGCTGATCCCCAGGCGGCCATGATGCGCCGGGCCGTCGCCATCATCCTGATCGGCGTCGGCCTGATGCTCGGGCTCGCGGCGCGAGCGGACGTCCAGCCCTGGATGGTCGTACCGTCCGAATCGTCCATCGCCATGCGCGTCGGCTCGCCACTCGGCCAACGCTCCGGCCGCTTCGAGCGGTGGACCGGCGACATCCTCTTCGACCCACAAGCGCCGGAACAGGCGCAAGTTTCCATCGAGGTGGAGGCCGCGTCCCTGCGCATGGACGATGGCGCGCTCACCCGCACCGCGCTCGGGCCGTCCTTTCTGGACAGCGCCCGCCATCCCCGCATCGCCTTTCGCCTTCAGGCCCTGGAGCCCCTGGGTCCCCAACGGTTTCAGGCCCGCGCCGACATCACGGTGAAGGGCGTCACCCGCCCGGTCAGCTTCCCCGTGACCTTGCGCAGCGACGGGCGGACAGCGCAGATGACGGGCGGCTTCTCGCTGGATCGGGCGGCCTTCGGCATCGGGACGCGCGGACCTTGGAACGGCATACTGGCACGGCAGGTGAGGGTGGACGTGGTCCTGGCGACCCGTCCGGCGAGCTGAGCGGTGCCGTCGCCGCCCTGCGTTCGGGCGACCTCCTGATCCTCCCGACCGAGACCGTCTATGGCCTCGCCGCCGACGCCTCGAACGCCCGGGCCGTAGCCAAGATCTTCGAGGCCAAGGGCAGACCCCGCTTCAACCCCCTGATTTCCCACGTCGAGGACGCCGTCGCCGCTGAGCGGATCGCCGTCTTCGACGAACACGCCCGCCGCCTGGCCGAGGCCTTCTGGCCCGGTCCCCTGACCATCGTCGCGCCGCATCGGGCGGGCGTCTCCGACCTGGCCCGCGCGGGTCTGGACAGCGTCGCCGTGCGCGTGCCCGGCCACGCCCGCGCCCGTGCCGTGCTGGCGGCCTTCGGCGGCCCCGTCGTCGCCCCCTCCGCCAACCGCTCCGGCCGCCCCAGCCCGACGACCTTCGCCGACGCGATGGAGGAAACCGGCGCCTTCGCCTCCGCCAGCCTCGACGGCGGCCCTTGCGCCGTGGGGGTGGAGAGCACCGTCGTCTCGGTGCTGGGCGGCGTGGTCTCTCTGCTCCGCCCCGGCTCGGTCACCCGCGCCGAGGTCGAGGCCGTCGTCGGCCCATTGACCGACACCGCCGAGGGCCACCGCTCCCCCGGCCGCCTGACCCGCCACTACGCCCCCCGCGCCCCCTTGCGCCTGAACGCCGAGACCGCCCGCGACGGCGAGATCCTGCTGGGTTTCGGGCCGGGCGTTGGCGAGGCGCGCTGGAGCCTCAGCAAGACCGGCGACCTGCGCGAGGCTGCGGCGAACCTGTTCCGGATGCTGCGTGAGGCGGATCGGGATGAACCGGTCGGGATCGCAGTAGCGGCGGTGCCGGCAGAGGGGCTGGGGGAGGCGATCAACGACCGACTGAGGCGTGCGGCGGGGTTTGTGGGTTAACTGCGCAATGCCTGTTGAGATTGTTTTGGGACTTTGGCCCATTATCCCGGTCGGGGCTTGTGAGACATAGATGGCAAACGAAGCAGTCGAGTTAAACTTCAGAAGTGTGATCAAGGGGATATCTTTGACCCTGAGGCGTCACGGTTTCACCAGGCGGGGAACGGCGTATCGCTACCTCTCGGAAGGAAACTCGGCGATTATCCAAGTTCAACGCAGCCGATCGAGTGACAACCAAGTCATTCGGTTCACCTTGAACACTGGAGTCATTTCGGGGCGTTTGCTGCGTGGCCTAGCCCCTGATGTATCCAAATCGGTGGAGATGCACGCTCATCTTCGACAGCGTATAGGTTGCTTCCTTTCACCGCCGCGAGAAAAATGGTGGGAGATCGGAGCGACAAGTGACGTCGCTGTAGTCCTCGATGAAATCACACCGCTGCTAGACGATGCAGCTCATTATGTCATCACCCACATTGCTGACGAGCAACTCATCGCACTGTGGGAAAGCGGTCGAGGTCCTGGCCTGACCGAGTTTCAGCGTCTACGAAATCTAAGTGACCTGAAGGCCGCGATGCAGGTCAGTTAGACGGTCAACGGTTTCCTGTCGGGCGCGACGTCACCCAAACCGCGCCTGCAAATCCACGCTCGACGTCCGCCCCACGCTTTCCACACAACTCCCCAGCCACTCGTCCGCCGCCGCCCGGCCGCGCGCCTTCAGGTCGTTCAGGAAGGTCCATTCGGTGTTAAACTTCGACCCCAGCGACAGGTCGCCCAGCCAGCCGTCGGCCTCGATGGCGTGCATCAGGATGTTGCGGTAGCGGTCGCGCGCGGACGGCATCAGCCGGCCCTCCTGGATCAGCTCCTGCACGAAGGCGACGGCGCGCAGCTCGGCGACCAGGGGCGCGTTGAAGACCACCTCGTTCAGCCGGTCCATGATGTCCCCCGCCGCCCGGGGTAGGTCGTCTCGCTCGAAGGCATTCAGCGTGATCAGCAGGATGTCGTCCGGCGTGTCCTCGTAGAACAGCGGCCACAGCGGCGGATTGGCCAGATAGCCGCCATCCCAATAGGGCTCGCCCTCGATCTCCACCGCCTGGAACAGGTGCGGCAGGCAGGCCGAGGCCAGCAACACCTGGTCGGTGATCTCCTCGGACCGAAACACCCGCGACTTGGCGTGGCGTACGGCGGTGGCGGCCACGAACAGCTTGATCTCGGAGGACCGCACCGCCTCGAGATCGATCGAGGCGTCCAGAACCCGCTTCAGAGGATTCAGGTTGAACGGATTGAATTCATAAGGAGACATCGATAGCGCCAGCGTCTCGCCCGCCCGCCAGAACGCCGTGTCCTTCAACCAGCCGGGCGTCATGGCGTTGGACCAGATCGAACTGTCGCCGAACACGTTCTTGCCGCCCGACTGATTGGTCTCGCGCCACAGCTTGTCCAGCGCCGCCCGCGCTCCCTCCGGCCCGCCCTTGGCCAGCCCCGACACCAGCGCCGCCCCGTTCATCGCCCCCGCCGACGACGCCGTTACCGCCCGGATGTCGAGCGCATCGGCCTCCAGCAGCCGATCCAGCACCCCCCACTGAAACGCCCCATGCGCCCCGCCGCCCTGTAGCGCCAGGCAGATGGGGCGGCGCGCCGGCGGGGGCGGGCCCTCGGCTGCGGGTGTCGCGCTCGCGACCTTTCGTTTGAACAGTGCCATGCCGCCCCCCGGCCATAGCCCGATGACCTATTGAGCGGTCCAGCCGCCGTCGATCGAGAAACTCGCGCCGTTGGCGGAAGCTCCCAGGTCGGACACCAGATAGAGAAATATTCCCGCCAGCTGGTCGGTCGTGACGAACTGCTTCGTCGGCTGGGCTTCCAGGATCACGTCCGTGATGACCTTTTCCTTGGAGATGCCGCGCGCCTTGGCCTGGTCGGCGATCTGGGCCTGGACCAGGGGCGTCTCGACATAGCCCGGGCAGATGGCGTTGCAGGTGATGCCGTCGCGCGCGACCTCCAGCGCCACCGTCTTGGTGAAGCCGATCACCCCGTGCTTGGCCGCGACATAGGCCGACTTGAACGGGCTGGCGACCAGTCCGTGGGCCGAGGCGATGTTGACGATCCGCCCGCGTCCCTGCCCTTTCATGATCGGGATCGCCGCCCGCGTCGCATAGAAGGTCGAGCTCAGGTTGATGGCGATGATCTGCTCCCACTTCTCCGACGGGAAGCGCTCGACCGCCTCGACGTGCTGGACGCCGGCGTTGTTGACCAGAATGTCCAGCCGCCCCAGCTGATGCTTGGCATAGGCGACCATGTCGGCCACTTCGTCGCCCTTGAGCATATTGGCCGCGTGATAGCGCACCCGCACGCCGCAACTGGCCTCCAGCTCCGCCCGCGTCCGCTCGATCTCCGACGGATCGCCGAGCCCGTTCAGCACCACGTCGCCGCCCCGCGCCGCCACCGCTCGCGCCAGCGCCAGGCCGATGCCGGACGTTGAACCGGAGATGACCGCCACCTGGCCCTTCAGGTCGTTGGGATCGCGATAGACGGGCCGCTCGGTCTCGCCGCCGTCCTTCTTGCCGGGCCACTGGAACATCTTGGGTCAACCTTCTTGCGTCTGAGCGATCCCGTCATTCCGGGGCGCCGCTTGGCGAACCCGGAACCCAGAACCGCGCCTCGAACCCCTGGGTTCCGGGTTCCGCTGCGCGGCCCCGGAATGACGGGTGTTGTTACGCCCAGAACCTAGCCGTTCGCATCCGCGAAGGCGACAGGCTGTCAAGAATTTCCCGATCGGATGAATATCCAGTCCGCGTCCGTGGAAGCCGCCTTGTCGAAGGCGTAGCCGTCCCGGTCGAACGCCTTCAGGTCCTCGGCCCGGTCGATGCGCTCTTCGATCGCGAACCGCGCCATCGTCCCCCGCGCCTTTTTGGCGAAGAAGGAGATGATCCGGCTCTCGCCATCCTTCGCCTCGCGAAAGTGGCAGGTGACGACGGGGATCTTCAACGCCTTGGCGTCGACCGCGCCGAAGTATTCCTGGCTGGCCAGGTTCACCAGCGTCGGATCGGCATGCCCCTCGGCGTCCGCGTTCAGCTGCTTCGACAGCCGGTCGCCCCAGAAGTCGTAGAGGCTCGATCCCCGCCGGGTCTTCAGCCGCGTGCCCATCTCCAGCCGATAGGGCTGGATCCGATCCAGCGGCCGCAGCACGCCGTACAGCCCCGACAGGATGCGGACCCGGTCCTGCGCGAACGCCAAAGCCTCCGCGTCCAGAGTGCGCGCGTCCAGCCCCTGATACACGTCGCCGGCGAAGGCGAAGGCGGCGGGCGTCCCGTCGGTCGCCTCCGGATCGAAGGCCTGGAACCGCTCCCGATTCAGCCGCGCCAGATCGTCGGAGATGCCCATCAGACGACGCAGATCGGCCTTGGTCTGGCGCTTGGCTGTCCTGGCCAGGCTGGCGACGTCCTCGGTCAGGCGGGGCAGGGTAGGCTCGGCCGCGACGGGCGGCTCGGAAAAGTCCAGCCGCTTGGCCGGAGACAGGACGATCAGCAAGGCGGGAGGCTCCTTCGCGTTTCGGAGCGTCCTCTAGGCCGCTTTGGCGACGGTTTGAACCCGGGCGCGACGATCTAGAACAGCACGGCCGGGTTCATGATCCGCTTCGGATCGATCGCCCCCCGGATCGCCCGCATCGTTTCGATCTCCAGCGCCGACTTGTAGCGCCGCGCCTCCTCGGTCTTCAGCCGACCCAGGCCATGCTCTGCCGAGATGGACCCGTCGTACCGCGCCACGATGTCGTGCACGACCTGCGACCCGGCCTCCCAGCGGCCCAGGAACGCCTTCAGGTCTCCGCCGGGCGGGCACAGGATGTCGTAGTGCATATTGCCGTCGCCGACGTGGCCGAAGGCGCTGACCCGCGCGCCCGGTTCGAACCGCTCCACCGCCGCTGAGGCCTCGTCCAGGAAGTCGGCGATCCTGCTGACGGGCACCGACACGTCGTGCTTCCAGCCGCCGCCCTCGGGCTTCTGCGCGGCCGACTGCTCCTCGCGCAGCTTCCAGAAGTCGCGCGTCTGGGTCTCGTTCTGGGCGATGGCGGCGTCCGTGATCAGCCCGTCTTCGAACGCCGAGGCCAGGATGCGTTCCATGCCGGCCTCCGCCGCACCGGGCTCGCCCGACGTCAGCTCGATCAGGACGTACCAGGGCTGGATCGTCTCCAGCGGCTCGCGCACGCCGGGCACATGGCGGATGGCGAACTCCACCCCGATCCGCTTCATCAGCTCGAAGGCCTCGACGCCCC
>NZ_LJHU01000136.1 GCF_001295975.1 Brevundimonas sp. AAP58 | reverse complement strand
GATGGCGAACTCCACCCCGATCCGCTTCATCAGCTCGAAGGCCTCGACGCCCCCGCCGGTCTCGGCCTTGGCGATGGCCAGCAGCTGAATCGCGGCGTGCGCGGTCTCCAGCCCCACCACCGCCGTGGCCCGGCTCCGCATCACCGGAAACAGCTTCAGCGTCGCCGCCGTCACGACGCCCAGCGTCCCCTCCGCCCCGATCAGCAACTGCTTGAGGTCGTATCCGGTGTTGTCCTTCCTGAGCCGCTTCAGCCCGTTGAACACCTGTCCGTCCGGCATGACGGCCTCGATGCCCAGAACGAGGTCGCGCATCATCCCATAGCGCAGCACCGCCGTGCCGCCCGCATTGGTCGAGATCACCCCGCCGATGGTCGCCGTGCCTTCGGCCGCGAGGCTGAGCGGAAAGAACCTTCCCGCCGCTGCTGCCGCCTGCTGCGCCTCCAGCAGGGACACCCCCGCCTCGACCGTCATGGCGTCGTCCAGCGGCGTCACGTCCCGCACGGCCCGCAGCCGCCGCGTCGACAGCAGCACCTCGCCATAGGGGATCTGCCCCCCGACCAGCCCCGTGTCGCCGCCCTGGGGCACGATCGCGACGCCGTGCCGGGCGCAGATTTCGACCGCCCGCGCCACGTCCGCCGTCGAGCCCGGCTTCAGCATCAGCGGCGTATGCCCCTGCCACTTGTTCCGCCACTCCGTGAGCCACGGCGCGATCTCGGCCGGGTCCTCGGTCCAGCCGGAGGGACCGAGCGCGGCTTTCAGTTCGGCGAGGGCAGAGGGGGAGGGGGTCACCAAAGGGTCTCCATGCCGAAGGCTTTCATGGCGGGGTCCACCGAGACGACGATCAGTCCCTCGACCATCGCCTGAGCGGCGATCAGGCGGTCCCACGGGTCCTTGTGAACGCGATCCAGCCGTGCGGCGGTCAGCGCGTGTCGTGGGTTGATCGGTAGCCACTCGGCCGGCAGGGCGTCGGCCGCCGGAATGAGATCGCCTGGCAGGCGTCGCAAGAGCGGATCACGCTCACGCTTGTATTCGATCTCGTAGATCGACGCGGCGCTCAGCCAGACCTCGTTGTCAGGATCGCCGATAGCGTCCGAAACGTAATCCGGCAGACGCTCGACCTGACCCATCGCCCAGATGAAGACGTGGGTATCCAG
This sequence comes from Brevundimonas sp. AAP58, assembly GCF_001295975.1. Lineage (GTDB taxonomy): Bacteria > Pseudomonadota > Alphaproteobacteria > Caulobacterales > Caulobacteraceae > Brevundimonas. The sequence continues at coordinate 8,661 of NZ_LJHU01000136.1, read as the reverse complement.
CAGTAGCCTCACGTCTCGTCCGGGAAAATGCGACTGTCCTCGATCGCCTGTTCGAGCTCGAGATCCGGCTCGAAGAACACGCTGTCGGGAATATTCAGGTTCAGATGGTTCCAGGCCCCCAGTTTACGCCGCTCCTTGCGCTTGGGCTCGATCGCGGTGATCCGCGCGGCGGGTTGACCGTTGCGGGTCAGCACGACCTCTTCGCCCGCTTCCGCGCGCGCGACGAGCTCAGAAAGCTTGGCCTTCGCCTCGGCGATGTTCATCGTGGTCATGCAATGAGACTAGCACAAACGCCGACTTGGTCCAAATGAGTTGGTCCAACCCCATCCCCGCTGTCGGCGTCGTCTGCCTGCGCGGCGACAGTGTGCTCCTGATTCGGCGCGGTACGCCGCCGCGCCTCGGAGAGTGGAGCCTGCCCGGCGGGCGGATCGAACCGGGGGAGGGGGTTCGCGCGGCCGCGTTGCGCGAACTGCGTGAGGAAACCGGTGTGGAGGCCCGGCTGATCGGCCTGATCGACGTGGTCGACGGCATCTTTCCGGAGGCAGGCCGGCATTACGTGCTGGTCGACTTCGCCGCCGAATGGCTGTCGGGCGAGCCGGTCGCGGGCGACGACGCGGCCGAGGCGGCCTTTGTTCCGCTAGCCGACGCCCGTTCCCGCGTTGCTTGGAGCGAGACCCGGCGGATCATCGAGGGCGCCATACGGCTCCGCGACCACGCCTGACGACGGCTCGCCGACGTCACGGATCGTCTGACGCACCCATCCGGTTTCAGTGGCGCCACTTCCGCCCTCCCGCTACCGTCGCTGGGCAGGAGGACGTCCATGACCTATTTCGCGCTCGCGCTGGTGATCTTCGCCATCGTGTTTCTGTTCAGCCTCATCAAGATCGTGCCCCAGGGCCGCGAGATGACGGTCGAACGGTTCGGCAAATACACCCGCACGCTCAAGCCCGGCATCAGCCTGCTGACCCCCTTCGTCGAGCGGATCGGCCGGCGCATGAACATGATGGAACAGGTTCTGGATGTCCCTCAGCAAGAGGTCATCACCAAGGACAACGCCATGGTGAAGGTCGACGCCATCGTCTTTATTCAGGTGATGGATGCCGCCAACGCCGCCTACCGGGTCGAGAACCTGGAATACGCCATCACCCAGCTGTGCTCGACCAATCTGCGCACCGTGGTCGGTTCGATGGACTTGGACGAGGTGCTGTTCCAGCGTGACGCCATCAACTCCCGCCTCTTGAACACCATCGACGCGGCGACCGAGCCGTGGGGCGTCAAGGTCAACCGCATCGAGATCAAGGACCTGACGCCGCCGGCCGACATCACCAACGCCATGGCCCGTCAGATGAAGGCCGAGCGCGAGCGCCGCGCCGTCATCACCGAGGCCGACGGCGAGAAGCAGGCCGCCATCGCCCGCGCCGAGGGCGCCAAGCAGGCCGCGATTCTCGAGGCCGAGGGCCGCAAGGAAGCCGCCTTCCGCGACGCCGAGGCCCGCGAGCGCGAGGCCGAGGCCGAGGCCAAGGCCACCGCCATGGTGTCCGAGGCCATCGCCCGCGGCGACGTCAACGCCATCAACTACTTCGTGGCCCAGCGCTATGTGGACGCCTTCGCCGAGCTGGCGCGCAACCCGACGCAGAAGACCGTGATCGTGCCCGCCGAGATGAGCGGCCTGGTCGGCACCATCGCCGGCATCGGCGAACTGGTCGGCCTGGCCCGCGACCAGCAGTCGCCGCCGCCGCGCCCGACCCCGCCGCCGCCCGCGCCGCGTCCTCGCGGCAGCGCGGTTCCGACGACCTGAGGAGGGGGCGATGGGCGCAATCATCGACATCTACAACAGCCAGCCCTTCTGGATCTGGCTGGCCATCGGGGTGGTGCTTCTGGCCATCGAGGCGGCGCTGTCGTCCGAGTGGCTGTTGTGGCCGGCGGTGGCGGCGGGCGTGGTCGCGGTGCTGACGGCGCTGGGCCTCGACATCGGTTTCGCGGGCGAGGTTGGCGTGTTCGCCATCCTGACGGTCGTGGCGACCCTGTTCTCGCGCCGCCTGATTCAGCGGGTGAACCCTGGCGACAAGCCCGATGTCAACGATCGGGAGGCCCGGCTGATCGGACAGCGCGCACGGGTCGTTGAGACCTTCGTGGACGGACGTGGACGGGTTTTCGTCTCCGGTGCCGAATGGGCCGCTGAAATGCAGGGACACGCCGCAGAGGCTGGTGACAGCGTTATCGTGGAAGCCCTGAATGGCCCTTCGCTCAGGGTCAGGCCGGTTGCGCCCTAGACTCCGTCAGATGCCCGCCGTCGCCGACACGTGGTCCCGGCACGCGGCGGCCGCCGCGTTGAGGGCGTCCGCCTCCTCATTGGACAGACGTTCCAGGTCCGCACGGATTTCCGGCGTCAGCACTTCGGCTTCCATGGCGTCGACCTGCCGGTTGGCGATCTCTGTCCGCTTCTCTGTCGCGACATAGGCGAGATCACTGATCTCGTCCGGAAACACCATCGTCATCTGCAGATACTGGCGATAGATCGCGGTCGACAGGACCGCCCCAGCCTCCCAGCGGGTGTTGAGCTCTTCCCAGCCGCCGTCATCCAGCTGCCCTTCGATCAGGCCTGACGTCTTCGCTCCCTCGTCGGTCGCCTGGGCCGTCAGTTCGCTGAACTGCATGCAGACCGCGAGCTGGCTCTCGAAGATCTTCTGACGCGCGGCCGTCCGGGAAACGTCCAGGGCCTGCACAGCCGTGAACATCGAGGCCGCCGCGACGATCAGGGCCGAGATCGCCGACAGCGAGGCTAGGGTTCCCTCGATGGAGACCCTCTGCGTCTTGGTCTCTGTTTCGGGTGGCGGAGGGGGAATGGCGTTGCCGTCGATCATCGTTCGACCAGAGCTCAAGCCAGACGGGTTGGCAATCCCTTCGCCCGTCGTTCACCGGGTCGCCAGCATCTCGTCGATGCCGAGGTTGGCGAGCGTATCGGCCCGCTCATTCAGTTCATGTCCGGCGTGGCCCTTGACCCAGTGCCACTTGACCTCATGGCGCGCGCGGGCGGTGTCGAGCCGCTTCCACAGGTCTTCGTTCTTGACCGGCTTCTTGTCCGCCGTCTTCCAGCCCCGGGCTTTCCAGCCGTGGATCCAGCCGGTGATGCCGTCCATCACATACTTGCTGTCGGTATGCAGATCGACGCGACAGGGCCGGTTCAGCGCCTCCAGCGCCATGATCGCCGCCGTCAGCTCCATGCGGTTGTTGGTGGTCAGCCGCTCACCCCCGTGCAGCTCCTTGGCCTTGCCGCCGGACTGCAGGATCGCCCCCCAGCCGCCGGGGCCCGGATTGCCGCGACACGCGCCGTCGGTGTGGATGATGACGTGACTCATTTGTCGTCGTGATTACAGGCCCGCTTGGCGGCGCGCCACCGAAGCGCCTATATGCCGATCAACAAACCCGCGTCGGGGTCAGTTCGTCCCCGCCAGAGATAGAGACGTCGTCATGCAGCCCGGCATCTGGCAAATCCTCATCATCGTCGCCCTTGCGCTTCTGCTGTTCGGTGGCCGTGGCAAGATCTCCGGCCTGATGGGCGATGCCGCCAAGGGCATCCGCGCCTTTCGCGACGGCCTGAAGGGCGACGACGATCAGCCGCAGCAGGACCAGAAGGCCGGTGCCCTGCCGCGCACCGACGCCGAAAAAGAAGACCTGAAGTCCTAAGCCTCGAACACGGCGGAGGTTGACGATGGGGGGTCTGGGGCCCGGTATCGGCGGGCTGGAAATCCTCGTCATCGGCTTGCTGGCGTTGATCGTGGTGGGTCCCAAGGACCTGCCGATCCTTATGCGCAAGGTCGGTCAGGCGCTGGGCAAGGCGCGGGCCATGGCCAACGAGTTCCGCGCCAGCTTCGACGAGATGGCGCGTCAGTCCGAGCTCGACGAGCTTCGCAAGGAAGTCGACGCCCTGCGCCGCAATCAGATGGTTCCCCTCGGCCCCGAGGCCGAAGCCGCGTTCCGTGACATCAACCAGGACCTGAGCCGTCCGTTGAACGGACCCGCGCCCGGCGCGCAGCCCCAGATCACCGGACCGGGCGAGTTCTCCGACCCGGGCGTCCAGCCGTTGCCGACGCTCTCCGAGCCCGCCCCGACCGCTGACCTGGCGGCTCCGGCACCGCCGACCCAGCCCAGGGCGCCAAGCGGGTCGAAATCGAAGGCCCCGCCCGCCGAGGCCGGGAAGACCCCGCGCGTCCGCTCGACCGCGACGAGCCCGACCGCCAGGCCTCGCAAGCCGCGCAAGAAGGTGACGGAGCAGTGAGCGCTCACGATCGGGATGAAGCCGAGATCGAGGCCTCGCGCGCGCCGCTGATGGACCATCTGGTCGAGTTGCGGAACCGGCTGATCGTCTGTGTCGTCGCCTTCGTCGTCGGTTTCATCGGCTGTTTCATCTTCGCCGACCCGATCTACGCCTTCCTGGTCAAGCCCTTCGCCGTGGCGGCCCAGTTCCGGGCTGCAGCAGGGGCGGATGGCGCGGTCTCGCCGATCGACCTGATCCTGGGCACGGCGGGCCTCATTCCGGTGCCGACGGTGGCGCAGGACACGGTCAATCTGATCTTCACCGCCCCGCTGGAGTTCCTCATCACCAAGATGAAGCTGGCGGCCTTCGGGGCCGTCATCGTCGCCTTTCCGGTGCTGGCCTATCAGTTGTGGCGGTTCGTGGCTCCGGGCCTGTACCGCAACGAGCGCGGGGCTTTTCTGCCCTTTCTGATCGCCTCGCCCGTTCTTTTCCTGGTTGGCGCGGCGATGGTCTACTTCGTCATGCTGCCCTTCGTCATGCTGTTCTCGCTGAACCAGCAGATCGTCGGCGGTGGCATTTCGGCCGAGCTCCTGCCGCGCGTTTCCGACTATCTGAACCTGGTCACCGCCCTGATCCTGGCGTTCGGCCTGTGTTTCCAGCTGCCGGTCGTCATGACCCTGCTCGGTCTGGCCGGGCTGGTGTCGTCCACGGTGCTCGCCAGCAGCCGCAAGTTCGCCATCGTAGGCATCGCCGTCGTCGCCGCGTTCGTGACCCCGCCGGATCCGATCAGCCAGATCATGCTCGGCATCCCTCTGGTGCTGCTCTACGAGGTCTCGATCTGGTGCGTGCGCTTGATCGAGCTGCGCCGCGGTCGCGAAGACGTTTCGTCGGCCTGACAAGGAAAGTCGACCATATGTCAATGACGCTTGACATACGGCTTCCAGCGGCTATGCTCCTTCTGCCATAGAGGAGCAACGCGGGCTCATGATTGAACTCGGTCTCGTCATTGCCGCCGGTGTGGCGGCCCTGATCGGTCTCTGCGCCATCCCGTTCGCCGCCTTCGCGCCGGACGAGTCGAGCCATCACCGGCGTCTGCGCGTGGCCCAGGCGGGGTTGGCGCTCTCCGGCATGTTGATAGTCCTGTCGTACTTCGCCTACGGGGCCGAGTACGGCCTGACGGGCGGCCTGCTCCTGCTCCTCTTCGGCACCGGGATGACCGCCGTGGGCCGTCGTCGCGCGAAGGGCTGAGCCCGACACACGAAAGCCGCCGACTTTCGTCGACGGCTTCCGGAAACGCGCTTCGATCCGACCGATCAGCAGCTGTAGTACATGTCGAACTCGACCGGGTGCGGGTGCAGTTGCAGCCGCATCACTTCTTCCATCTTCAGCTCGATGTAGCTGTCGATGAAGTCGTCATCCATCACGCCGCCCTTCTTCAGGAAGGCGCGATCCTTGTCCAGGGCCTCCAGCGCCTCCTTCAGGCTGCCGCAGACCTCGGGGATGTTGCCGCGCTCTTCTGGCGGTAGATCGTAGAGGTTCTTGTCGGCCGGAGCGCCCGGATCGATGCGGTTTTCGATGCCGTCCAGGCCCGCCATCAGCAGCGCCGTGAACGTCAGATAGGGGTTGCCCATCGGGTCGGGGAAGCGGGCTTCGATGCGCTTGGCCTTGGGCGACGACACCCACGGGATCCGGATCGAGGCCGAGCGGTTGCGCGACGAATAGGCCAGCTTGACCGGCGCCTCATAGCCCGGGACAAGCCGCTTGTAGGAATTGGTCGTGGAGTTGGCGAAGGCGTTGATCGCCTTGGCGTGCTTGATAATCCCGCCGATGTACCACAGACAATAGTCCGACAGGCCTGCGTACTTGTCGCCCGCGAACAGGGGCTTGCCGTCGCGCCAGATCGACTGGTGGACGTGCATGCCCGAGCCGTTGTCGGCGAACATCGGCTTGGCCATGAAGGTCGCCGTCTTGCCGTAGGCCGCCGCCACGTTGTGGATCACGTACTTATAGAGCTGCAGTCGGTCGGCCATGGTCAGCAGGTCCGAGAACTTCAGTCCCAGCTCGTGCTGGGCCGGTGCCACCTCGTGGTGGTGCTTCTCGGGCTGCAGGCCCAGGTCGCGCATGACGCCCAGCATCTCGCCGCGCAGGTCCTGGCCCGAGTCGACCGGATTGACCGGAAAGTAGCCGCCCTTGGGCCCCGGGCGGTGGCCCATGTTGCCCTCGGTGTACTCCGCGCCCGTGTTGGCCGGCAGCTCGGTCGAGTCATAGGAATAGCCGGTGTCGTGCGGGGCGGTGTTCCAGCGCACGTCGTCGAAGATGAAGAACTCCGCTTCCGGCCCGAAATAGACCGCGTCGCCCACGCCCGACGACTGCACATAGGCCAGGGCCTTCTTGGCCATCGACCGGCTGTCGCGGTTGTAGGGCTCGCCCGTGTCCGGGTTCATGACGTCGCAGAACAGGAACAGCGTCGTCTGCTGATAGAAGGGGTCGATGTAGGCCGTCGTCAGGTCCGGCTTCAGCAGCATGTCGGACTCGTTGATCGCCTTCCAGCCGGCGATGGACGAGCCGTCGAACATGGTGCCTTCCTCCAGGAAGTCCTCGTCGACCAGGTCCACGTCGAAGGTGACGTGCTGCAGCTTGCCGCGCGTGTCGGTGAACCGGACGTCGACGTATTTCACGTCCTTGTCCTTGATCTCCTGCAGGATTTTCTTGGCGCTCATGAGTGATGATCCTTTTCGCGTTTCTTCTGGGGAGGAAGCTGGGGAACTGAACTGAACTAGACCGCCTGCGCGCCGGTCTCGCCGGTGCGGATGCGGATGACGTCGTCGATGGTGGAGACGAAGATTTTTCCATCACCGATCTTGCCGGTGCGGGCGGCGGTCTGGATGGCCTCGACCACGGCGGGGGCCAGGTCGTCGGCGACCACCACCTCGATCTTGATCTTGGGCAGGAAGTCGATGACGTACTCCGCGCCGCGATAGAGCTCGGAATGGCCCTTCTGGCGGCCGTATCCTTTGGCCTCCAGCACCGTCATGCCCTGTACGCCGATGTCCTGGAGCGCCTCTTTGACGTCGTCCAGCTTGAACGGCTTGATGACGGCTTCGATCTTCTTCATGGGCGCCCCGAGACCGCGCGGGACCGACCCTTTGCCGGTGCGCACGCTCGGGAAAGCAAGGGACACCGCATTGCACAATATGGCAAGGGGCGGATCGCATTTTCAGACGTTCCGGGCGCGGAGGACCTGATGGCCGAGACCAACGACCCGTCGCTGTGGCGCGACCGCCTGCCGTGGCCCGACGCCGCCAGCCACAAGCATTCGCGTGGCCGGCTGGGCGTGGTCTCGGGCGGTCCGCTGAATACGGGCGCAGCGCGGCTGGCGGCACGCGCGGGCCTGCGGGTCGGAGCGGGGCTGGTGAAGGTGCTGTGCCCGCCCGCCGCCGCGCCGATCGTCGCGGGCGCGCTGGAGGCCGTCATGGTCGAGGCCTTCACCTCGCCGGAGGGCCTGGAGACGCTGGCCGAGGCGATGGACGCCGTCGTCATCGGCCCGGCGGCGGGCCTGAACGAGGCGACCGTGCAGAACCTCGCCGCGCTCGCCCGCACTGGCGCGGCCCTGGTCGTCGACGCCGACGCCCTGACCATCTTCAAGGGCAGGGGCGTCGACCTCTTCGCCAGCCTCGACCGCGACGACGTCCTGACCCCTCACGAAGGCGAGTTCGAGCGGGTCTTCCCCGGTCTGCTGGAGCAGGGCAGGGAGGCTGCCGCCGCCGAGGCCGCCCGCCAGGCCGGTGCCCACATCGTGCTTAAGGGGGCCGAGACGATCATCGCCGCGCCGGATGGCCGGGCCCGGATCAATCCGAACGGCTCGCCGTGGCTGGCGACGGCGGGCAGTGGCGACGTTCTGGCAGGCCTGATCGGCGGCCTGATCGCCCAAGGCATGCCGACGTTCGACGCCGCCAGCGCCGCCGTCTGGATGCATGCGGCGGCCGCCGAGCGCTTGGGCCCGGGCCTGATCGCGGAGGATTTGCCAGGAGGAGTACCTGCGGTGCTCAGCGCCCTGCGACGGGGCAGCTAGCCCCCCCTCTCCCTCCCCCTCGGGGGAGGATGATCGCGAAGCGATCGGGTGGGGGCGGCCCGGCGAGACACAGGCGATGACGGTGTCTGGATCACCCGGCCGCCCCCACCCGGCTTCGGCTACGCCTCCGCCCCCCTCCCCGGGCCGGGGAGGGAGAGAAACGCGCGCTGTTTTTCTCAATCATCCAACGACGCCCGGATTTCGTCAGCGGAATCAACGCCCGTCCTGTTCGAGACGCGCTGAACGCGCCCTGATATCCGGGTGTGTTACCCTCGCTCTCGGTTCCGTCGCTTGGGAAGGGCGCAAGGCCTTGCGAGCTTGTCGCGGCGGG
>NZ_LJHU01000135.1 GCF_001295975.1 Brevundimonas sp. AAP58 | reverse complement strand
GTGGACGTCGATGTTGGGGCGCAGCTTGATTTCCTTGAGCTCGACGACCTTCTGGCGCTTGCGCGCCTCGGCTTTCTCGCGGAGCCGGTCTCGCTTCGCGAGCGCCGGTTCGTCGCGTCAGGGACGTCGCCCGTGGACCGGGGGCGACGCTAGTTCGCGGGATTGTGCGTCTCGAGAAACGCGATGGTTTCAGTCAGCATGCGCTGGCGGGTCTCCGCCCGTGAGAGCCAATGATCCTCCCCCTCCAGTTCGACCAGCTGATAGGACTTGCCGGCCCGGCGCAGCGCCGAGGCCATGGTCGAGGTCTGGCTATAGGGCACCACCGTGTCGTCTCGCCCGTGGATAAGCAGAATCGGAGCTGCGGCTCGGTCGGCCAACTGCGCGGGTGATCGCTGATCCAGAGATCGGTCCCCGACCCCCTCCGCGCCCATGAAGCGGTTCCAGTAGCGGTTGGCGGCGTTGTTGCTCCTGCCCATGCGATCGGCGGTCCAGCGCAGCATGGCGCGAAGGTCCGACACGCCCGCAACCGAAACCGCGCAGCGATAGACGCCGGACTCCATCGTCGCCCCCGCCAGGGCCGCATATCCGCCGTAGCTCGCCCCCACGATGCAGACCCGAGCGGGATCGACGATGCCCTGCTCCGCCAGCCAACGCACACCGTCCGACAGATCGGTCTGCATCTTGCGGCCCCACTCACCGTAGCCGGCCTCCAGATGGTCCAACCCCAGACCGGACGACCCGCGGAAGTTGGGTTGAAGCACCGCATAGCCGCGAGACGCCATGGCTTGGGCCCACCAGTCGAACTGTTTCTCGTCGCGCACCGCCGGACCGCCGTGGGGGAATACGACCAGCGGCAGACCCCGAGGCTCCGTGACGCCGGGCGGCAGCGTCAGATAGCCGGGGATGCTCATGCCATCGGCTGCCTCATAAGCGATCGTACGGATCTCGGCGACCTGGTCGGGACCGATGTCGGGGTACTGCTCACCGAGGACATCCGCGCGACCGGCGTCGAGATCGACGAAATGATAGGCTCCGGCATCCGTCGGCCCCCAGCTGAACACCATGGTCTTGCGAAGGTCGTCGCTCCAGGAGACCAGCTGCGGATCGCGCCCCTGGAAGGCTCGCTCGATGGAACGCCACGTCCGAGCGGCCCCCGGATCGCTGAACTCGTAGCGCCATCCCTCCGCCTCTCGATAGGCCGCCCCGATCAGCCGACCCGTCCGGGGATGATACAGCAGGCTGCTTGGATCCCCCTCGAACGGCAAGGGCCGCCAGACGCCGTCCAGCCCCAGCAGACGCCAGATCGCCGGAGCGCCCGCCACGGGGCTGGCGAGCACCGCCACCGTGTCACCCTCGGGTCCCTCGCCGCCCATCACCGGCGGATCCACCAGCGCGGTCGTGGACCAGACCGTGCGCCACGCGCCGGGGCCCTGCTCAACCTGAAACTGCCATAGGCCGTCGTTCTGACGATAGTTGGCCCGAGCGAGGCGTCGGCCGTCCGGAGTCACGACGTAGGAGCGTGTGTTCGGTTGGTTTCGCTCCAGAACGCGCGAGCGCATGGTGACAGGATCAAGGGCGTACAGGGCGATCTGGTAGGTGTCGTCGTTCTGGGCCTCAAAGACGATCTGCGGCTTGCCGTCGATCTGGGCCACATGAACCGAAAGCATGTTGCGGTAGACGTCCGAGAGATTCTGGAACACCGACCGCAGGCTGTTGTTCGCCAGGTCCAGGACCTCGCCCTGGGCCACCTCCACCTCAAGGCCGCCCGGATATTCCATCGCGGCGGAGGTGATGATCAGAAGGTGGTCCGGACCGACCCAGGCGAGGTCGCGGATCTTGACCTCCCCGACCCGGGCGCCTCCGACAAGTTCGCCTCCCGGCAGGGTGTTGACGAGGACGGCACGGACCTCGCCCTGGGTCACCACATGCGCCACGCGGTCGCCCGCTGCGGACAGCACGCTGAGCTCATAGGCGGGCAGCCGACCATAGACCTCCAGCGGAGGCGGTGTGATCGACATGGCCAAGGTGGGGCCGGTCTCACGCGCGGCGTCAGGAGCGACCGCCTCCTGAGCCCCGGTCGATGTGGCGGAAACGACAAGGGCCAGACAGGCCAAGGCAAGCCGACGCATGCGAACTCCCTCTGCGGCGTACACTTGAGGCTACACCAGGCTCTGGCTTCGCAGTGGGGGCGGTTGGCCGGTCTCGGTCAGATTCGCGGTTGCGTTGCACGAACGCAACGACGTCGGTCGACGTGAGCCGCCTACTTCGGGGCCAGGATCATGATCATCTGGCGGCCCTCCATGCGCGGGGAATACTCGACCTTGGCGATTTCCTCG
>NZ_LJHU01000134.1 GCF_001295975.1 Brevundimonas sp. AAP58 | reverse complement strand
GCCAGTCCGCCGACCGACACCGGCTCGTCGGCCAGCAGCATGGCGCCACCCGCCTCCACCTTCGCCTGGAACTTGCCCGCACCCGTCTCGGACACCCGAACGACCCCGTCCGAGGCCGGCGCCGTCTCCGGCGTCGTCATGTCCCCGACATAGCGGCTGGCCCAGGCCGCGATCACCGTCGCCGCATAGGCCGCGTCCTCCGGACGGCTCAGCAGATGATCGGCCTTGTCCAGCGAGCAGAAGCTCTTGGGGTGCTTGGCCGCCATGAAGATGGCGCTGGCCTCCTCGACCCCCACCACCTGATCGACCGGTGAGTGAAGGATCAGCAGCGCCCGCTTCAGGTTCGCCAGCCGTGCCTTCTGGTCCTGAGCCTTCAGGTCCTCGGCGAAGCCCGCCCCGACCGACACCGGCCGCCCGCCGACCTCGGCCTCATGCGTTTCGCCGTGCATCAACCCTTCCGCGCCCGGCCCCAGCAGCTTCAGCACATGGTCCACGTCGAACGGAGCCCCGATCACCGCCACCGCCTTGACGCTGTCGATGTCGCCGGCCGCCGCGATCGCCGCCGCTCCGCCCAGGCTGTGGCCGATCAGCAGGCCGGGCGCGCAGCCGTGCCGGACCATGACCGCCGCAGCCTCCTTCAGGTCGCCGACGTCCACCGTGAACCCCGCCGGCATGGGCGTCATGCCCGCCTCACCGATGCCGGCGAAGTCGATCCGCAGCGTGCCCACCCCCTCGGCCGCCAGCGCGCGTGAAATCCGCGTCGCCGCCAGGTTGTCCTTGCCGCAGGTGAAGCAGTGGGCGAACAGGGCATAGGCCCTGACCTGCCCGTCCGGCCGATCCAGCCGCCCGCGCACCCGCCGTCCGTCCGCGCAGTCGAAGTCGAAGGGTTCGGATCGCATGGCGGGTCTCCTCGGGGCTGGCCCTCAGCCTAGCCCCGGATTTCGCCCCGCGCCCGCGAAAGGTTTCCGGATCAGTCCTCGCCCAGGTGCGCGACCAGCTCGATCTCGACGATGCCGTTGGGAACCAAGAGGCCCGTCGTCCCCACCGCCGTCCAGGCCGAGTGGGGCTCGCCGATGAACTCGGCGCGGACGCGCCGGATCACCTCCCACTGCTCCATCCGCTCGCCGGTGAAGTTCGGGCCGTCCCAGACGTGATAGCTGTTGACCATGGCCACGTCCTCGAAGCCGGCGCCCGCCGCCTCCAGGATCATCTGCAGTGTCCGGAACCCCCGCCGCACCTGGGCCTCGAAGGCCGCCGCGTCAGTGCCTTCTCCTTCGCCGCGATAGATGATGACGCCCGAGACATAGAGGGTGTCGCCCACTCGCCGCGCCGGGGCGTAGCCGAACTCATAGTAGGCCGGGGCGAACGGCGGCCCCGGAATGATGACCTCCCCGCCGGAGGAGGGAATGCGCTCCACCTGCGCCATCGCAGGCGCGGCGAAGGCGGTCAGGGCGAATGCGGCGGCGGCGATCAGGGGTCTCGGGGTCATGGCGGCAACCTTGGCTGTAACGTCGCGCCCGCCATGCGCCGCCCGGCCGCCGGGCTCAACTTACGCTTTGGTCACCTGTCGGGCTGGTCTGTGGCGAAGGACGGGACTATCGTCACCGCGTTCTCCCGGGGGCGGCGCCTGAGCCGCTGAGATTGGCGTGATCGCCTGACCGGCCGAACCTGATCCGGGTCATGCCGGCGAAGGGAGAGACGGGACCTCGCCACAGGTCCCCCCGACGTCGGCGCCCTCCACGCGAAGAGGCCGCCATGAACATCCACGTCACGCCCGAACCCCAAGAGCCCAACGTCGATCTGTCGCTCAAGGACGCCCGGGATCAGGTGATGCGTGAAACCGGCGCCATCCCCACCGGCCCCCGCGCCGGCTCCCGCAAGGTCTATGTCTCCGGCGAGCTCTTCCCCGACATCCGCGTCCCCTTCCGCGAAGTCGCCGTCCACCCCAGCGCCAATGAGCCGCCGGTGACGATCTATGACAGCTCCGGCCCCTACACCGACCCGACCGTCGCCATCGACATCACCAGGGGCCTCCCCCACGTCAAATCCAGCTGGCAGCTGGACCGCGGCGACATCGCCCCCGTCGCCCACCCCCGCGAGGTCAAGCCGGAAGACAACGGCCACGCCGAGGGCAAGCACCTCGCCCCCCGCTTCGACACCTCGCGCCACAAGGTCTTCAAGGGCGTCTCCGGCCGCCCGGTGACCCAGCTGGAATACGCCCGCGCCGGCATCATCACGCCCGAGATGGAATACGTCGCCATCCGCGAGAACCTGCGCCGCGAGCAGTCCGCCCCGTGCGTGCGCGACGGCGAGGACTTTGGCGCCTCCATCCCCGACTTCGTCACGCCGGAGTTCGTGCGTCAGGAGATCGCCCGGGGCCGAGCCATCATCCCGCACAACATCAACCACCCCGAGGTCGAGCCGATGATCATCGGCCGCAACTTCCTGGTGAAGATCAACGCCAACATCGGCAACTCGGCGGTCCTCTCGACCGTCGACGACGAGGTCGACAAGCTGGTCTGGGCCACCCGCTGGGGCGCCGACAACGTCATGGACCTGTCGACGGGCCGGAACATCCACAACATCCGCGACTGGATCATCCGCAACAGCTCCGTCCCCATCGGCACCGTCCCCATCTATCAGGCGCTGGAGAAGGTCGGCGGCGTGGCCGAGGACCTGACGTTCGACATCTTCGCCGACACCCTGATCGAACAGGCCGAACAGGGCGTGGACTATTTCACCATCCACGCAGGCGTGCGCCTGCCCTTCGTGCCCCTGACGGCCAGCCGCGTCACCGGCATCGTGTCGCGCGGCGGCTCCATCATGGCCAAGTGGTGCCTGGCGCATCACAAGGAGAGCTTCCTGTACGAGCGCTTCGACGAGATCTGCGAGATCCTGCGCGCGTACGACGTCTCGTTCAGCCTCGGCGACGGCCTGCGCCCCGGCTCCATCGCCGACGCCAACGACGCGGCCCAGTTCGCCGAGCTGCGCACCCTGGGAGAGCTGACCAGGGTCGCCTGGGACCACGGCTGCCAGGTCATGATCGAGGGCCCCGGCCATGTGCCGATGCACAAGATCAAGGCCAACATGGACGAGCAGCTGAAGCACTGCCACGAGGCGCCCTTCTATACGCTGGGGCCGCTGACCACCGACATCGCGCCGGGCTATGACCACATCACCAGCGCGATCGGCGCGGCCATGATCGGCTGGTTCGGCACGGCCATGCTCTGCTACGTCACGCCCAAGGAGCACCTGGGCCTGCCGGATCGTCAGGACGTCAAGGACGGCGTCATCACCTACAAGATCGCCGCCCACGCCGCCGACCTGGCCAAGGGCCACCCGGCCGCCCGCGCCCACGACGACGCCCTGTCGCGCGCCCGGTTCGAGTTCCGCTGGGAAGACCAGTTCAACCTCGGCCTCGACCCCGAGACGGCCCGCAAATACCACGACGAGACCCTGCCCAAGGAAGCCCACAAGACCGCCCACTTCTGCAGCATGTGCGGCCCCAAGTTCTGCTCGATGAAGATCAGCCAGGATATCCGCCGGGATGCCCAGGCCCAAAACGACGCGGGCGGCTCGCTGGCGGAGGCGGAGGCCGGGATGGCGGAGATGTCGGCGAAGTTCCGCGCCGGGGGCGGGGTGGTGGAGGTGAAGGTGTGAGGACTATGCTCCATACTTGACTGTCAGCGGCGACAAACTCATCTTGGATTGCGTCGTGTCGGAGCCACCATTATGGGTGGAATTGAAGGAGCGCTTTATGAAGTGCACGACCCAGCGCTGGAACATTGGCCAGCTTTGGCTTCAAAAGAACCGTATCAACCTCAACCCGCCCTATCAGCGCGAGTCGGGAGTTTGGTCGGACGAGAAGAAGCAGCTATTCATGGACAGCATCTTCAACGGATTTGATGTCCCCAAGCTGTATTTCCATGACATCCAGGCCCAGAAAGAACCATTTGGATATTCTGTCATCGATGGAAAGCAAAGGCTTGGAGCAATATGGGACTTTAGGTCCGGATCATTCGCGCTAGCCGAGGACTTTACGTTCTCTGGCGATACATCGTTCTTTGCTGACAATAACCCGCCAAAAGCCAATGCGAAATTTGGTGACCTGACCGAATCGCAGCGAGAGTACTTTAATTCTCAAACCATTGATGTGGTCGAGGTCTCTGGAGCCGATGAGGAAGATATTGAAGAGTTATTCTCCCGTTTGAACAACGGCGAGCCACTGAATGCCGCGGAAAAGCGTAACGCTATGGGCGGAGACATGACTCGTCTGATCCGCGAAGTTGCGAAGGATGAGACATTAGTTCGGCTGCTGCGTTTCAACGACCGCCGAATGTCGTATCAAGAAGTTGCGGCTAAGCTCATCCGACTCGAGATGAATCAAAATGATGGTCAAGGTCAGTTCAGTGATCTCAAGAAGCGCTTCTTGGATAACCTCGTCAAAAAGAACAAGAGCATGCAACCGGCCGAGTTTGATGGCTTGAAGGTTCGCGTTACCAAGAACATAAGAGAACTATACAAGGTTTTCGGTGAAAATAACATATTGATGAATAAGCAGTCTTTTCCACAGCTTTATTATGGCTGGGTCAAGACAATCAAAGCGGAGTATGCTCACCCGGCCCTAGACGCTAAGATTTTGTCATTCCTAGAAAGTTTCCATAAAAAGCGGATCGAAGATCTTGATCGCCCAGAAGATCAAAGAGACGCCAGCTTGAGCGAGTTCGGTCGCCTTATGCAGCAAGGCACCAACGATATGAACTCAATGATAGACCGGGCACGAATTCTGACACGATATTTTCTCCAGAGTGTTCCAGACATTGAAATTAAGGATACGAAGAGAGTCTTCACTGACGAAGAGCGGTATGTGATTTGGCTAAGGTCAGGAAAGCAGTGCCAGGCCGAAGGGTGCGGTAAAGAAATGCCAGAAATTGATCAAATGCACGCTGATCATATGACTGCCTGGTCGAAAGGTGGGCCGACTGTGTTGTCGAATGCCCAAGCACTATGTGAAACTTGCAACCTGAAGAAGTCAGCAGCGTAATCGAGGCGGGCGCTCTTGAACGTCGGGCAGCAACCCCTCACCCTTTCGGCTTGGCGGCGCGCTTCGCTTGCCGAGCCTCAAGCCCTCTCCCGACGGGAGAGGGTCCACTAACGGCGACCTAAAGCAACCCCAACACCCGCGCCCGGTCGCGGATCGCGTCGTCGATCCGCCAGGGCTCGCCCAGCGCCGTGTCGTTGGTGAACCGGACCACGGTCCAGCCGAGCGCCTCGATCTCCGTCTGGCGCAGGGCACCGCGCAGCACGACGTCGTCACGCCCATGCACCCCGCCGTCGATCTCGATGACCAGCCGCAAGCGAACGCAGGCGAAGTCCACGACATAGGGGCCGACCCCATCCGTCCCTTCTCCCCTTGCGGGAGAAGGTGGCCGAGCGAAGCGAGGTCGGATGAGGGGTAAAACACCGATCCATCCGGGGAGGTTCTGACCGTCCATCACCGGGTTCGCGGGCGCATACCCCTCATCCGGCCCTCCGGGCCACCTTCTCCCGCAAGGGGAGAAGGGAGCGTGTCTCAGGTCTTTCCGTGACGCTCCGCATGATCCCGCACCGCCTGGAACAGAAGGCTGGGATTGGTAAGCACCGCCTGATTGCGGAAGCGCAGGACAGTCCACCCATTCGCCGTCAGCCAGGCATCCCGCTTGGCGTCCGCCTCGATTCGCAGATCGTGGACGCCGCCGTCGAGTTCGACAATGAGCCGGATCGACGGGCAGGCGAAATCTGCGATGTAGGGACCGAGCGGCAGCTGCCTGCGGAACTTCAGACCCTCGAGCCGTCTGTCTTTCAGGTATTTCCAGAAGATCGCTTCGGGCAAGGTCCCGTCCGTGCGACCTCGCCGGGCGGCAGCGCGCGTTCTGTCCGACGGCTTGAGCATCAGCCGAGGTTACTCGCCGGACGCCGGTGTTTCACCCCGTTTCCCTTCTCCCCTTGCGGGAGAAGGTGGCCAAGCGAAGCGCGGTCGGATGAGGGGTACGAAGACGCGGATACCGGGGTCGGTTCGGAGGCACGTCGGACAGAGCGGTGTTTCACCCCTCATCCGGCCCTGCGGGCCACCTTCTCCCGCAAGGGGAGAAGGGACGTGAGCCGATACGTCCCGCGTCCGTTGAACGCCAGCCAGCCTCGGTTGCGGAGGACCGTGCGTTGGAGCCCAGCGACATGCCTGCGAACGTTAGCTTGCAGGGCGGACCATATGTGATACGCTTTCCGTGCAAAGTCAGGGCATGTGCCCGGCTCTCTGGAAGGGATGGACCCGCCATGCAAAGTTGTCGCCCCGCACCCGCAGGAGCTGTGCATGCACACGGTCCGCTTCTACCAGACCCCCGCCGGCCGGCCCGTCATTCAGGAGTGGCTGCGATCCTTCGATAGGCCGGATCGCGCGATCCTCGGTTTCGACCTCAAGCGGGTCCAGCTGGGCTTTCCGATGGGGCTTCCGCTCTGCCGTTCCCTCGGGGGCGGGTTGTGGGAGGTCCGGTCGAGCCTGAGCGGCAACCGCGAGGTGCGGATGATCTTCTTCCACGATCCGGAGCATCAGGCCCTGGTCGTGGTGCACGGCTTCATCAAGAAGTCCCAGAAGACGCCGAAGGCCGAGATCGAGATCGCGTACCGGCGCATGAAGGAGCGCAGCCTTTAGAAGGAGCGCCCATGACGCCCGACATGAAGTTCCGCGACCCGTCGGACCTCGCCACCCTGGACGACTTCCTCGACGAGGAGGGCATCCGTGAGGAGGTGACCCTGCGCGCGGTCAAGAGCGTGATCGCGCTCCAGCTCCAGCAGGCGATGAAGGACCAGAACCTGACCCGCGCCGCCATGGCCGCCCGCATGGACACCAGCCGCGCCCAGCTGAACCGCGTGCTGGACCCGGACGCCTCGAACGTGACCTTGGATACCCTCAGCCGCGCGGCGCGGGTGCTGGGGCATTCGTTGAAGGTGGAGTTGGTTTGAAGTTCGTCGAACGAGAATTTTTCACGTTGACAACCGTGGCGGTTGGCCACACTTTGGCATGGGCTCCTGGAAGGAGCCGGAATGAAACCCGAGAGCGGTTTCGGCCAGATCCTGCTGCTGGATAGCGGCGACCGAATACGAGGCGGGCCGGAGGCTCGGAACGTGTCGGATGTCGGGTGTGCGCACCCGGTTCGCGGGATCCTGAACCGAGGCAGTTCTCCTTACCCAAGGAGACTGAGTATGAATCCCGATCGTATTGTCGTTCGTTTCGACCAAGGCCAAGTTGCCGAACAGGTAGAGGGCCCCGTCCGTCGGATCGTCGGCTTCGTTAAAGCCCGCAACATGTTGGCTCTATTCGACGCCGCCGACCTCGAAGCCAATCCGCGATCCGCTAAAGCGGGGCCTGTCACCGATGCAATAATCGAAAGTATCGTTGAGACGCCGGACACTTTCCCCTTCAAGACCAAGGGCGTTCTAGTCGGAGCTTCCGATTACGAAAAGCTTGAGCGGAACCGCTACGAACTCAACTTCGAAAACACTCGGATCGAGGGAATTCTTGATGGCGGTCACAACATGTTAGCCATCGGAACCCACATCGTGCGGTTGGCCATTGGCAACTCCAAACTGAAGCTGCCCCGCTGGCCTGACTTCAAAGCTGCTTGGGTGAAGAACCGGGACTTGATCACCACCCTTAAGGAGTCGACCGCCGAAGATGACGGAGATGGAATGCTGGACTTCCTCGTTCCGCTCGAGATCCTAGTACCCGCCAATCTGGACGATCCTGATGTGATGAACGAGTTCTCTAGCTCGTTGCTCGACATTTGTGCGGCCCGCAACAACAATGTCGAGCTTCGAGCAGAGACACGCTCCAATCAAAAAGGCTTCTACGAAGAACTGCGCGCCTTCCTGCCAAAAGAAATCTCCGAGCGAGTGGAATGGAAAACTAATGACGGTGGAGACATTCGAGTGCGCGATCTGATCGCCCTCGCCTGGATTCCCTTGTCGGTTGTTAACTTACCAGAAGACGAAGACGGTCGTCAGGTGGAGGCGCCTGTTCCGCAGAACATTTACAGGAACAAGGGAGAGTGCGTGAAGCTATTCGACCGGCTCATGAGCAGCCCAGCCGTTTCAAAACAAACTGGCGGTGAATACAAGCATGAACTGCACAATACTCAAGTCGGAAGCGCGCTAGAAATCGCTGCCCAGATCCCGCTATTGTACGACCGAATTTATCGGACTTTTCCTGACACCTACAATGACGGCACAGGTCGGTTCGGAGGCTTGTCTGTAGTCAAACCTGCCAAGGATATGCGTTCTAAGCCGACGACCCACTTCACGGATCAACCGGTGAACTACAGCTACCCCGACGGCCTGATCATGCCGCTGGTCTACGGCCTAAAAAGCCTCATCGAGCAGGGACCTGATGGCCGCCTCCGCTGGAGGGCGGACCCGAACCAGTTCTTGGATGAGTGCTTCCCAGCGATTGTGAAAAAGTATCGCGTGATCATGGATGCTTTCAGGGCGGACCCACAGAAGATCGGTAAGAACGAAGGTTCCTACGACCTTGTTATCGACGCCTTCGAAACTGAGCTCCTGAAACGCTCAGCAGCTGCTTCGTGAGGTGTGACATGGGATATCGAGCACCTCCCAGCGGCGTCACGCTGGACGAAACTGATGCGGCGATCGCCAAAGGCATGCTTGCTCGTGGCGACCGCCAACATGACATTGCGGCTTGGTTTGGAGTGAATGGCGGCCGCATCGGTGAAATCGCTGCGGGGCGCACGTTCCGCAGCGTGGCAGCCGCTCAAGCGAGCGTTTTGCCTCCACCCGGACCGTATCTCAGCGGTCGCGAGTCAATGGTCGCATTGAAGGCTTTGGAGGAGGCCAAATCGGCGCTGGTTCGCGCGGAGCAGATGCTCAAGTAGCAAGCCACCACTAGACCAGGGGTAGAGGCGAGGGCTCGGTTCACCGCCTCTACCTCTAACCTCCCCCCTACCGCCCCTTCCTGAACCGCTCCGCCTTCTCCGCATTGGCCTCCGCGCGCCAGCGCTTGGGCGCGGCGGTGTCGACGGCCTCGCCTTCGGCGGTCAGAACCTCGTTGGCGAACTCCAGGTCCATGAGCTTCATGCGCTTGATCTCGTCGCGCAGGCGGGCGGCCTCCTCGAACTCCAGGTTCGACGCCGCCTCGCGCATGCGGCTCTCCAGGTCCTTGAGCGCGGCCTGGAAGTTGGAGCCGGTGAAGGGCTTGGCCTGTTCCTTCACGCCGGGGGCGGTGAGCTTGTCGAGGGCGCGGCTCTCGTAGGGGCTGTCGAGGATGTCCTTGATCTCGCGCTTGACGCTCTCGGGCGTGATGCCGTGTTCGAGGTTGTAGGCCGTCTGGCGCTCGCGACGGCGGTTGGTCTCGGCGATGGCGCGCTCCATCGAGCCGGTCATGCGGTCGGCGTAGAGGATGACGCGGCCGTCGACGTTGCGGGCCGCGCGGCCGATGGTCTGGATCAGCGAGGTCTCCGAGCGCAGGAAGCCCTCCTTGTCCGCATCGAGGATGCCGACGAAGCCGCACTCCGGAATGTCCAGGCCCTCGCGCAACAGGTTGATGCCGATCAGGACGTCGAAGGCGCCCAGGCGCAGGTCGCGCAGGATCTCGATCCGCTCGAGCGTGTCGACGTCGGAGTGCATGTAGCGGACGCGGACGCCCTGTTCGTGCATGTACTCCGTCAGGTCCTCGGCCATCTTCTTGGTCAGGGTGGTGACCAGGGAGCGGTAGCCGGCGCGGGCGGTGGCCTTCACCTCGTCGATGACGTCGTCGACCTGGTTGCGGGTCTGGCCGCTGACCGGGCGGATTTCGACGGGCGGGTCGATCAGGCCGGTGGGGCGGATGACCTGTTCGACGAAGACGCCGCCCGCGCGCTCCATCTCCCACGGGCCGGGGGTGGCCGAGACGTGGACCGTCTGGGGCCGCATGGCGTCCCACTCGTCGAACTTCAGCGGGCGGTTGTCGATGCAGCTGGGCAGGCGGAAGCCGTATTCGGCCAGCGTCGACTTGCGGCGATAGTCGCCCCGGTACATGCCGCCGATCTGGCCGATGGTGACGTGGCTCTCGTCGACGAACAGCAGGGCGTTGTCGGGGATGTATTCGAAGAAGGTGGGCGGGGGCTCGCCGGGCGCGCGGCCGGTCAGCCAGCGGGAATAGTTCTCGATGCCGGCGCAGGAGCCGGTCGCCTCCATCATCTCGATGTCGAAGCGGGTGCGTTGCTCCAGGCGCTGGGCCTCCAGCAGCTTGCCGTTCTCGACCATCCAGTCGAGCGTCTCCTTCAGCTCGGCCTTGATGCCGTGGATGGCCTGGTTGAGCGTCGGGCGGGGCGTGACGTAGTGGCTGGCGGCGTAGACGGTGACCTCCTCCAGGTCGGCGGTCTTCTTGCCGGTCAGGGGGTCGAACTCGGCGATGGCCTCGATCTCGTCGCCGAACAGGCTGACGCGCCAGGCGCGGTCCTCCAGGTGGACGGGGAAGATCTCGATGGTGTCGCCGCGCTTGCGGAACATGCCGCGCTCGAAGGTCGCGTCGTTCCGCTTGTACTGGAGCGCGATCAGGTCGGCCCTGAGCTTGGCCTCGTCGATGGTCGCGCCGACCTTCAGGTCGAAGGTCATGGCCGTATAGGTCTCGACCGAGCCGATGCCGTAGATGCAGCTGACCGAGGCCACGACGATGACGTCGTCGCGCTCCAGGATCGCCCGCGTCGCCGAGTGGCGCATGCGGTCGATCTGCTCGTTAATCGAGCTGTCCTTCTCGATGTAGGTGTCGGTGCGCGGGACGTAGGCCTCGGGCTGGTAGTAGTCGTAGTAGCTGACGAAATACTCCACCGCGTTGTCGGGGAAGAAGGCCTTGAACTCGGAGTACAGCTGGGCGGCGAGGGTCTTGTTGGGGGCCAGGATCAGGGCCGGGCGCTGGGTCTGTTCGATGACCTTGGCCATGGTGAAGGTCTTGCCCGAACCGGTGACGCCGAGCAGCACCTGATCCTGGTCGCCGGCCTCGGCCTGGGCGACGAGCTCGGCGATGGCCGCGGGCTGGTCGCCGGCGGGGGTGTAGTCGGTGACGAGGCGGAACCGCCCGCCCTTGCGGTCGGCGGCGCGCTCGGGGCGGTGGGGCTTCCAGTCCCTGGGGGCGCCGGGGGCCTCCTCCGGCGTCAGGCGGGGGCCGGTCACGGGCGCGAACATGGGCATCCTGGCCATGACGTCGGGCAGGGGCGCGCCGTCGCGGACGAAGGGGGTCTGCGCCTCCGCCACGCCCGGGTTCGGCGTGTGCACCGGCTTCTTCGCGCGCGGGGCCTTGGCGGAGGGCGTGGAGGAACGGTTCATGAACGCGAATGTAGGGCGCGGGCAGGGGCTGCGCCAGACAACGCGCCGGGCGGGGCGGGGATGCTGACAGGAGGCTGGCAGCAGGCGGCGCCTTCGTTCTGACCGGGCGATGCTCTAGCCAGAGAGACGGGGCGACGGACAGGCGATTCGCGCATGCGGGTTTCGAAGGCGACGGGC